>JAXGTD010000123.1:0-12908 GCA_040775095.1 Chromatiaceae bacterium | reverse complement strand
CGCAGGGCCCGTAGACGTCCGGCAGAAAGCTCATCTCCAGTCGCTGCATGCCCTGTCCTTCGCAGGTCTCGCAACGACCACCCTTGGTATTGAACGAGAAACGCCCCGCCCCCCAGCCCAACATACGTGCCTCGGTGGTGGCCGCGAACAGCCGCCGGATGCGGTCCCAAAAGCCGATATAGGTCGCCGGGCAGGAGCGGGGGGTCTTGCCGATGGGGGTCTGGTCTACCTCCAGCACGCGCGTCAGGGTCTGCCAGCCGGTGAGTCCAACGCAGCCCGTCAGCTCGCTCTTGTGGGCCTGCCCGCCGCGTTGGCGCTCGGGGGCGAGTAGGCGGCGCAGCGATCTGGCGATCAGATCGCGCACCAGTGTCGACTTTCCGGAGCCCGAGACGCCGGTCACGCAGACCAGGCGCCCCAGCGGCAGCGCCAGATCCAGATTCTGTAGGTTGTGTAGCCGGGCGCCGCGGATGCGCAACCACCCCGTATTGGCGCAGGGGCGGGCGGAGAATGCTGACACAAGCCCGCAACGCGCCAGGAAGTGCCCGGTCACGGAGGCCGGATCGGCCGCGAGCTCCGCCGCGGTGCCGCGGGCGACTATGCGGCCGCCATGGATCCCGGCACCGGGACCGAGGTCGATGATCTGCTCGGCCCGGTGCATGGTCTGCTCGTCGTGCTCGACGACCAACAGGCTGTTGCCCTTGTCGCGCAGTCCTTCCAACGTATCCAGCAGCATTGCGTTGTCGCGGGCGTGCAGGCCGATGCTGGGCTCGTCGAGCACGTAGCAGACCCCACGCAGGTTGGACCCGAGCTGGGCGGCGAGGCGGATACGCTGCGCCTCGCCGCCAGACAGCGTCGGCGCCGCGCGGTCGAGGCTCAGGTAGCCCAGACCGACCCTTTCCAGGAAGTCGAGTCGCCCGCGCACCTCGGCGAGCAGGTCGCGGCCGATGACGGCCTCGCGCTCAGACAGCACCAGTCCGTTGAGCAGCGTCCGGGCCTCGCGGACGCTCAACGCCGAGAGTGCGGCGATGGATCGATCGTGGAAGCGTACCGCCAGCGCCTCCGGTCGAAGTCGTTGACCATTGCACGCCGGACAGGGGGCCGCCTCACCGATGTCGACCCATTGTCCCTCGTCGCCCGTCTGCTCCTCGTCGAAGCCGGCGAGCGAGCGCCCCGTGCCATAGCAACCCGGGCACCAGCCGTGTTTCGAGTTGTACGAAAACAGCCGCGGGTCTGGTTCCTCGAAACCGTTTCCGCAGCTCGGACAGGTGCGACGCGTGGAGTAGGTCATGCTGGGGCCGTGAGCGGCTCCCGACCCTCGGGCGAGGGTCCTGATCCGAACGAGCCCCTTGCCGAGCTCCAGCGCCTGGTCGAGCAATCCGCGCAGCGCCGGTTCCTGGTCTGCGCATAGGCTCACCTCCCCGACGGGCAGATCGATGTTGTGCTCGCGAAACCGATCCAGTGGCGGCCAGGGATTGGTCGGCGTCGGCTCGCCGTCGACATCGAGCAGCGGGTGGCCCTTGCGAGCGGCCCAGGCGGCGAGCTCGTTGTAGACTCCCTTGCGCGCGATCACCAGAGGTGCCAGCAACAGGACGCGCTGGCCGTCGTGCTCGGCCCGCAGACGCGCAAGGATCCCCTCCCTGTGTTGCGGCTCGATTGGCACACCGCAGTCGGGGCACCATTGCACGCCGAGCTTCACATAGAGCAGGCGCAGAAAATGGTGCACCTCGGTCAGGGTGCCGACGGTGCTCTTGAGCCCACCGCGACTGGTGCGCTGCTCGATGGCAATTGTTGGGGGGATGCCGAAGATGGCATCCACGTCGGCCCGGGCCGCCGGCTGGACAAACTGCCGCGCATAGGTGTTCAGCGACTCCAGGTATCGCCTCTGACCCTCCGCGAACAGGATATCGAACGCGAGTGTGCTCTTGCCACTGCCAGACACGCCGGTGATCACGACGAATTGATCCCGCGGGATCTCCAGGGTCAGATCCTTCAGGTTGTGCTCGCGGGCATGCCGGATCGAGATCGCGTTGGACGTGGCGGGGCGCGACGCGCAAGGCGGTGGCGGCGCGGTGGGGGACGGAGAGAGGGCCTTGCGGCGCTTGGCCTCCGCGTTCGATGCAAGGCTGCCGGCGGACTCTGCGATCTCATCCCGCGCACCGGCCTGGTCACGATGCGAGCGGACCCGCCGCGACTCGCGGCGTGCCGCATCCTCACGGAGCACACGCCCGGTGTGGCTGGTCGCATGCCCGGCGACCTGCGCCGGCGTCCCGCGGCAGACGATCTCGCCGCCGCCATCGCCCCCTTCGGGACCCATGTCGATGAGCCAGTCCGCGGCCTGGATGACATCGAGGTTGTGCTCGATCACAAGCAGCGAGTGGCCCGCGGCGATCAGCTTGTGGAAGGCCCCCAGCAGCACGCTGATATCGGCGAAATGAAGCCCCGTGGTGGGTTCGTCGAGCAGAAACAACAGACCGCCGTTCTTGCGGCGGCGCGATTCGGCGAGGCGGCCGGCCAGCTTCAGTCGCTGCGCCTCTCCGCCGGAGAGGGTCGGCACCGGTTGGCCCAGGCGCAGGTACTCGAGCCCGACGTCGCACAGCGGCTGCAGCGCCCGGCTGACCTCTGCCTTCCCGGCAAAGGCACGCAGCGCCTCGGCCACGGTCATCTCCAGCACGTCTGCGATGCTCACGCCGTTGGGATTCTGCTCGTTCGCGAGTCTGACCTCCAGCAGCGACGCCCGGTAGCGCCGCCCGTTGCAGTCAGGGCAGCGTAGATACACGTCTGACAAGAACTGCATCTCCACATGCTCGAAGCCGGAGCCCGCGCAGGTCGGACAGCGTCCAGGACCCGAGTTGAAACTGAAGTGGCCGGGCTTGTAGCCGCGCTCCTGGGCCAGCGGTGCGGCGGCAAAGAGCTTGCGGATGGGGCCCAGCGCGCCGACGAAGCTGGCCGGATTGGAGCGTGACGTGCGCCCGATCGGCGACTGGTCGAGCATCACCACATCGCCGATCAGGTGGCCGCCGTCGATGGCATCACAGGCGCCAGGGGGGCCCTCCGGGTGGCCCTTGGCCTTGGCCAGATGGTTGAACAACACGTCCTGCACCAGGGTCGACTTGCCGGACCCGGACACGCCGGTCACGACCACGAGTCGGTTGAGCGGGATCGTGACATCGACGCCCCGGAGGTTGTGTGCACGGACATTGGATAGCCGCAGCATTGGCTCGCCGGGGTTCGGCAGCCGCGGCGGTCTCGGCTCCGCGACGCCCCGCCGCCCAGACAGAAAATCGCCGGTCAGAGAGCCCTCGGCGGCGATCAGCTGCGCCGGCGAGCCCTGAAATACCAGCTCGCCCCCGCGTTCCCCAGGGCCGGGGCCGATGTCGAAGATACGGTCGGCCGCGCGGATCACCTGTGGATCATGCTCGACCACCAGCAGCGAGTTGCCCTGATCGCGCAGCCGTTGCAGGATCCCGACC
The DNA here is from genome assembly GCA_040775095.1 of Chromatiaceae bacterium. Classification (GTDB taxonomy): domain Bacteria; phylum Pseudomonadota; class Gammaproteobacteria; order Chromatiales; family Chromatiaceae; genus JAXGTD01. Next base: position 9,438 of record JAXGTD010000123.1, on the reverse strand, counting down.
ACCCGGTCGATGTCACGCGGATGCAGGCCAATGCTTGGCTCGTCGAGCACGAACAGCGTGTTCACCAGGGAGGTGCCGAGCGCGGTGGTGAGATTGATGCGCTGCACCTCGCCACCGGAGAGGGTGCGCGACTGCCGATCCAGCGTCAGGTAGCCGAGCCCGACCTCGACCAGATAGTGCAGCCGCGCGCGGATGCCGGAGAGCAGCAGCTCCATCGCCTGGTCCATGGCCCCCGGCAGGGTCAGGGTGTCGAAGAACGTGCGGCAGCGGTCGATGGGCAGCCGCATCAGATCGTGGACGCCGAGGCCCGGCAGCCCCAGCCAGGCCAGATCCGGCATGGTCGCGCGGGCGTGACGGAAACGCAGGGCCCGCTCCAATGCCGCGTCTGCCAGCCGATGGTCGCCGACCCGCCAGTCCAGCGCCTCATCCTTTAGCCTGGCCCCATTGCAGGCCGTGCAGGTGTCGTAACTGCGGTACCGCGACAGCAGCACCCGCACGTGCATCTTGTAGCTGCGCCCCTCCAACCAGCTGAAGAACCGGCGTATGCCATACCAGACGCGCTGGTCGCGTTCCCCCTCGCCCTCCAGTACCCAGGCGCGATCGGCCTCCCCGAGGTCGCGCCAGGGCACGTCGGTGGGCACGCCGCGGCGGTGGGCGAAGCCGATCAGATCTTCCTGTACCTCTGAGTAGCTGTCGGACTGAATTGGCCGGATGGCGCCGTCGAGGAGCGACTTCGACGTGTCGGGTACGACGAGCGCCCAGTCGATGCCGATGCTCCGGCCGAAGCCGCGACAACTGCCGCAGGCCCCGACCGGTGAGTTGAATGAAAAGAGGTTCGGTGTCGGGTCGCGGTAGTGGATGTCGCAATCCGGGCAGTGCAGGTCCGCGGAGAAGCGCCAGGGCTCACCCGGGTTGAGCGCCTCGTCCAGGGGATAGACCGCCAGTCGGCCTTGACCGCGGGCCAGCGCGGCCTCCAGCGCCTCGACGGCGCGGCCCTGGTTCCGCACCTCCAGACGCAGCCGGTCCTGAATGACCTCGATGCCGCGGGGATCCTCGTTTAAGTAGCGCACATAGCCCTGCTGCCTCAGCAAGTCCTTCACTTGCTCAACGCCCATCGACTCGGGCACCGCCGCCTCGAAGCAGATCAACGCCCGCGGCGCCGAATCGCCGCCGTCGGGATGTCCCTTGGTCCGGTTTCGCAGCGCCCCCCAGATGCTCTCCGGGGTATCGCGGCGCACCTCGCGACCGCAGCCGTGGCAGAACAGCCGCGCGGCGCGGGCGAACAGCAGTTTCAGATGATCGTTGAGTCCTGTCATCGTACCCACCGTCGAGCGCGACGTGCGCACCGGATTGGTCTGGTCGATGGCGATGGCCGGTGGAATGCCGTCGATGCGATCCGCCTGTGGTCGGTCCATGCGGTCGAGGAACTGCCGCGCATAGGGCGAGAAGGTCTCGACATAACGTCGCTGGCCCTCGGCGTAAACGGTATCGAAGGCCAGCGAGGACTTGCCAGACCCCGAGACCCCGGTCAAGACGATCAGCTCGCCCAGCGGTAGGTCAAGATCCAGGCCCTTCAGGTTGTGCTGCCGCAGCCCACGCAGACGGATACGCTCGGGACGGTTGTTCATTGATTGGCTTGGGGCTCGATACAGGCCGCACCGACGTGGCGCAACAAGGAGGGTTCGGCCCCCCATGATTGCGTTCGATGGGCGCGGGTCAAGTGCCGTTTGGGGGTCTTGGCCCAAACCGTCGAAAATAGAGGTTTGCGCCAGGCGCCGGGAGGGGGTGTCGACAGGCCAGGGCTGGGCAACTCAGGCAAGGCATTTTCGAGTGCTCCATGCGCTTGAAAATGGCACGCCTCGCGCGTCGCACAGCGCCAGGTGCGCTCGGCGCCTCCCTAGGTGATCCCCGTCACACCGGCCACTGCCCGTGTAGACGACCAGGGTGTATGCGGTACACTGACAAACAAGCCACAACCCGCGTTCCTCACCGCCGGCAGATCCAAATGGCAACCACCAAGACGCAAACCCTGACGCTGCGCCTCGCGCTGGAGGCCAAGGGGCACTTGCGTGCGGCGGCAGCGCGGCAGCAGCGCGGCCTTGCCAACCGGCTGGCGGTGATGATTCGCTGCCGGGTGGAGACCGCCGACGTCTCGCCAAGTCCAAGGCGCGAGCGCGTTCCGGCATCCACGCCGGCCGACTGACGACAACACAGACAAGGCCCAGGGAGCGGCGCCGAGCCGGCGCACCGTCCCAGGCAATCGTGACGCACGTTCATCGGACGTGCCTGCTGCACACGCCAATGGAGCGAGGGGAGCGCCGTGCTTGGAACCGTTCGTGACGCCTGCCAGATCCATCCGATGGTCAACGACTACCGGATGACCGAGGCCATCGAGAACCTCTCGGACCTCATCACCGACGAAGGCGATGGGCGCGCCTTCTTCGCCCGCAACTACGTCACCGCGGGCATGGATGCGCTCTTCCGCGAGGGGCTGCTACGCCTTGCCGGCAAGTCCGACCAGGCCGCCTTCGAGTTGGCCCAGGCGATGGGCGGTGGCAAAACGCACATGATGACCGCCTTCGGCCTGCTGGCGAGGCATCCGCACCTGCGCGCCGAGGTGCTGCCGCCGGAACTGGCCGAGCGGCTCGACTTCGGCCCCGCGCGCATCGCCGCCTTCAACGGTCGCAACGACCCGGATCATTACATCTGGGGCGAGATCGCCGGGCAGCTTGGGCAGGCGGAGCGGATTCGCCCCCACTGGGTCGATGGTCCGCGCGGGGTCGACGAGGCCAAATGGCTCGAGATCATCGGCGAGACACCCACCCTGATCCTGCTCGACGAGCTGCCCCCGTATCTGCTCAATGCCACCACCCGCGCCGTCGGCAAGGGCTCGCTGGCCGATGTCGTCACCTACAGCCTGAGCAATCTGCTCACCGCCGCGATCAGGCTGCCGCGCTGCTGCGTGGTCATCGCCAACCTCGCCGGCAGCTACGACGCGCAGACCAAGGACCTGGCGCGGGTCATGTCCAACCTGCAGCAAGAGTCCCGCCGCCAGGCGCAGACCATCACGCCGGTGCAGCTCGCCGGCAACGAGATCTACCAGATCCTCAAGAAACGCCTGTTCACCGAGCTGCCGGGAGCCTCCATCGTCGACTCGGTGGCGGAGGCCTTCGCCGAGCAGGTCAAGGCGGCCGAAGACGGCGGCTACATCACCGCCCGCGCCATGGAAGAGGTGGCCGAGGAGGTCCGCGAGACCTACCCGTTCCATCCCTCCTTCAAAAACCTGGTGGCCCTGTTCAAGGAGAACGAGGGCTTTCGCCAGACCCGCGGCCTGATGCAGTTCACCGCCCGGCTGTTGCGTAGCGTCTGGAACCGTGACGCCAACGACGTCTTCCTCATCGGCACCCAACACCTGGACCTGAACGACACCGAGGTGCGCGACGAGATCCAGCGTGTCAATCCGGCCCTGCTGCCGGCGGTGGTCAACGACATCGCCGACCACGGCAACGCCCGCGCCGAGGAGATCGACGGCGACCTCGGCGGCGATGCCGCAGCCCAGGTTGCCAAACTGGTCCTGTCCGCCTCGCTATCGCGCTCGGTCGGTGCCCACAGCGGCCTGACCCAGGCCGAGATCATCGAATACCTGGCCGCCCCCAACCGCAAGGCCGACGAATTCCTGGCCGGTTTGGAGCGCCTGCGCGACCGCGCCTGGTATCTGCACCGCGAGGGCGAGCTGTTCTATTTCAAGGAGACCGAGAACCTCGGCCGGCGCATCGAGCGCGACGCCCGGCAGGTACCGGCGCCCAAGCTGGAACAGGCGCTGATCAACCGCCTGACCGGCCTGTTCAAGGCGCAGAGCAAGTCCCGGGCCGCCTACCAAGAGGTGCAGATCATGCCGCGCCTGGACGACGTGAAGTTGTCCGGCAGCCGCATCCTGCTGGTGGTGCAGCCGGACGGGCGCACGCCGCCGGAGGCGATCCGCAACTTCTACGAATTCCAGCAAGAGAAGAACAACGTCCTGATCCTGTCCGGCAACGACAGCCACCTGGCCAACGAGGTCGAGGCGCGGCTGCGCGAGCTCTATGCGATCGAGAAGATCCATTCCGTCCTCAAGCCCGGCGACACCCTCTACGACGAGGCCCGCGACAAGCTCGAAGAGCTGGAGGAGCGCTTCACCAAGGCCGTCTCCGGCGCCTACAATCGGTTGTTTTTTCCGGGCGGCGAAGGCGAGCTGGTCATGGCCACCATCGACAATGGCCTGAGTTTCGGTGACGGCGAGCATGCCGCCGAGTCACAGATCGAAAGGCTGCTCGCCAGCGGACGTTGCGACAACAAGCTCGCCCTCGACATGCCCGGCGAGTTGCCGAGCTACTGGGCCATGGCCGAGACCTACCTCTGGCCCGCCTCGGATCGGCGCGTACCCTGGCGCGATCTGCTCATGCGCGCCAAGACCGACCCCACCTGGCCCTGGCTGCCCGGCGCCCGCGGCCTGGAGGTGCTGCGCGACGAGGCGCTCAAGCAGGGCCGCTGGCGGCAGCACGCCGACGGACAGATCGAGAAGGGACCGTTCCCGGCCGAGAAGACCTCGGTCAACGTCATCGCCCTCGGTACCAGTCGCGACACCGGCGAGACCACGCTCTCGCTGACCCCGCGCAATGCCGGCGACAGCCCACGCGTCTACGTGCTCAAGACCAACGCGGTCAGTGAACAAGACGAACAGGTGCAGGACCTGGAAGACTACCGCACCACCGAGGCGACGCTGTACTTCATCGCCGTCGACAGCAGCGGCCAGTACGAGACCGGCGAGCCGACGCGCTGGACGGCCGACCTCACCATCCGCCATGAGCTGCACAAGATCGCCGACGGTCGCAGGCTGGAGCTGCGCTGCACCCCGGCGGCCGAGCTGCGCTACAGTCTGGATGGAACCAACCCCAAGGAAGGCACCCGCTACAGCGAACCCTTTGCGGTGCCACACCATGCCTGTACCCTCCTCGTCGCCGCCAAGGCCGGGGAGGTCGAGAAGGCGGCCAGGATTCAGATCCCGGCCGACGGCGATGAGCGCGTCATCATCGACGACGCCAAGCCGGCCCGCATCCCCGAGAGCAAGCGCATCGCCATCGACAACACCGACAAGGTCTTCGGCATCGTCAACAGCTTCGGGGATCGCGCCGACATCCTGTTGCGGGGCGTGACGATCGTGATCGGCGAGGGCGAGCACGGGGTACAGATCCGCTTCAACGAACGCGCGCTCACCCCCGCCGCCATCGAGACCGCCATCCGCGGCGTGCGCGAGGCCATCGGCGACGAGCGCGCCGGCGTGCAGGTGACCGTGCGCGGCGGGATCGACTTCGGCGACGGCTTCAGCCTCAAGCAGTTTGCCGAGATGGCCGGAGTCAGGCTATCGGCCGGAGACGTGGTTCAGGACTAGCAAGAGCCGAATAACCGCGTAGGGCGGGAAAGCGAAGCGCATCCCGCCGAAGACCGTAGGTCGGGAAAGCGCAGCGCATCCCGCCGGACGCACCGCAACACTCAATCCGAGAAGCAGTTTGCCAGACAAACACGAATCGAGCGGACGCAAGGCGCATGCCCACCGCACCCTGGGCTTTGGCATGCCGGCCACCTCCGACCCGCACCACTTCATCGTGACCATCCCGCGCGGCAACACCGCCGCCGTGCTCATCAGCGAGCACTTAGGGATGGGTGCGGGCGCCGCGCCGGAGCAGATCCTCGATCGCGCGCTGCTGCCACGCCCACGCTGGACGGCCATCCGCGCCGAGGTGCAGCGCGCCTTCAACGCCCGCCTGAAGGAGCACAACCTGGCCACGGGCACCTGGAAGGTCGGCGACAACCCGGTCGACCGCCTGCTCGGCAAGGAGCTGTGCATCCTGGCCTGGGCGGTCGAGAAGCTCGAACCCGAGAAGATCCGCATCGCCGTGCGCAATTGGCTGGGGCTGCGCCCCGAAGAGCGCTGGTGGCTGTTCGGCATGACGGCGATGGCCACCGGCGGTATTCAAGACGGCGATCACGGCTGGCGGGTCGCGTTGCGCTATGCGCTCGGTGACGTGGCGCAGAACGAGCTGCTCAAGGCTCGCGAGCTGCGTCGACCACAAGGCGGTGATGGCCCCCAGGGGAACCTTGGACTCTTCGATTGAGTCGGTCTTCTATGGTGTCCGGCGACAAGTTCCAGCGCCGTAGTCAGATGCAGGCTACCCTTGCCGGGCAGACACAGATGTGCCTGTGTTCCGTTAACAGCCCGCCCTGAAGGGCGCAAGAACGATGACGAGTTGAAAATGCTGCTTGAAGACCTGCAAGCGCAACGTGAAGCCATCGCTGCCGCCGCCAGAGATTATGGCGCCCGTCGTATCCGCGTCTTCGGCTCAGTGGCACGGGGCCAAGAAACTGCGGACAGCGACGTGGATTTTCTTGTCGATCTGCCGCGGGGTTATGACCTTTTTAAACAACGGCTGCCGCTGGCGGAGCGCCTGGCTTGTATCACCGGTCGTCGGGTCGACCTAATACCCGAACATGAGCTCAATCGCCACATGCGGGCCGACGTGTTGGCAGAGGCCGTCGATCTGTGAGCAAGCATTGTGCGTATCTTGGTGAGATCGATCCGGTCACGATAAAAGGTGTGATCGAGCAACATTTGTCGCGTTTGCAAACCGCCGTGGAATCGATGCTGAGAACCGCAGGGCGGTAGGGCGGGAAAGCGAAGCGCATCCCGCCGAAAGCGAAGAACCGTAGAACCGTAGGGCGGGAAAGCGCAGCGCATCCCGCCGAAAGCGAAGCGCATCCCGCCGAAACCGCAGCGCATCCCGCCACCAGCGCGGCCCGCAGCCGCGCGCGCCGCATTGACGCCCGCGACGCCTGCAACCAAAAATGGTTGCAAGCACCGAGACGAGGTTTCCGCCCATGTCATCCTTGACCCTCAAGAACATGCCCGATGATCTGCTGGAGCGACTCCGCCAGCGTGCCCGGGAGCAGCGTCGCAGCGTGAACAGTGAGGCGATTATCCTGCTGGAAAAGGCATTGGCCGCAGACAACCTTGCGCCGCCCGCGAGCGTCGTCGAAACCGAACGCAACGCGCAGCTTGCCGCCTGGGAACGATTGGGGGGCCGCTGGCCGGGCGGCGACGCGGCGCTGGATACCCTGGTCGCTGATATCTACGAGGCTCGCACCGAAGGCCGCGAGGTCGATCTGTGAAGGTGCTGGACACGGACGTCTGCATCGAGATCCTGCTTGGCAACCCGCGCGTCCTGCAGTGGCGCCGACACACCCAGGCACGCGTCGTCACCACCTGGAACACCGCCTGTGAGCTGGAATATGGCGCCGCCAAGTCGGCGCACCCCCAGCAGGCCCGCGCGCTGGTCGCGGACCTCCTCAGCACGCTCGACATCCTGGGGCTGGACCGAGCCGCCGCGCGGCAGTTCGGCCAGCACAAGGCAACCTTGCGCCGCGGCGGCGAGACCCTGGCCGATGCCGACCTGATGATCGCGGCCATCGCCCTTGTCCATGGCGCCGAGCTGGCTACCGGCAACCTCCGACACTTCCGCCGTTTTCCAGACCTTCCGCTGGAAGACTGGATTCGACAGCCGCCGCCCGACGACCCCACCGCCCGAGGCGATACCCCCGCATGAACCAGCCAGCCACCGCACCAACCAGTTCCGGGCTTGAGCCCTTTGCGCTGCGAGACGCCCCGGCGCTGATCGAGGCGGTGTTCCCAGCGCAAAAGGTCTCGTTCGAGGCCCAACGCGAGCGCAAGGCCGGCGCCGGGCAGACGCTGACCGCTCTGGGCTCCTACTGGAAGGGCCGCAAGCCGCTGATCCTGGTGCGGGCCATCCTGCTGGGCAGCCTGCTGCCGCAGACCGACGATGCCGAAAAGGATCTGGAGGTCTTCGAGCAACTGATGGCCTTCGACGCGGGCGGGCTGGCGCGGCGCGAACCCCGGCTCAAGCCCGCCGACATCGCCGAGCGGGTCGCACTGGCGCAGCCCTGGCGCTCGTTCAGCTACAGCATCAAAGGGCAGGCGCACACCGCCGAGGAGATCGACCGGCTCCAGTTTCCGATCGACCTCGCTGACTACCCCGGGCTCAGCCTGCGCTGGCGCCGCGACATCGACCCGGCCGACAAGCTGGACCTGCTGGTCAAGGCCCTCGCGACCTTCGCGACCTACGAGGAGCGCGCCGGTCTGTGCAAACGCCCGGAGGAACTGGACCAGGCCGCGCTCTATGCCCCGATCTGGTCGGCGGTAAACGCCCATCTGGGCCGCTTCGGCATCCAGGCCCAATCCCATCAGGAACTGGTCGAGCAGCTCGGCATCCTGCGCTTCGGCCACCGGCCCAAGGTCGGCGACACTTTTTGCGGCGGCGGCTCGATCCCGTTCGAGGCCGCGCGCCTGGGCTGCGATGTCTACGCCTCGGACCTCAACCCCATCGCCTGCATGCTGACCTGGGGGGCGCTCAACATCATTGGTGCATCGCCCGAGCAGCGCGCCGAGATTGAGCGGGCACAGCGCGAGGTGGCCGAGGCGGTGGATCGGGAGATCACCGAACTGGGCATTGAGCACGACAGCAAAGGCAACCGCGCCAAGGCCTATCTCTACTGCCTGGAAACCCGCTGCCCGGAGACGGGCTGGATGGTGCCGATGGCGCCGAGCTGGGTGATCTCTCGAAATCGCAACGTCGTCGCGAAGCTGGTGCCGGACCATGCCAACAAACGCTTTGATATCGAGATCATGTCCGGTGTCTCGGCGGCCGAGATGCAGGACGCCGAGCGAGGCACGGTACGCGACGGCAATCTGGTCTATGAGCTGGACGGCAGGACCCATCTGACACCGATCAAGACCCTGCGCGGCGATTATCGCGATGCCGACGGCAACACAGCGAACCGACTTCGTCGTTGGGAGAAGCATGACTTCAAGCCGCGGTCGGATGATATCTTTCAGGAGCGGCTTTACTGCATTCAATGGATCACCTCCAGCTCTCTGAAAGGCGGTCGGGAAACGACGTTCTTCGCCAAAGTAAACGCCGATGACCAGGGTCGAGAAAGAGCAGTCGATGCTTTGGTTGAAAAGAACCTACAGCTTTGGCAAGAAGAAGGTCTGTTGCCAGTAATGAAAATTGATGTAGGTGGACCTCCGCGTTATCAAGGGAGGAGCCTCATCCTGAATGTTGGCTGGTCCTTCTGGCATCACGCCTTTGGAGCCAGAAGCCTTCTTGGCATTGTGCTTTTGCGAAATGCGATAAGAAAAACAGAAGCGATTTCACACCTTACCGCAAAAATACCGTGGGTGGCGGACAACGCCTGCAAGCTTTGATCTTGGAATGCAGGGCATCCGGGATCTGGCGAATACACAGCGCATGCCTTTTACAATCAAGCCTTGAATCCGCTTTACAGCTACAGCCTCCGCAGTCTCGTTCACATTTCTCGAACGGTCTT
>JAXGTD010000122.1:0-12995 GCA_040775095.1 Chromatiaceae bacterium | reverse complement strand
TTTCGTCGGAGAACCGACGAAAAAACATTGGCGTTTCTCTCCCTCGCCGCGACGCGCGGGTGCTATCGATAAAGGCAGGTGCGCTATCGGCGCATGTTCATCCACCGTGGCCGAAACCTTTCAGGAGCGAGATCATGAGAGCCAATCCCCTGTTGTTCTGTATCCTGCCGACCCTGTTGGTGGGTAACGCCATGGCCGGCGCACCGGGCACGCCGCTGATCGACGCCGAGCGCCTCCAGTCGATCTCCTGCGAGTCCGGGGTCGTGGTGCTGGATGTGCGCAGCGACAAGATCGACGGGCAGGGCCGCGACGAGTACCGTTTGGGTCATATCCCTTGCGCGATCCACAGCGACTACATCAAGGACGGCTGGCGGGCCAAGGTGGGCGGGGTGCCGGGCATGCTCCCCCCGGTGGAGAGGCTCGAGGGTCTCATCGGCGGCCTTGGTATCGACAACGGCACGCGGGTGGTGATCGCCCCGCTCGGGGCCAATTCCAAGAGCATGGCCAGCGCAACGCGGGTCTACTGGACCTTCAAGCTGCTGGGACACGATCAGGTGTCCATACTCGACGGCGGAACCCTGGCCTACGCCAAGGATACAGCACGTGCGTTGGAGAAGGGCGACCGCAGCCCGGTGGCAAAGTCGTTCAAGGCGAGTCCGCGCACCGATATGCTGGTGTCCAGGGAAGATGTCGCGCGCGCGATGGAGGCAGGCACGGTGCTGGTGGACTATCGGCGCCAGGATGAATTCAGCGGGCTCAACCGCAACGCGAAGACCACGCGCGCCGGTACCCTCGAGGGCGCCCAGAATCTCCCACTGGAGTGGCTGACCCGGGACAATGGCGGCCACTTCCGGTCGCGTGAGGCCCTCGAGCAGATCTACGCTCTGACCGGCTTGCCCGTCGAAGCACAACAGGTCGCCTTCTGCAACACCGGACACAATGCCAGCCTGGGCTGGTTCGTGGCACACGAGCTCTTGGGCAATGGGTCCGCGCGGATGTACGACGGCTCGCTGGCGGAGTGGAGCCGCGCCGAGGGATCGCCAATGGTGCGGCCGGTCGCGGTCAACGATGAGTGAGGTCGGGCCGGCGGGCCGAAAACAGCCCGCCGGCGCGCTACCGCAGCCCCGCCTTGCGCAGGTCGGAAAGGAGGCGCTCCCGGTAGTCCGGATCGCGGATCGGATAGACCCGCCGCACGTGTTCCAGACGGAAGCCCGGATTCAGGGCAAGCAGCTCGGCCGCCTCCCACTGGGCCTCGTCGATGCGACCGGAGCCGGCATAGGCCGCCGCCAGCCACAGCCGAAGCATCTGATAGCTCGGGTTCATCGGGACCGCGTGCTCCAGGTCCTCGATGGCGCTCGCGTTGTCGCCCAGGGCGTAGAACAGCGCGCCGCGCACCAGCCGATAGATCGAGGGCATCCGCGGGTTGAGGCGCACCGCATGGTCCATGACACGCAGCCCCTCGGCCGGCCGTCCGGCGTAGTGCAGCACCCAGGCGAGCAGGGCGTGGGCGTCGGCGTAGCCGGGTGACCGGGCGATCGCCTCCTCGGCCTGACGGATCGCCCCGGCGTGGTCCCCGCGATACAGCGCGATCTGGCCGCCGACGAAGTAGATCTGCGGGACCCGGGGATCCAGTTGGATGGCCTGATCGATCAGGTGCTCGGCGACCTCCATGGACCCCCGGGTGCCGGACTCCCAGCCGTCGACGGCGTCGCGGGAATAGGCCAGCGCCAACGCGGAATAGGCGCGTGCGAACCGCGGGTCCAGCTCGATCGCCCGCCGATAGGCCTCCTTGGCGGCCTCGTTGTCCTCGATGGTGCGGCGTCCGTAGTGATCGAGGCCGCGCAGCAGCTCGTCGTAGGCCTCGACACTGGCCTCATGGCCTCGCGCGAGACGCCGCCGATCCTCCGGGATCAGCTGGACCTCCAGCGCGGAGACGATCTCGGCCGTCAGCTCATCCTGGATGCGGAAGATGTCTGTGAGCTGGCGGTCGTAGCGCTCTGCCCAAAGGGTATGCTCGTCGCGGGTATCGATCAGACGGACGTTCAGCCGCAATTGTTGGCCGTCCCGCCGCAGGCTGCCCCTGAGCAGAAAGCGTGCGCCGAGCGCGCGGCCGATGTGGCTGGCGGGCTCGGCACTGCCCTGGTACGCAAATACGGAGTGCCGCGCCACCACCAACAGGCCGGAGACCTTCGACAGGTCGGTGATCAGGTCTTCGGTGATGCCGCCGGCGAAGTAGTCCTGGGAAGGATCGGCCGTTGGATTGTCAAAGGGCAGGACGGCGATCGAGGGCGGGGACGTCGTTGTCGAGACGACATCCTCTGCCGGTCCTGACCACTGGACCAGGTAGACGGTGACCAAAGCGGTGCCCAGGAACAGCGCGATCAAGAACAGGGCTGGCGTACTCACGCGCCATACCCGTCTGTGCAACCACCGCCAGCGAGTCCGTCTCGCGCGGCTGGTGGCATCGGCGACGGCCTGCTCGGGGGCGGCGGGTCCGACATCGGCAATCAGCCGATAGCCCTGCTTGGAAATGGTCTCGATGATGCGCGGCTTGCGCGAGTGATCGCCAAGGGCGCGTCGCAGCTTGATGACGGCATTGGTGACCGCATCGTAACCCACCACCATGCCCGTCCAGACCTCCGCCTCCAACTCCTCCCGCGAGACCACGCGCCCGGGGTGTTGCGCGAGGTAGACGAGCACACGCATCACCTTTGGCTCGAGTCGTACCTCCCGGTCCTCGCGCAGCAGCCGGTTTGCGGCCGCATCGACGGTCCAGTCCGCGACGCGAAATCGCTCGGGCGTCTTGGCTGCCCACGCGTTTTCAGCATTCCCCATGGTGACCTCCATGGCGCCTCGACTGGCACCCGGCCTCGGTTGGAGGGGGCCCCGGCGGAACCGCCAACAAGGTCGCTGGGCAGGCGTGCGCACCGGGCCGCGAGGCCCCGTTGCGAAGGGCCCTGGCTGGTTCTGGGAACGCGGGGCAGTGTGCGGCCATTGACCTCGAAAGCCCGTTGCCGGCAGTGCTAACCACGTACCATGATGGGGCCGACAACGGGACGAAAAAACGACGGTGGTGGTTCAGGCGTGTTTCCGTCGAGACTTCTCGTTGGGACAGGGCTAAAGCTTAGAACGGGCCGCGGCGAGCGGGTCATCTGCCGGTCAGCACCAGACGGCAGGGCCAGCTCAATGCCCTGTTCAACCCTAGGGAGGCTCTGTCCATGCACACCAACACAAACACCGCGACGAACAACATCCGTCGGATACTGATCCTGTCGATGTTGCCGGTTTCCGTCAGCGCCCAGGCGACCTGCGTGCCCGATGCGCCGGAGATGGGCGACATTGGTCCCGGCTCCGAGCTGGTCTGCCGGGAGCTTGAGGGCCGCTTCCCCGGTGCCGTGCTCAAGGTCGACGGCCGCACCATCTACTCGCCCGAAGCTGTCGCGGTTGTTGGCGCGGTCGACGGCAGGGCGGTATCACTGCGCTATGAACTGTCCGGCTACACATGGAAACGCGTCGAGACCGGCGTTGGATCCATCACGGTCCCAGCCCCACGAATCGGTCTTCAGACCCGTTGAGGAGACACAGACCTAGTCCATTCCTGGTCCGCACGGGAAGCACCTTGATCAACGTTTCCATAACAGGCGCGGTCGGCATATCTCGGGCGCAGTCGCCTTGGTCGGTCCTAAGCCCGACAGGCTTCTAGAACTTCCAGTTGTAATACCCGGCGACGAACAGGTCGCCGACGTTCTCATAGGAGCCGACCAGGTCGCCGCGACCGCCCAGGGCGACCGGTGTCGAGCTCTGCATGTTGGTGTCGAGGGTTCCGCCATAGAGGTACTCGAGCGCGAATCCCCAGAAGGTCTTCTTGCTCAGCTCCTGTTGCGCGCCGACGCCGAAGCGCCAGGCAGAGTTCACCGGCATGAGCGGCGAGACGTCCGAGCTGTCCTGGAACGGGGAATCGTAGGCGATGCCGAAGTTGAGCAGCCAGGGGTCGCTGATCCGGTACTGGGCGCCCGCGGCGAGGTGCCAGGTATCCTTGAAGTCGATGTCCGTCGTCAGGCTGACCGGATTGTTGGTGTTGTCGATTCCGAGCTGCACCTGGCCGAACTTCGACCATTGCTGCCAGCCAACGCTGCCCAGCAGCGCCCAGCGGTCGTTGATCTGGGAAAAGATGCTGGCCATGACCTGCTGGGGCACCTCGATGCCCACCTTGAGGTTCGCGTCCAGCGCCCCGCGGCTGGCGAGGAGCCGCTCCAACCCGGGTGCCAGGCCGGAGAATTTGGCTGGCGCGTTGAAGTCGAGGTTGATCATGGAGCTCCAGGTCAGGCCCAGCCTGGTGGAGTCGCTCAGCTCGTAGAGCAGTCCCAGGTTGGCGCCCCAACCCCAGGCGCTGTCGTCGAGCTTGAGCCGGCCGTCCCCATAGGCTGGATCGACGTTATTGATCGCGACCTGGTTCTTGTAGGTGCCGTACATGGCGTTCACGCTCGCCCCGACGGACAGCTTGTCGTTCACCCGGTAGGCGATGGAAGGGAGGAACGAGATCCCCAGGATGGTCGTGTCCTGGACGTAGTAGCGCCCTACCCAGTTGTCGTCGTAGCTCAGCCCGGCACCGAAACTGCCCGTCAAGGCGAAGCCGACCTTCAGGTCTGGCGAGACGCTGTAGCTCAGAAAACCACCGCCGCCCGGAAACCAACCGCCGGAACCGATCGCGTACCCGCCGTCGTTGTTCCCGAGCAGCGGGGCGGTACCGGGATCGATGGAGAACTTGGTATTGCTCCAGAGCAACTGCCCGGAGGCCAGGAACTGTGTGCCCTCCAGCCTGGTCATGCCGGCGGGGTTGGTGAAGACGGTGGCGGCGTCCTGCGCCCTGGCACCGTAGCCGGCGGAGGCAAGACCGACATCGGCCGTCCCGACCTCGTAGACCAACAGACCGCCGGCCCCGGCCGTACCCGCGCCAAGCATACCCGCGCAGAGCGCACCGATTGCGACGACCCCATGACGGGCGGATGGCTGGATCCGAGAAATGGTCATGAAAAGCTCCTTCGTGAAAGAGAGTTACGGGCCAGACAAATGTGTATGAAGGCGCCGCCCGCGCGCACCATCCATGGCCCTCACTGGAGGTCTGGTCCGGGAAATCCCGGCGGGGTTGATTCTGCGCGCGGCCGGTTGCTTGTGGCGGCATCGGATGGATGCCCGCATCGGGTTCGTGCGGCCACGGGCTCATCGCGGAACGCCGTGATTATAGAGAGCCGGGCGGCGATGCAGGGCATCTTTGCGGTGCTCGACGGGCCGGCGCGGTGGGCACCGAGGGCCTCGCGAAGAGGGTTGCTGACCTGTGCGAGCACGCCGATGGCTTGCGGGCGTTCTCATCCGACGGGGCGACGTCCGATGGATCGGCCGACGCGGGGGCGGTGACCCCTTGCAGGCTGAAGCTGCTGTCCATGGCATGGAGGTCTGCCAGCGGGACGTAATGGGTTGGTCGATCCGGAGTCGGGCGCGATGGTGTCGACGTCATCGCCCTTGACGACCTGATCGATGCCTGTGACGGCCTACAATGCCCGCTGCACGATGGCGAGCCTGGGTCCCGCCACTGGCAAAACAGGCCGAAATGTCCAGGACGGCGGTGAATCGCCGCAACGCGTGGGATGCCAGCCTCTGGGGATCGGGCGCCATGTGTGTTCGGTCCTCCAGCGGTGGTAGACGTGCCTGCCAGGAATCGAGTTGACGGTCGGGGCACCTCTATTGTCGACTCTCCGCGCAGATGCGTCGTGAGATTTTGCGACAATCGTGTCGTGTCGTACCGGGAGCGGCGGTCCGCGGAACGGCGCTCCCTGGATCAGGGGAAGGGGATTGCCTGGTGTGGCTTTTGCGTCGAGCCCCGTCGGGGAATGGGCGACCGGTCAGGTCGGACCGACAAGGCCGTTGATGATGTCGAGGGCGTTGGCAATGGCCCCGTCGTCGAGCGGCACCGATCCTCGCAGATCAGGCCGACGGTCCGCGCAGGGGTGCATCGCGCGAGCCGCGCCTCGCTGCACGCGTCTCCTCAGGAATCGCGCGCAAGACCGCCGCCCAGGCCCGGCATTTTCAGTCACCCAAGTGACTGGAAATGGAGCGAGCCGAAAACGCGGTTTCCGGCTCGCGAGCTGATCGAATGCCAGGTCGGCATTTGATCGGCATGGTCCCTAATCTGCCGACTTGACGAACGTCATCACGAAGCTGACTGGCACCGCGTTGCTGATGCTGTCGAGCCCTGCGATCTCGCGCAGCTTCTCCACCCCGTCGCTCATGCCGAACTTGGCCGCGTCGACGACCAGCGGTTTGCTGCTCGCGACCATCAGGCTGTCATCGGCCACCTTGGCTGCCTGCACCTGCAGCGTCATCGGCTGGGTCTGCCCGTGCAGGGAGAGACTCCCCTCGGCCTCGATGACGCGGATCTCGCCCACGGCCATGTCATTGACGAGGGCCGGATCGATCTTCGCCGTCAGCGTTGCGTCCTTGTAATCGGTCGTGTCGAACAGGACCTCGCGCATGCGCTCGTTGCGGATCGGGACCAGCGTCTCGACGCTGTCGAGCATCAGAGCGACCTGAACCTGGCCATCGTCCGCGATGCCGCCCTCCATCACGGTGAAGCTGTGGACCTCGGCGATGTCCTTGGCCTTGATCGTGATGAAGGCCAGATGCGAGCGCTGCGGGTCGAGGTTCCAGCCCGCGATGGCCGGGGCGCTGAGCAGGATGGCGGACAGCAGCAGCGGAACGGACAGGGCAGGACGTCGTGTCGATTGGTGCATTGGAGTCTCCATGGGTGAGATGAGGTGGTAGGTCGGTCCGACCCTCCCGCTGTTGGGGGCGATGATGGGCCCGATCAACCGTGCGATGGCCGGCCCGGCGGCGGGGCGGTCAGTCGATGCAGGCCTGCAGGCGCAGCAGAATGGTGCGCTTTTGCTGTTCGCCGAGATCGGCATCGAACCGAGGATAGAGCTCCTCGTCTTCGAATCGCCGGTGCTCGTCAAGGGCGGCGAGCAGCGCGTGCTTCAGGGGGGCGACGTCCATGGGTGGTGACTGGTGCCGGGTCTCGTCCATCTGATCGAGCAGCAGCAGGATCTCATCGTGCTGTTGCTGAAGCGTCGGCATGCAGCTGAGCTCGACGTGATGCTCTGTACGGATGAAGGTGAAGACGGCCAACTCTTCAACGAACATGTGGCGCTGGAGCGCCTTGCGGAAGGTGTTGAATCCCCGTTGCAGCTCGTCCGCGTCCCAGGTGTCGAGCTCAACGATCAGGCGCTCGACTCGAGCGTGGTCCTCGCGCAACAGGTCGGAGATCTTCATGGGTTTCCTCGTCGGCGTGGTTCGAAGGCCGATCTCGGGGCCGGGTTCGATGCTGGTCGAGCCCTTGCCCACCGAGGTGGACGGGGAACGAGTCTCTTGTGACCTGGATTGACTTGTCAAGGGCTTGGGGAAGGGCCGATCGCAGACGTTCCCCATTTGCGCCAGGGGTGGCCCGGCATGCTTGCTCACCGCGCGAGTGGACGTAAGGCGAATCGGATACCGCGTTCTCGGTTCGCGCGCGGATCCACGACCAGGAAGGCATCTGCCCGGCGTCTGTCCGGGGGCGCTTGGGCGAGAGGAGGATTCCTCTCACCAAGTGGTCGAATCGGATCTGGTGGCGGGTTATGCTCTCGCCCAGACGCCCGAGTGCCCCTGTCCGCGTTTCCTGAACCGACCATTCCCCGAGGGTCAATCCATGCGCTGGAGAAGCGGCCGACGCAGTGACAACATCGAAGACCGTCGCGATGGGTCTTACGGTGAAGGCGGACGGGTGCGGCTGCCCACGGGTCGGCGCATGCCGGTCGGACGCCGCACGGCCGCCGGCGGAGGTCTGGGTCTGGTCGTCGTGATCGTGGTGGCATTGTTGTTCGGCGTTGACCCGAGCCTGCTGCTCGGACCAGGCGGCCCAATGACGACCGAGACGCGATCGCCAGCGGATGTCGGTGCCGTGCCGCCGGGCACCCGGCCGGGCGGCGAATGGTTTCCAAGCGAGGTCCCAGGCGCTGTCCCGGGGCTGTCGCGAGGCCGCCGCGACGAGCTGGCCGATTTCGTCTCCGTGGTCCTGGCCGACACCGAGGATACCTGGAACGCAATCTTTGCTGACGGCGGCGCCCGCTATCGGGAACCCAGGCTGGTCCTGTTTACCGACGCCGTGCGTTCCGCATGTGGGCTCTCGGAGGCCGCCTTGGGGCCCTTCTATTGCCCGGCGGACGAGAAGGTCTATATCGACCTGTCCTTCTACGATGAGCTGCGCAACCGCTACCACGCCCCCGGCGACTTCGCACAAGCCTACGTCATTGCCCATGAGGTCGGGCATCACGTGCAGAAGCTCCTCGGTATCTCCGAGCAGGTCGCCCGCGCCCAGCGTGCCGCCGGGGAGTCGACGTCGAACCAACTCTCGGTGAAGCTCGAGCTGCAGGCCGATTGTCTGGCCGGTGTCTGGGCGCATCATGCGCAGGCGGCGCGCAACATCCTGGAGGAGGGCGACCTCGAGGAGGGCATCAATGCCGCGGCGCAGATCGGGGACGATCGCATGCAGAAGCGCGCGATGGGCTACGTGGTCCCGGACAGCTTCACCCATGGAAGCTCCGCGCAGCGTGTGCACTGGTTCCGTCAGGGCTTTGCCGGCGGGGATCTCGACGACTGCGACACCTTTGGAGGCCGCTGAGCGGATCCGCTACGGCCAGGTCCATGTAGATAACGCGGCCGACGCCGCAGCGCGTGACGGCCGGCGAAAGCGGTGCGTCATTCTGGGGCCGGGTGCAAAACGGCTCGACTCGGCGTCGGGTAACCTGTCACTTTCCGTTGCCAGTCTCCCGCGGTCTTGCAATACTCCACGGTCCTCAACCGCCAGGTGTCCCGGCCTTCCTTTCCGCGGACTGCTCCATGTTTGACGGCCAGACGCTCGCTGGTGGTGTCCTTGACGCCCTTTCAGTCCGTATCGCGGTCATTGATGCGAAGGGGGCGATCCTGTCGGCAAATCGGGCCTGGCGGACCAGGTTGCCGTCGAATCTGCCGCCCTGCAACCTGCTCGACCTCCTTGCAGCGGGCCATGCTCTGGGATTCTGCGGCGGGGGCCGTGGCCTCGGCCCGGCGGACGCCGCGCGCGCGGTGGCGGGTATTGGCGCGGTCATCGCTGGCGAATCGGACGGCTTCTCGATGGAGTATCCCTGCCCGGGCGCACGGCAACCGGCCTGGTTTGGGATGCGCGTGTACCCGCTCATCGGGGACGGACCGCCACGGGTGGTCGTCGCCGTCGAGGACGTCAGCGTCCGCCACCTGGCCGAGGTGGCGCTTTGCGAGGAGCGCTCGCGGCTGCGCGGCGTGCTCGACTCGACCCCGGACCTGATCTGCTTCAAGGATGCCACCGGGCAGTATCTGGGCTGTAACCTGGCGGTGAGCGCAATGCTCGGCGTCACCCCCCAACAGATCGTTGGCAAGACCGATCATGAGCTGTTCTCGCGTGCCAAGGCCGAGCGGTTGCGGGCGCTGGATCGGGAGACCATTGCCACCGGTGAGACGCGGCACGTCGACGTCTGGCACCGCTTCCCAGACGGCCGCCGCCGGCTATTCGACACGCTCGGCACACCCTACCGCCGGCCAGATGGCGAGCTGCTCGGTGTCCTTGCCTGTGCGCGCGACGTGACCGAGCTGCACCGCGCCCGTACGCTGCTGGCAGAGGCGCAGACCATCGCCGGTCTCGGTAGCTGGGAATTCGACATCGCCGGTTGCCAGCTTGTTTGGTCGGAGCAGACCTACCGCATCTTCGGAGTGGACCCGGCCCATTTCCAAGTCTGCGAGGACGACGTCCATCTGCTGATCCACCCGGACGACCGCGATGCGGTGATGAACGGCTATGAGAGCTCGGTTGTGACGGGTTCCCCGCAAGACATGGAGCACCGCATCCTGCGCTCGGACGGAGAGGTGCGCTGGGTGCGGCAGCGGGTACGCCATGTCCGGGGGGTGGATGGCAGGCCGGTTCGCAGCTTCGGCACCCTGCTGGACATCACCGACGAAAAGCGGGCCCGGCGAGCCCTGCAGGACAGCGAACGGCGCTATCGGGCCCTGTTCGAGACGTCCCTGGACGCCATGTGGCTGCTCGACGACGGCCATGGCATCTCGCTGTGCAATCCCGCGGCGGCGCGCATGTTCGGTTTCGATTCGCCAGCGCAGGTCGCGCAGATGCACCCCGCCGAGCTGTCGCCGGAGCTTCAACCCGACGGGACGCCATCGGCGGACAAGGCAGAGATCTTCCAGCGCGTGACCCCCGAAAGCGGTTCGGTGCGCTTTTCATGGCAACACCGCCGTCGCGGCGGCGAGACCTTTCCGGCCGAGGTCAGCGCCAGCCCCATCCAGCTCGATGGCGGCGCCGCGCTGTTGGTCGTCATCCGCGACCTGACCGAGCAGCACCGTAACGAAGAGACGCAGCGGCGGGCCACCGCGGTCTTCGAGAACACGGCCGAGGGCATCACCATCACCGATCCGGAGGCGAACATCGTTGCGGTCAATCCGGCCTTTACCGCGATTACGGGCTATCCGCCCGAGATGGTGATCGGCAAGAACCCCCGCATCCTGCAATCGGGCATCCAGGGCACCGATTTCTATCGCGACATGTGGGCCTCCCTGGTGCAGACCGGGCGGTGGCAGGGAGAGCTCTGGAATCGGCGTCGCGACGGTGAGATCTACCCGGAATGGATGAGCATCAACGCCATTCGCGATGCGAGCGGCGCGCTCGTGAACTATGTCGGTATCTTCAGCGATATCACCGAGGCGCGCCGCTCCGCCGAGGAGGTCGAGTACCTCAGCCATCACGACCCCCTCACCGGCCTGGCCAACGGGCGACTGCTGCGCGCGCGCCTGGCGCAGGCGGTGGACACGGCCGCGGCTCAGAAGCAACGCATCGGCGTGTTCTATGTCGAGCTGGACCACTACAAGGAAGTGCTCGCCAGCCAGGGGCAGGTGTTTGGCGACAGGGTGCTGCAGCAGACCGGCGAGCGCCTGGCCGCGGTGGTCGAGCCCGGCGATCTGGTGTCCAGGCTCAGCGAGGAGACCTTCGTCGTCGTCGCCGAGGTCGATGCGGGCTTTGCGGCCGCCTCGTCGCTGGCCGCCCGCTATCAGACCAGTTGCTGCAAGCCCGTGGATGCCCCAGGGGGGCGCACCCTTGCCCTGAGCGTGTCGGTGGGGGTCGCGATCTATCCGGACGATGCCGCCGATGCATCCGAGTTGCTTCGCAACGCGGCCACGGCACTACTGCAGGCGCGCCAGACCGGGCGACGCGCGATCGCTTTCTATCGCCCTGAGATCACGCGCGCGGCAGCGCAGCGTCTGGAGCTAGAGGGTGCTCTGCGACGGGCGTTGGAGCATGGCGATTTTGTTGTCTTCTTCCAACCGCTGGTCGACCTGGGCACGGGGATGATCCGCTCTGCCGAGGCCCTGCTGCGTTGGCGCCGCGGCGAGGAGTGGGTGCTGCCCGGCCTGTTCATCGAAATCGCGGAGGGGAGCGATCTGATCCTTCCGCTCGGGCGCTGGGTGCTGGACGCGGTGCTGCGTCAAATGCGCACCTGGCGCGATGCCGGTCTGCCGCCGGTGACCGTCGCGGTCAACATCGCCGAGCCGCAGATTGCCGCGGGGACACTCGCCGATGACGTCGCGATGCTGCTCGCCCGCTACAAGATCTCCCCAGCCCTGTTGGAGCTGGAGGTCATCGAGCGTGTGCTGCTGAACGACCCGGAGCAGGCCCTACGCGAGATCGAGCGCATTCGGGCCCTCGGTGTCGGTGTCGCGCTCGATGACTTCGGCACCGGATATTCGAGCCTCAGCTACCTGGCGAGGTTCCCTCTGGACTGCCTCAAGATCGACCGCGGGTTCATCACGAACATGACCCATCGGCCGGCCGATGCCGCGATCGTGCGCGCGATCCTGTCGATGGCCCGCAACCTCGGCATCCGCACCGTCGCCGAGGGGGTCGAGACGCAGGCCCAACTGCGCATGTTGGCGCAGGAGGGCTGCGACCAGGTGCAGGGCTTCCTGCTCGGGCGACCCATGCCGGCCGAGGATCTCGCGGCTCTGCTGGGAGCCGGACGGCCGCTGATGCAGACCTCGGACCTGGAACGTGCACCGGGGCGACATCTGCTGCTGGTCATTCCCGACGACTCCACGCGCGATGCACTGCGCGCGTGGATGGAAGAGATCGGGTGGAAGGTGTTTTCCCACGACGCCACGCAACTTGCGATGGAGACCATCATGCAGACGGTCCTCGTCGAGGATGTCGCCGTCGCGCTCATCGACCAGGATGCCCTCGAGGGTTCCGGCATTGGCATCGCCGAACATTTGCGCCTGCTGTATCCCGACGTGGTGCGCATCCTTGCGGCGCGGCCGGGGGATGCCGGAGTCGTCGCCGATTCGATCAACCGCGGTGGCGTGTTCAAGATCCTGATCGGGCCCACGGATGTCGAGGCATTGCGCCACGTACTCGATGAGGCCTTCGAACAGGCGCTGCGATTGCACCGCCGCCCCGCGTTGTCGCGTATCGGTCGCGTTGTCGGCTGAGCGGCGCGGCTTCCAGCCCGCGGGCCCTTGGCTGCCGCCACCGGGCTGCCACGATCGCGGCTGAGCATTGGCACGGCCAATCATCGGATCGCGGCAACCTGCCGCCGGCTCCGCCCGTAGGAGAGGCGCTGCGCGCCGCGACCCTTCCCGGCCACAAGGCCAGTTGCCCCGCGGAGCGGGCCTCCCACGGGTGGGGTTGCGCACCCGCCGGCATCGCTCGGGCAGGCCATCGCGGCCGGGGAACCCCTTCTGCCTGTAGGAGGGGCGCTGCGCGCCGCGACCCTTCCGGCCCGAGGCCAGTCGCCCCGCGGAGCGGGCCTCCCACGGGTGGGGTTGCGCACCCGCCGGCATCGCTCGGGCAGGCCATCGCGGCCGGGGAACCCCTTCTGCCTGTAGGAGGG
>JAXGTD010000121.1:0-13096 GCA_040775095.1 Chromatiaceae bacterium | reverse complement strand
TCCCGGTCTGCAGACCGGGACCACGCCCCGCCACGCCGCCTCAATCCCAGTCTCAATCCCAGCTCGGCACGTCCCAGCAGCAACTCGGCCCCCGATCGGTCGCCGCGGGGGGGATCTCCCGGTCGAGTATCACGGCATCGAAGCAACAGTCCGCGGTGGGGGACTCCATCGAGGCCCGCGCGTGGGCCCTCTGAATGCCCGCGGCCTGCGCCGCCGCCATGGCCCCGGTGGCAACAACAGGACTCGCAACGGACGCCGATGCCGCGACATCGTCACTCAGAACTGGCGTGGACATCGACAGGGAGAGCGATACGACGGCCAACGCGATCAGAGATCTCATTTTTCATTCCTCGCGAACATTCTGGACAGGACCCACTCACAATCGGGCAGCGGGTCACAAGATTATAATCAGTATACGCTAATATACTGATCCAATCCACTGGACTGAACGCGGAAATGTTGTCTTTCGGGAGGGGAAACCAGGCCAGTACTTACCCGGATGGCCCCTCCTCCCCGACCGGCGGTATCGCCCGATGCAGGTGCACCGTGGCCGCACGCCGCTTGCGCATGCGGATATTGAGCATCTCGACACCGACGGAGAAGCCCATCGCGAAGTAGATGTAGCCCTTGGGGATGTGGAGATCCAGTCCCTCGCCGATCAGCGCGACGCCAACCAGGGTCAGGAAGCTCAGTGCCAGCATCTTGATGCTCGGGTGTGCGTCGACGAAGTCGCCGATCGGCCTGGCCGCCAGCATCATCACGCCCACCGCGATGACGATGGCCAACACCATCACCGGGACGTGCTTTGCCATGCCCACGGCGGTGATCACCGAGTCGAGAGAGAAGACGATATCGATGATCGCGATCTGACCCAACAGGACCCAATAGCCCGGGGCCACGTTGGCCACGGCAACATCCTGTTCCGGCCCTTCGAGGCTCTCCCAGATCTCCTGAGCGCTCTTCCACAGCAGGAACAGGCCGCCCCCGATCAGGATCAGGTCGCGACCGGAAATGGCGTAGGCCAGCACCGTAAACAGCGGTTCGGTGAGTCGCATCATCCACGCCAGAGACAGCAACAGCGCGATGCGTGTGATCATGGCCAGCGCCAGCCCTTGGATGCGGGCGCGATGGCGCTGTTCTGGCGGAAGCCTGCCGACCAGGATCGAGATGAAGATGATGTTATCGATGCCGAGCACGATCTCCAGCGCGGTGAGGGTGACCAACGCCAGCCACGCCTCCGGCATCGTGATCCAGTCGAACATGCTGTGTGGTTTCCTGTCGCGTGCCGCGACCCTCACGGACCGGCGCGGCCGTTGGATGAGGCCCCCGAGCGCGGGTCAGTCCGCAAAGCCATAGATGTAGAACACGCTCTCGAGCAGATCGGTGGGTTCGGACCCGGCGCCAAACCAGCGCTCGAAGATGCGGTCGATCTCGACCGTGCGATAGATCCTCGCCAGGCCGTGATTGACGGCCAGCCGGAAGTCGGCGTCGTTGCGCGGCAGCGCAAAGGCGTAAGGCTCGACCGAGAAGTCCGCGTCGATGATCGCGAAGTCCCCGGCGTTGCCGGCCTCCGCAACCTGTCCCACCAGCACCAACCGATCGCCCGCGAAGGCGTCGATATCGCCGGCCAGCAACCGCTCGCGACCGTCCTTGGCATCCTTGATCGGCAGCAGCTCGGCATTGATCAGACGTTCCGCCAGCACCGGCCGGAGGCGCCGCTCGGTGGTCGTCTCGGGGACCACGCCCAGTTTCTTGCCGCCCAGGTCGGCCAGGGCCTTGATGCCCGCGTCGGACTTCACCAGGATGCCGCCCGATTCCACGAACACGACGTTGGAGAAGTCCACCTCGCGCTGCCGGCCGAGACTCACCGTGGTCGTCCCGCAGTCGATATCGGCCTCGCCGTTCGCCACGGCGGCGAGGCGGCGCGGGGTGTTGCCCTCGATCCAGGCGATCTCCAGCGCATCCAGGCCGAGGTCTTGCTGGATACTGGCGACGATGCGCCGGCACAGATCGACGGAATAGCCGCGTGGAACACCATCGGGGTCTTTGAAAGAGATCGGATAGGCGTTCGGTGCATAGGCGATGGTGATGGTCTTGGCCACCGCGATGCGCTCCAAAGCACCCACCGCCGCCCCGGCCTGTAGCGGAAACAAGAGGGTCAGCAACAGCGGCAACAGACGGCTGGCAGCTTTCATCGGGTCATCCTATGGGCAGTGGAGGTCGCCGAAGGCACCGGCGGGGCGCCAGAATCGGAATCAGACCTCTCCGGTGGTCTGGCGTTTGATGTGATCGCGGATCTCTTTCGGCCTCGGCAGCCCCTTCACCGACAGCTCCGGCACGTCGCCCGTGGTGAAGATCACGAGGTCCCCGGCGCCCACCATGCGCTGGAACAGCGACTGCTGAATGCGCACCGTACGCACCGAATCCATGTTGATCTCGGTGTAGCTCTTGCTCAATAGCCCGTGGGTCCAGATGATCTCGCTGTTGCGGATCTCAAGATGATCGACCAGGGTGGAGGCCCACCAGCGCAGCAGGTTGAAGGCGCCGAGGAGCGCGACGCCATCCCCGACCCAACGCACCCAGCGCACGTCGGCATCCGCCGGCAAACGCAGATAGGCCAGGGCCTCGGCCAGGTAAGGGATATTGCCGGTCAGCCCCACGTACAGCCCCGCGACGACCAAACCCAGCGACACGACGGTTCCAAGGGGTCGCATGCGCCAGACAGATGGATTTGCCTCGTAGAGGACCTCGGACATGGCACGGCTCCTTCGGGAGAATGACGACGAATTGCTTTGGCTGGCCGCCAGATCGGTAGTCGGGCTAGGCCTGGGGGAAGGCGCGCCGATGGTACCAGCATTGGCTCGAGAGGAAAATTGCCGTGGTCTGGCCGTCCGGTGCGCCGGGGTTGCCCGAACGGGCGCCTCGGGATGCACCGCGGCGCAGCGGTGGCCGCTGGCCCCGGCAGGGGGATCGCCGTTGGGTGGGATATCGCTCACACATGGGTCGTCCGTTGCGATGCTCGCTTCCCACACCCGATCGCGAGGTTGCGACTCCTCGCAATACACAGCCCGCTATTGCTCGTCGTCGCGCTTTGCTAACCAGATAACCCATGTGGGGTGGGTATAATCCGGCGCCATGAAACACCAGATCCTGCCCGCTGTCCTCGCCGGCCCGATCCGCGGACGCCTGTTCCGCGACCTCGTGCTGCTCGTCCTGGTCACCGTCGGGGCCGTGGTGGGCACCAACACCGTGCTGATCAACGGCCTGAAGCAGGATCTCGCGGCATCGCGCATCGACGGCGCGATCGCCTTGGTCCGCGACGAGGTGCGCAACCTGCTCACCCCGGTTCAACAGCAATTGCTGATCATCCGGGACGCGCTGCGCAGCGCCGATCTGACACCGAAGGACACCCGCGCGCTGAATGAACACCTGATGCCCACCCTGAGTCATGTCCGGCAGATCGCCGGGGCCGTCTATGCTACCGACAGCGGGGCCGAATACTTCCTGCGCCGCGACGGCAAGGTCTGGATGACCCGCGCGCGCCCGGCCGGCGACGACGGCCCCTTCGTCGTGACGCGTTGGTCCGACACCGACGAGCCGCTGAGCAGCACCTCGGTTCCCGTGGACCACGACCCCCGCCAACGCCCCTGGTATCGAGCCGCCGTCGAACGGCTCGATCAGGCCGACGGCACGCCGTTCGTATGGAGCACGCCCTACCGTTTCCATTCCCTGGACGAGCCCGGCATCACGGTGTCCAGCGGCTGGCGCGAGAACGATGGGCTGCGCGTGGTGGCGCTCGACGTGACCCTGGCGAGCGTCGTGGCCGCCGTCAACCACCTGCCGCTGGGTCCCGGCGGACGTGGCTTCCTGTTCACCGAGACCGGCGGGGTCTATGCCGCCGGAGACCCGGCCACGGATTCCAACGATCAACGCGACTTCTACTCCGCCGAGCAGCGCCTCGGCGGTCCGCTCGCGTTCGACGCGGTCGCCGCGTGGCAGAGCGCCGGGGAGCCCGCCGACCTGCTGGTACGCTTCGAGAGCGGCGGGCGCGAGTGGTGGGGAGGCTTTCTGCCCCTGTCCGCCCAGGCACGCGACGGCTGGGTCGGCGTCGCGATCCCGGTCTCGGAGACGTTGGGCATCCTGCAGAGCCGTTGGCACGTCGTCGCAATCACCGCACTCGCGATCCTTGCGCTGGGCATTGGGCTCGCACTGCTGGTCGTGCGCCGGTACAGCAACCAGTTGCGCGACCTGCCCAAGCTCGCGATCGACCGTCAGGACCCGGAGCGCGATCTGTTCGACCTGATCGGGCGCGGCGAAGGCACGCACCTGGAGCTGAAATCCACGATGCGAACCAATCTGCACACGGGCAAGCCCGGCAAGGAGATCGAGCTGGCCTGGCTCAAGGGCGTCGCCGCGTTTCTGAATACCGAGGGCGGCATCCTGCTCATTGGTGTCGCCGACGACGGCGAGGTGTTGGGGTTGCAGGCCGATGCCTTCACCAACGACGACAAGTGCCGTCTGCACTTCAAGAGCCTGATCCATCAGCACCTGGGCCCGGAGCATGCCCGCTTCCTGCGCTTTGAATTGTTCTCGCTCGACGGTAAGCAGATCGGCGCGGTGGAATGCGAACAAGCGGACGAACCGGTCTTCCTGCGCCATGGCAAGGGTGAATCGTTTCTGATCCGCAACGGCCCGTCGAGCATCGAACTGCCGATCAGCCGCGCCCTGGGCTACATCCGCGGCCATTTTTGAGTCCGCCGCTGCCACCCCTCGGGGCAGCATCACCCGCCCAGCCCCAACCCAACCCATCGGGGCGGCGTCACCCGCCCGCCATCAACCCAGCCCACATCGGGGCAGCGTCACCCGCCCGCCGCCATCCCACCGAAACGGGCGGCTAAAGCCGCGCCGACGGCGTATCCGGGCGGCCCCGTGCAACAGGCGGCTAAAGCCGCCCCTACGGCGCGATATACTGGCCCAAGCCCACCAAGCAGCCCACGACGCACGATGCCCCCAATCCCAACCCATCGGGGCGGTGTCACCCGCCCAGCGTCAACCCAACCCGTAGGGCGGCTTCAGCCGCCCGCCGCCATCCCACCGAAACCGGCGGCTAAAGCCGCGCCGACGGCGTATCCGGGTGGCCCCGTGCAACAGGCGGCTAAAGCCGCCCCTACGGCGCGATATACTGGCCCAAGCCCACCGAGCAGCCCACGACGCACGATGCCCCCCAATCCCAACCCGATGCCTGGAACCCCGATCGATGCGCGTGCCACCGCGCTCAGCGAGCCGCACCGCCTCGTCGAACGGCTGCGCGGGAACCTGTCCCGGGTCATGCGCGAGCAGGAGCGCGCCGTGCGCTGGCTGCTGGCGGCCCTGACCGCCGGCGGCCATGTACTGCTGGAAGACGTGCCGGGCACGGGCAAGACCACGCTCGCAAAGGCCCTGGCACGCTCGGTGCGCGCGGACTTCAAGCGGATCCAGTTCACACCGGATCTGATGCCATCGGATATCGTTGGCGTCTCGATCTTCGACCCCGCGGAGCACGCGTTCCACTTCCGCCCCGGCCCGGTCTTCACGCAGATCCTGCTCGCCGACGAGATCAACCGCGCCTCACCACGCACCCAGTCGGCATTACTCGAGGCGATGGGCGAGGCGCAGGTCAGTGTCGACGGCGATCTCATCGCGCTCGACGAGCCATTCTTCGTCATCGCCACGCAAAACCCGATCGAGCTCCACGGCACCTATCCGCTGCCCGAGGCGCAGATGGATCGCTTTGCGATGCGCTTCGGCCTCGGCTACATCCCGGCGGACGCCGAGGCGGCCCTGCTCGACGACCAGCGCGGCGGCCACCCGCTCGAGCGGCTCCAGCCCTGCGCCGACGTCACCCAACTACTCGCGCTGCGCGCGGCCGCCGGCGAGGTGCGGGTCAGCGAACCCATCCGCCGCTACATCGTGGCGCTGGTTGCCGCCACCCGCACCGCCGAGGGCGTCACCCTTGGCGCCAGCCCACGGGCGTCGCTGATGCTGATGAAGATCGCTCAGGCGCTGGCGCTGTTCGACGGCCTGGACTATCTCCCGCCAGAGCCGATCCGGGAAGCGGCCGTGCCGGTCATTGCCCATCGGTTGGGACTCGATCCCCACGCCCGCTATGCCGGGCGCACCGCCGAGTCGATCGTCGAGGCATGTCTGCAGCAGGTGCCGGTGCCCACCTGAAGGTGGCGTCGGGCATTCCATGCAACCTCTCGCCAGGCCCGGCCGCTCACAATCTGCCCCCGTCGATCCGTCCGCTGGTGCCCTGTCACCATGAGGCCCACGCTCGCGCCCACCAAACGCCAGTGGGGCCCCACGCTCGATGCACTGGCACGTAGCCTGATCATTGCGCCGCGCACCTGGGTATTGCGCTGGAGCTGGCGCAACCTGTGGCTTGCCAGCTCCGTCCAGGAACGCCTTCGACGCCGATTCACGGCGGCCGGACAGGCGGTGCTGGCGGCGAGCCTCACCGCCGCGCTCTTCGGCCTGGATACCAGGCAGACGGCCTCCTATCAGGCATTCGCGCTCGGCGCCGGGCTCCTGCTGACGGCCTGGATGGGCTCACGCCGGGCACCGCGAGGGCTGATCGCCCACCGGCGGCTGCCTCGCCACGCGACCGTCGGCGAGCCCTGCCGTTACGTCATCGAGCTGACGAACGACGGCCCGCGCGCCGTCGCGGGGCTCGAGGCCGAGGAATGCCTGCCAGACCCGCGCCCCAACCGCGCTGCCTTCCTCGCGACCCCATCGCCAGGCACCAAGCGGGTCAGCCCGCTCGCGCGCCTGTTTGGCTATCCGCGCTGGGAGGCACTGGTGCACCAGCGGCGCCTGGCCGAGCCAATGACTCCCTTAGCGCTGCCGCGCATCGGCGCCGGGGGGCACCACCGGCAAACCCTGGAGATCACCCCGCGGCGCCGTGGCGTGCTGCGCCTGGATGCGCTGGCCGTCGCCCGAACGGACCCACTCGGGCTGATGCGCAAGGCGGCCCTGATCGGGGGCGTCGACCGACTGTTGGTGCTCCCGCGACGCTACCCGGTGCGGCCAAGACCAAGGCCGGGGCGACGCCGGTTTCAGCCCGGGGGCATCACCCTGGCGGCCACCGTGGGCGAGTCACGCGAGTTCGTCGGCCTGCGGGACTACCTGCCAGGAGACTCTCCCCGCCACATCCACTGGGCCGCGTGGGCGCGCTGCGGCGAGCCGGTGGTCAAGGAGTACCAGGACGAGTACTTCAGCCGCCACGCGTTGATCCTGGATTGTTTTCCGCCAACGAACGCACTGGCCGAGGCGGCGTTCGAATGCGCGGTCTCGGTCGCGGCCTCCTTCATCGAGCCGCTGGTCGAGGCCGGTGGCGGCACGGACAGCCTGCTGGACCTGCTGTTGGTCGCCGACCGGGCGCACACGATCACCGCCGGCCGTGGCCTGATGTCCAGCCAGGCGATGCTCGAGCTGCTCGCCGGCCTCGAGCCGATACCGATGAGAGGCCCGCCCGACAACGCGCCGGGGGGCCGTCGTCCGCCGGGGTTCGCGACGCTTGCCGACAGCGTCCTGGCCCGAGCCCCATTGCTCAGTGCCTGTCTGCTGGTCCTTCTGGACTGGGACAGCGAACGCCGGGGGCTCGTCGCACGCCTGCGTGCGCTGGGCCTGCCGATGCAGGTGCTCGTGGTCGGCCGCTTCGCCGCGCCGCTGGACCCCGGCCCGATGGGCGGTCTCGCCAATGAGCTGGTGGTCGTCGACCCGTTGGATCCCGCGCCGACGCTGGCGTCGCTATGAGCCCCCCGCCCTACCTGCTCGCCAGCGTCCTGCTGTTCTGGGGTTGGTACGCCGGGCTCTGGTGGCTCGGGGCCGGGCTGGCGCTGCTCGCCGAGCTGCCACGGCTTCGCGACTGGCACTGGGAGCTGGAGCCAAAGGAACGCCAACGCGTTGCCGACCTCTGCACCCTGCTCATCACGCTCACCGGGATCTGGCTTTACCTGAACCAGCCACGCCTCGGCGGGGCCCTGATCCTGCTCATCCAATGGCTGCCGGCACTGGTGTTTCCGCTGATCGCCGTGCAGCTCTATGGCCGCCACGAAGGCCTGGAGCTCGCGGTGCTGTTCCTGAGCCTTCGGGGCGGGCGCACCGGCGGCGACCGGAGCGTGGATCTGCGCTGGGGCTACCTGCTGCTGTGCGTGATCTCGGCGGCGATGGTGCGTCCGGAACAAGGGCCGTTTTACCCGTCGCTGGCCCTGCTCGCGGGCTGGGCGCTGTGGGCGCTGCGTCCACCACGCACGCGCGACGCAGGTCGCTCCCCGCGCTGGCTTGGCGCCTTCACACTGGCCGCGCTACTCGGATTCGGGCTCAGCCTCGGGCTGCGCTGGGCACACGGCGAGGTCGAAGACATCGTCATGCGCTGGGTCGAGTACTGGATGGGTCCATCGCTCGACCCCTACCGCGCCACGACGGCCATCGGAGAGGTCGGCGAGCTGAAGGGTTCCGAGCAGATCGTCCTGCGTGTCTATCCCAATCACCCGCTCGCGCGGCCACTGCTGCTGCGCACCGCGAGCTACGACCGCTATATCCAGGGCACCTGGTTTAGCAGCGGCTCGGCCTTTACACCGCTGGCACGGGGCGAGGACCGCTGGCTGATCGGATCGCCCCGCCCCGTCCCCGGCGAGCGAAAAACCACCGACGGGCCCGACGGGGCACGCGTGGTGATGTCCGTGCGCCGTCGCGAGGGCCTGCTGCCGGTCCCGCCAGGTACCCGCGAGGTCCGTGGGCCGCACGATCTGGAACTGGCCCGCAACGGCTTCGGCACCGTGCGTTTCAACCTTCACGCCACCCCGCCGCAACTGGGCTACGACCTCCGCTTCGCCGCGGATGACCTGACCTCACCCGCCGACGCGGTCGATCTGCGCGTTCCGCCACCCGAGCAGCCGACCATGACCCAGATGGTCGAGGAGCTCGGGCTCGGCGGCATCGCCCCGAAACAGGCGCTGGCGCGTCTGAACCGCTTCTTTGCACGGCGATTCCAATATTCCCTGGCGCTTTCGGAAGCGCCGGCCGGGCGCACCGCGCTGACGCACTTTCTGTTGGAGAAACGGTCCGGCCACTGCGAGTACTTCGCCACTGCCGCCGCGCTGCTGCTGCGCCAGGCCGGCATCCCCACGCGCTACGCCCGCGGCTGGTCGGTGCAAGAGTACAGCGGCCTCGAGCAAGGCTATGTCGCCCGCGACCGCCATGCCCACGCCTGGGTCATGGTGTGGATCAACGGCGCCTGGCGCGACTTCGACCCGACCCCGCCCGACTGGGCCGCGTTCGAGGCCGCCGAGAGACCCTGGTGGGCCAACGCGGGCGATCTACTCGGCCATATCCAATTCCTGCTCTCGGGCGCGGGACAGGATGATCGCTCGGATCGAAACTGGCTGTTGTTCCCCCTCGTGGGGCTGATCGCCCTGCTCATCTGGCGGGTCGCCCGTCGCGCACGCCGGGGCTTTCGTCAGCGCGCGCCCGCGCCCGCGCTCACGCAAGCCACCGGCGCGCTGACACCCATCGAGCACATGCTGGCGAAGCGCGGCCTTGGACGTTGGCCTAACGAATCACCGCGCGAATGGGCCGCGCGACTCGCACACGACGGTGAGCCCGCCGCAACCGAGCTGACGTCCCTCGTCGACCTCCACTACCGCGACCGCTTCGACCCAAACGGCCTCAGCCGTACACAGAGGAACCGCCGCGACGCACTGCTCGCCCTGATCCTGCGGCACTGGCGTTGAGGCTCCCAGGCTGACAAAGAAGCGCAGAAGCATCTTTGGTCCGCGTCAATTTGCCAACGACTTGATCCCCGATGATTCCTGGCCACGCGGTCTCCTCGACCAATTCCGTTTTCACTGAATCCACTCGTATTGGTGCGTCCTGCTGCGCCGCTCCCCTGTTCCGCTGTTCCGCTCCCCCGCCCTCGCTGCGCGTAGCACAGCGCGCTTTGGCAAGACACTGCCTCATGCTGACTCGCCCAACTCGGGATGAGCTGTTTACGGTCGCGGACGGTTGCTGGGCCCCCAGGTTTCCTATTGTGGGTGTTGCCGCTCCAGCGCCGGCGGCACCGGACCTTGACCTGGCGGTAAAGCGCCTCGCGCCCGCCCCTGCCAAAGAACAAAGCTAGCGCCTGCGTTGCAAGGAGTCATCCGGAACCCTCCCCCTAACCCCCACTCAGCGCCTGGAAAACGAAAACAATACCGTCATTCGGAACCCGATCAGACAGTGTTTTTCTATCAATCACTATCGTGTCATTGATGCATAGATTCACATGCCGACGCAGCGCTCCATGTTCATCGAGCACGTAATCGGCGAACCCCGGAGCGATCTCGTTGACCGCTTTCACAACCTCAGCAACCGAGCCGGCGGGCACTGTAATCTTCCGGTTCTCCAACTGAGGAAAAAACCGAAAAAGATGCTGCGTCATTTCAACGGTAGGCATAATGTTCAGCCAAATCGCACCGAGTACACCGGAGGAAAATTGTTACCGAGGCATTGCCATGTCTCACCGCGGTCTTCTGAAACGTAAACATTGCCGGTAGTACTGCCAAAACATAGTTCGTCGCCCGCAATATCCAGACCGTGTCTCAGGACGATGTCGTAGGCGTTCTCCTGCGGCAAACCGCTTCGAAAAGACTGCCATGACTGCCCCCCATCGCTCGTCCGGGCCACAAACAGACCACCGTCAATCGCCATACGCTCTGAATCAGCACGCGCTGGTACGATCCACGCAGTCCGCCCATCCTTCACATCAACCGCGATAGGAAAGCCAAAATGCACCCCGATGTTGGGCATGCTGACTTTGTTCCAGCTCTTCGCACCATCATCACTATAAAAGACACCGCAGTGGTTTTGCTGCCAGAGATGGCTCGGCTGTCCAGGACAGCCGGTCACAAAATGCGGGTCATGACCCCACTCTGCTTCAGGATTCGGCAGATAATCCATCAACATACCACGGTTACGTCCCTCCCAGGTCTGGCCGCCATCGGTGGTTTCGATCACACCCGCTGACGATACCGCAACGTGAATATGATCCGGATCCCGTGGATCGACGATGATGGAATGTATGCCGGGCTCAAACACGCCATAATCTATACTCGCCGGTGTGCCACCCCAACGATTTTCACTCGTCGCATCGCCGGCGAACAAATCCCCACCGCGGCTATCATGGTTCCACAGTGACCGGTTGAGCTCCCAGCTATTACCGCCATCATCGCTAACGAACAATCCGCCCGGGATCGTGCCAGCATATAGCCTGCCAGGCTGATTAGCATGGCCAAACGAAATATTCCAAATCTTATACACGGTTGCGTCAGTATACTCAGGCTGAGCGGACGGTGACGCTGGATCGAAATCCGGCGTAGGCAGGTATTTGACAATATAGCGCGCGCCCTTCGGGTATTTGACTGACATCACGTCCACCCAGGTCGCACCCCCGTCATGCGAATGTGAAAGCTTAGGTCCCCAATGACCATGGTCGAGGGAAGCCCACAGCGTGCCATCACGTGGATCACGCGCCGCGTAACAAACAGGAATGCCAGCATGCGTGATTGGACGAGGACGCCAATGATTATCAGCACGATCAAATATGACCGTGCCCTTGCGAGTACCGAGTAAAATCATGTTCGCCATCTATCTTCCCCTATATATCACGTCGGTTCATGTACAAACGGGGACACCTAACGGCCGGGGTGAGGGGCGCGCGCGTAGCGCGTCAGGCGCGGCCTGAAAGCCGGAGCGAAATCGAACGCCTTGTTCTGCCCTGCCGTGAGATCGATCATAACGACTAGCACGATACCTCAGCTGACGCCCGCGCGTGGGCGCCTCGAGCAATTAATGCGTCAGCGTTGCAGCGTTTTGCGCCTCGACGCATCGGGACCGGCTCGATTGGTGACGCACTGTGTGGCAGCAGTCTTGCCAGCTGCGTTACAGAGCCAATCAACCGACCATTGATGGTTCCAGGCAATTTCCCACAGATGGCCGTTTGGATCTTGGGAATAGCCGGCATAGCCACCCCAAGAACTATTTTTTTTTGAGCTGGCTTCGGGGCTCGGGGTCAGGTCTTTCCATTTGCCTGGCGCCGTGCGGCGTTTTATTGCTTGGACGATCTTACTCACGCACGAATAAGCGTATGCGGAAGAAGTCTCCGCTGTCCCGCAGCGCATAGCTCTGCAATAAGTGGCAACCATGGCGTCGTTTCGCCGGCGGTGATCGCGCGCATACTCCACCAACGTCCTGGCGGGAGGCGGACGCCTGGCTTGCGGGACCGCGCGGAGGTCACGGTTCCGCGGCAACTGCCGCCCCCTGTGTCTCCAAAGAGTTCTCCGAGTCCAGGAACACGATTCTTGAGTTGCTCCCAGGGGGCAGCTTGGGCCTTCCCTTCAGCAACGCCGAGGAAGACCGCCTCGCGCCCATCTCCACGCCTGGCCAGATGGTACGGAGCGCCGGCCAATTCGAGGCGAAGGGGGCTGGCCATAGCTGCAAGTCTAGCCCAGAAAAGGCAAAACCCAAGACCCAACCCCGCTCCTCCACGGTCAAACCTGCCCCCGTCCAAGGGACGCTCATCGATACGCTCTCCCTGGCGCGCCATCGATGGATCCGGTGTCGTCGCCCTCTCAACGTGCGGCCGAAGGCACCCGTCGCTGGGACTCGCCGTCAACGAGGGATGCGCATCTCGCGCGGCAAACTGCGCGCTCAGGACCAAGTCCTCCACGCTCACGTACCTGAATATAGGTCGCTAATGTTGGATTTCGGCTAATCAATTACCGATAATCTCGAAATTCTCGGTGAGAAGTGTCCGTAGGCGCGGCGCGTACGAATCGAGGTCGCCAAAGAATTTCCTGCACGCAGCTTTATATTTGTCGAACGTATCGTAATATCGATTGTAAAGAACTTCTCGCTTGAAAAACTTCCAAAAGCGCTCAATGAGATTTAGATTCGGAGAATACGGCGGCAGAAATTCCAGCTTGATTCGCGATGTCCGCAAATACTCAGTAACCGCCTTAGAACGATAGTAGCGAGCATTGTCGCAAATGACGATGATGCAGGCTGCAGTAGGATTAGC
>JAXGTD010000120.1:0-13297 GCA_040775095.1 Chromatiaceae bacterium | reverse complement strand
CCCGCTGGCCGGGCAGATCCCGGTCATCGCGATCACCTCCTACGCGATGAGCGGAGACCGCGAGCGCCTGCTGGCCGCGGGGTGCAGCGGGTACATCGAAAAGCCGATCGATCCCGGGGCGGTGATCGAGACGATTCGCGACATCGTGGGGGATGCGGCATGAAGGTCCTCGTCGTCGACGACCTGGCGGACTCCAGACTGATGCTGAAGGATCTTCTCGAGGGTCACGGGCACCGCGTGTTGTTGGCAGAGGAGGGCCACGCGGCCCTGGAGATCGCCCGCGGCGAGTCACCCGATTTGGTCGTCTCCGACGTGCTGATGCCGGGCATGGACGGCTTCGAGCTGTGCCGGCGGCTGAGGTCGGACCCGGAGCTGGGCCGCATCAGCTTCGTGTTCTACACCGCCAACTTCCTAGAGCCCGAGGACGAGCGTCTGGCCCTGGACATGGGCGCCGACCTGTACGTGCGCAAACCGACCGATCCCGAGGCGCTCATCGGCCTCATCGAATCCATCCTGCGCAGGCCGCGCGGCGGCGGGTCTCCGCCGCTGGCCGGAGCGGCCCGGCCCGGCGAAGCTCTGCGGCGTCGCCACGACCAGCGACTGTCTGCCGTGCTGCTGCGCAAGGTCCGCGACCTCGAGAGCACCGAGCGTGTGCTCGCGACCCTCATCGGCAATCTGCCCGGGTTCGTCTACCGCTGCCGCAACGATCCCGACTGGACCATGGAATTCGTCAGCGAGCGGAGCCTCGATCTGACGGGCTATCCGCCAGAGGCCCTGCTCGACAATCGGGAGCTTGCCTTTGGACAACTGATCCACCCGGACGACCGGGAGCGGGTCTGGCGGGAAATACAGACCGCCTGCAGCGCGGATCTCCCTTTTCAGGTCGAGTATCGGATACGGCGTCGCGACGGCAGCTTGCGCTGGGTCTGGGAGCAGGGCCGCTGCATCAATCCGGGTGCGTCCGTCGAACGCCTGGAGGGCTATATTGCCGACATCACGGAACAGCGCCGGGCAGAGGCAGAGCGCAACCGCTTCTTCGAGCTCTCGCTGGACATGCTGTGCGTGGCCGGCATGGACGGCTATTTCAAACAGCTCAATCCAGCGTGGTCCCGCGTGCTGGGATGGAGCGAGGCGCAGCTGCTGGCGCAACCCTGGATCGGGATCGTGCATCCCGATGACCGGGACGCAACCAAGCAGGCCTGCGTCGATCTGGGCGGTGGTCAGCGGGTGTATACCTTCGAGAATCGCTTTCGGCATCGCGACGGGAGCGATCGTTGGCTGAGCTGGAACCTGATGCCGCTGCCCGAGGAGGGCCTGTTGTATGGCGTTGCCCGGGACGTGACCGAGCAGAAGGGGACGGAGTTGCAGCTCAAGCGTCTCAACCGGGCGCTGCTCACCCTCAGCGAGGGCAACCGCGCGTTGGTGCATGTCACCGACGAGGCCGAGCTGCTGCGGGCGATGTGTCGGATTGCGGTGGAGGAAGGCGGCTATCTCGTGGCCTGGGTCGGCTATGTGCAAGGCGATCGGGACGGGTCCATCAAGCCGATGGCCTCGTACGGATTGGATGTGGCCGGTCTGGACCACTTGCCGCTGACCCGGGAGGATCTCGGGGGCGGGCAGGGACCGGCCGACTGGACCCTGCGGGAGGGGACGACGCGGGTGGTGCAGGACATCGAGTCGGAACTCACCGTGGCGCCGTGGCGCGATGCGTGTCGCGAGCACGGCTGCGCGTCCATGATCGTCCTGCCACTGGCCGGCAAGCGATGCACCATGGGTATCCTGGTGATCTGTGCGGCCGAGACCAACGCGTTCGCCCCCGAGGAGATCGCCCTGCTGGAGGAGCTCGCCAACGATCTTGCCTACGGAATTGCCAGCCACCGTGGCCAGGCCGAGGCGCTGGCGGCCGAGAAGCGCCAGCAGCAATCCCTGCTCCAGATCATCCAGGCGATCGCGTTGACGGTCGAAAAGCGCGACCCCTACACCGCCGGTCATCAGAAACGGGTCGCCCAACTGGTCGAGATGATCGCCGAAGACATGGGCTTGCCGCAGGCCCAGATCGACGGGCTTCGCCTGGGCGCCATGATTCACGACATTGGCAAGATCTACGTCCCGGCCGAAATCCTCAATCGTCCGGGGCGACTGACGGTGAACGAGTTTGGGATCATCAAGATGCATCCAGAGGTGGGGTTCGATATCGTCAAGGACGTCGACTTCCCCTGGCCCATCGCGCAAATGATCCACCAGCACCACGAGCGGCTCGACGGCTCGGGCTATCCCCAGGGCCTCAACGGCGATGAGATCCTGCTGGAGGCCCAGATCATGGCGGTCGCCGACGTGGTGGAGGCCATCAGCTCGCACCGCCCGTATCGCCCGGCCCTGGGC
The DNA here is from genome assembly GCA_040775095.1 of Chromatiaceae bacterium. GTDB lineage: Bacteria > Pseudomonadota > Gammaproteobacteria > Chromatiales > Chromatiaceae > JAXGTD01. The sequence continues at coordinate 10,915 of JAXGTD010000120.1, read as the reverse complement.
GCGGACGCGGCGATCGAGGAGATCGTCAGCAAGCGGGGCATCTGGTTCAATCCGGACGCCGTCGATGCCTGCGTCCGCGTGCTCCGTGCCGGTCGCTTCTCCCCGGCTTGAGCCGACCAGGGTCCCGCGGCGGCGCCCGGCGACGGGCCGCAAGCAGGTCCATCCATGCGGGGTCCAGGCCGGGCGCGGGGGGGAGCCGATCCGTCCTCGAGCGATGCGTCGAGGCGTAAGTCGAGGCCATGCGATCGTCCCTTGCTGTATCGCCGAGGCGACAGGGCACGGTATGCTGGGACGCGGGGACCGGCTCGAATCAGCCGGTGCGGGCACGGGCGCCCTGTGCCGTGGCCGTTGACATCAACAGGCAAACGAAGAGGACAGCGAATGGCTAAACCCAACTATGCCTTTGAAAAGCGTCGGAGGGACTTGGCGAAGAAGCAGAAGAAGGAGGAGAAACGTCAGCGAAAGGCCGCTGCAGCGCAGGGACAGGACCAGCAGCCGGTGGAGCTGGATTCGGCGACGCAGAGCGTGCCGCCCCCCGTCGATCAGGCCTCCGCCAACCAGGCCTAGTACGCCATTCCGGCTGATCTTACGTGTTCAGCGAGGCGAGAAGCGCCCGGGTGCCCGACGCGTGAGTCTCGGGGGCGGCGATCCGTCAGTATGCCGGCTTTGCCTTATACGCGCGCTTCAGGTCGCGGATGACCGCCTTCATCGCGTCGGCGATCGCCGCCGGTGCAGCCGATTGGCCACCGCAGTGCCTGCACCTGCCCGTGTAGACCTTCTCGACACCCACCCGGCCGCCGCTCTTGCGGCTGGCGCGGATCTTCAGCGAGGCCATGCCCGTGTCCCCTGCGCCCGTGGAGAGCTCCAGCAACGTTGGCTGGATGATGACCTCCGCCTCGTTGGCCTCCAATAGCGACGACAGGGTGCCGACACTGGCGAAGATCCCGGCGGCACCGATATCGATCGCCATTTGTCGTTGTGTGGCCCTGTTGGCCGTCTCCGAAAACCCATGCGCCGGCCTGGCCAGGGCCAGCGGGGCCACTGCCGCCGCCAGTTGCCCCCTGTATGACTCGCTCGCGTCCACCTGATCACCGCTGGAGGAACAGCCCGCCGCGAGGAGCAGGATGAGGGGCACAATCGCGTACCTGGCCATGTTGGGTGGTTTCTGCATCGGGGTCGTGGGTGCGCTCGCCGTGGGCGCCCGCGGCGGGCTCGGCATGGCGGGCGGTGGAACGAGAGGCGCGTTACGAGCCCTGGCGGGCCAGCTATTGCGCGTTCGTGGCGGCGGCGGCAAGGCTCGCGAGCGCCTTGTCGACCTTCGCCAGTACCGGGGCGCAGTCGCCGAGGTCGTAACGCGCGGCAAGCCATTCCACGCTGTTGTAAGCGAGCCGCACCTGGCCGCCGTCATCCTGCCAGATCAGCGCCCTGAGCGGTAGATCGATCGCGCTGTGCCGGTCGCACTGCATCAGCGGCGTGCCGACCTTGGCCGTGCCGAAGATGACGACCTCGGTTGGCGGCAACGCCAGTCCCGCGGCCTCGGCGCCAGCGGCATGGTCGATGCGGGCAAAGATGGTGAGCCCCTTGGCCCGCGCTGCCGAGACCAGCCGGTCGGTCGTGGTGCCCACGTCGTGGGCACTCTCCACGACGACGAGGCCCGGGGTGGTCGAGGTCGGTGTGCCGGCAACGGCGGCGGGGCCGGCGGCGGCCAGCAGGCTCAGGGCCAGGACGAAGGTGATGAGTCGAGCCATGGGGGATTCCTCGCGCAAGTGTCATGGAGTCCGGGCGATCCGGTGCTGAGAAAACGCGGCTTCATCGCGTTTCCCGTGCGGGCCCTCGTGCGGACCACGCGGCGCCCCATTCTAAGCCAACTCAAGTCGTTGAAAATGGGGTGTCCCGGAAATCGCTCTTCTCGGACCGCGCGCCGATTCTTCCAAGGATGGGTCAAGGCGGGTGTCTCCTTCGACGGCGCCTGGGTCCGGGGGATGGGTCGCCGCGGCGCCCCCGGCGCCGGTCTCCGGGCATCGGCCGCGCAGGCGCCGTGGGCTGGGCGCTTCTCCCGCTGATGTCGCGCCTTGGCTTGTGCCCGAGTGCGGCCTTCCAAGCCTTGCCCATTGACGCTGATCCTGCACGCACGCATAATGCCCGGCTTGCCCGAGACTGGGCAAGACTCCTTGCCTCACCGCTTGTCGGGAGGCTTTCCATCCGTGAGGAGCTTCAATGCGACATTACGAAGTGGTTTTTCTGGTTCACCCAAGCCAGAGCGAGCAGGTTCCAGCGATGATCGAGCGTTATCGCGGGAATCTGGAAGAGCGTGGTGGCGTGATTCATCGTCTGGAAGATCTCGGCCGCCGGCAGCTCGCGTACCCAATCAATAAGGTACATAAGGCGCACTACGTGCTGATGAACATCGAGTGCGACAAGGATGCGCTCAACGAGCTTGAGACGGCATTCCGGTTCAACGACGCTGTGCTGCGCAATATGATCATGCGCCGGGACGCGGCGGTGACGGACCCCTCCCCGCTGACGAGGTCTGGCGAGGAGCGCGAGTCCTCGGAGGACGAGCGCGGTGAGCGCCGGGCGCGACGCGACGACTCGGGCAGCGCTTCGCAGAGCCGCGACGACTGACCGCACCGGCGCCGAGCGCCGATACGCCTTATTCATCTGTCATTGGGGAAATCAGTATGGCCCGTTATTTCCGCCGTAAGCGCTACTGCCGCTTCACCGCAGAAGGCATCACCGAGATCGACTACAAGGATCTCAATCTGCTAAAGGCCTTCGTTAGCGAGTCTGGCAAGATCGTGCCGAGCCGCATCACCGGGACCTCGGCCCGCTACCAGCGACAACTGGCCGATGCGATCAAGCGTGCCCGCTTCCTGGCGCTGTTGCCCTACACCGACGGTCATTGAGTCCGCGCGCGCCGCCACGCCTGGTGGTGGCGCTGCCGCGACCAATTCGTCCGCAACCATACTCTCTGGGGGAATCACCCGTGGATGTCATCCTGTTAAAGAAGGTCGGCGGCCTGGGCGAGCTTGGCGACAAGGTCGTCGTGCGTCCTGGCTACGGCCGCAATTACCTGATTCCGACTGGCCTCGCCGCACCGGCCACCGAGGCCAATCTCAAGGCGTTCGAGGCGCGCCGTGCCGACCTCGAGCGCGAGGCGGCGAGCGCCCTCGCCAGCGCGGTCGCTCGTCAGCAGCGGCTGGAGGGGATGTCGGTCACGATCGCCCGCAAGGCCGGTGACGAGGGTCGGCTGTTTGGATCTGTCGGTACCGGGGACATCGCAACGGCGATCACCGAGGCCGGCGTCGAGGTGTCCAAGGCCGAGGTGCGGCTTCCAGCCGGCGTATTGCGGGCCATCGGCGAACATGAGGTGGCGCTTCACCTGCACCCGGATGTCGACACGACGATCCGGCTGGAGATCGTTCCGGCCGTCTAGCTCTCGCTCGACAGCCTCGGGTATGCGCCGCTGCTCGTCATCGGCGCGCGGGTGCCTGCCGGCCCTCGGCACCCTCCCTCGCGCCGATGCTGTCTCGTGCCCGTCCAGCCCCCGGTCGATGCCGGGGGCCGCGCCGCCCGATTCCCATGGTCGGCATCGCCGCTCGGTTGGAGAGGGCGCTGGATCGTGCCACGTTTCCCCTCGCGGACTGCGGATCAAATGCCTTTCGGGGCATTCAATCAGCTTCATTCTCACCCGCTTGCAGCGTCCGAAAAGGCCGTGCCCCGGTGGCCCGGGCGGGAAACGAATTGGATCAGCGTTCCCCTTGTCGGGCCATGGTTATCTGTGCCATACGCGCCGCGAGCGCGTCTCGTTGCTTGTTGCCCCGCCACGGCGATTTTCTGATTGCCCCGCGTGTCCATCCCCGTCTACGCTGGGAGTCGCCTCGCTCCGCGACGATCATGAACCAACACGAGGGGTGCCCTGTTGGACGAAGACTTGATGGATGTGGCCAGGGGGCCGTCGCTCGATGGGCTGCGTGTCCCGCCGAACAATGTCCAGGCCGAGCAATCCCTCCTCGGGGCGTTGTTGCTGGAGAACAGCACCTGGGACCTCATTGGCGACAAGGTCCGTGAAGACGACTTCTATCGCCACGAGCATCGGCTGATCTTCCGCGCCATCAGCATGCTGGCCGAGGACGACCAGCCCATTGACGTGGTCACGCTGTCCGAGGCGCTGGAGAAGCGCAAGCTGCTCGAGGACATCGGCGGCATCCCCTATCTGGCCGAGATCGACGCCAATACCGCGTCGGCGGCGAACGCGGTGCACTACGCCCGCATCGTGCGCTTCAACTCGGTGCTGCGTCAGCTGGTTCGCGTAGGCGCCAACATCAGCGATCTCGCGTTCGATACCGAGGGTCGCGGCGAGGCGGAGATCCTCGACGCTGCCGAGACCCTGGTCTTCAAGATTGCTGAGCAGTTGACGCGTGGCGGTGGCTTCGAGCCCATCTCGAAGCTGTTGTCCAAGGCGATGGACAAGATCGACGAGCTGTTTCAGCGCGAGGAGTCCATCACGGGCCTGCCCACGGGTTTTATCGATCTGGACATGAAGACCTCCGGCCTGCAGCCGGCGGACCTCATCATCGTCGCCGGGCGGCCATCGATGGGAAAGACCAGCTTCGCGATGAATCTGGCCGAAAACGTGGCCATCAAGACCGCAAAGGGGGTGGCCATCTTCAGTATGGAGATGCCCGGGGATTCCCTGGCCATGCGCATGATGTCCTCGCTCGGCCAGATCGACCAGCACCGTGTGCGCACCGGAAAGCTCACGGACGATGACTGGCCGCGGTTGACCTCCGCGGTGACCATGCTCAATCAGGCACCGATGTTCATCGACGATACACCGGCCCTGTCGCCCACCGAGCTGCGGGCCCGGGTTCGGCGGCTGCAGCGCGACCTCAAGCGCGAGGACAAGGAGCTGGGGCTGATCGTCATCGACTACCTGCAACTGATGCAGTCGTCAACCCAGGGTGAAAACCGCGCCACGGAGATCTCGGCGATTTCACGCTCGCTCAAGGCGCTGGCCAAGGAGTTGAACGTCCCCGTGATCGCGCTCTCGCAGCTCAACCGCAGCCTGGAACAGCGTCCGAACAAGCGCCCGGTGATGTCGGATCTGAGGGAGTCTGGCGCGATCGAGCAGGATGCCGACCTGATCGTATTCATCTATCGCGATGAGGTCTACAACGAGGACAGTCCCGACAAGGGGGTGGCCGAGATCATCATTTCCAAGCAACGCAACGGCCCCATTGGTACGGTCAAGTTGGCTTTTCTGGGGCAATACACAAAATTTGAGAACCTCGCCGAGAATCTCTACGGCGATATCGGCTATTAATAGCCGGTGCCGGGTCCCCGGGCCGGGCCACCCCGTGGCCGTGCGCGTCTCGAGGGCCGGTGTTCGGGGGCGCGGGGAAACGAAACCGGCGTTCGTTGCGCCTTTGCGTGTATGATATCGATGCTCGATCGTTTGCGATCAGACCAGTGCGGCGGCGGGCGTCAGGGTCAGGCATCCCGGGGGCGGCGGCGAGGTCGGCGGAATGAACCAGCGCACCAAGAGATCCCGCGGGCTGTACGCCTGCACCGCGTGCGGGTCGCAGTTTCCGAAGTGGAGCGGTCAGTGTCCGGACTGTGGCGCATGGAACGCGGTCGAGGAGTTGCCCGCGGCGGCGCCGGGTCGGCTGCGGGGCGGTTGGGCGGGCACGCCGGAGGCGGCGCCGGTGCAGGATCTTGCCGAGGTCAGCCCCGAGGCGGAGATCCGCCGCTCGAGCGGCATCGGCGAGCTCGATCGCGTACTCGGCGGCGGCCTGGTGCAGGGTTCGGTCGTGCTCATCGGCGGGGACCCGGGCATCGGCAAGTCGACGTTGCTGCTGCAGGCCTGCGCCGCCCTTGGCACACCGGTCGGGGAGACACCGGCCGCCGGTTCCCCGGTGCTCTATGTCAGCGGCGAGGAGTCGCCGCGCCAGGTAAGCCTGCGCGCGCATCGCCTTGCACTGTCGGGTCGCTCCATCCGCCTGCTGGCCGAGACCTGTGTTGAGCGTATCCTCGCGACTGCCGCCGCGGAACATCCCCGGGTGCTGGTCATCGATTCGATCCAGACCCTGTTTGCCGAGGATCTCTCTGCCGCGCCCGGCTCGGTGTCGCAGGTGCGCGAAACCGCGGCGCGCCTCGTGCGCTATGCCAAGCAAAGCGACACCACGGTGTTTCTGGTTGGACACGTCACCAAAGAGGGCGCGCTGGCCGGTCCGCGCGTGCTCGAGCACATGGTCGACACGGTGCTCTATTTCGAGGGCGAGCCGGGCAGCCCTCACCGGCTGGTGCGGGCGGTGAAGAATCGCTTCGGCGCCGTCAACGAGCTTGGTGTCTTCGCGATGACGGACAGGGGCCTGCGAGAGGTCCACAACCCATCGGCGATCTTTCTTTCCCGCCATGATGAGCCCGTGCCGGGCTCGGTGATCCTGGTCACCCGGGAGGGCACCCGGCCGATGTTGGTCGAGGTGCAGGCGTTGGTCGACGAGAGCCCGCTGGCCAACCCGCGACGCATCGCCGTGGGTCTGGAGCAGAACCGTCTGGCGATGCTCCTGGCGGTGCTGCATCGCCACGGGGGGGTGTCGATGTTCGACCGCGATGTCTTCGTGAACGCCGTCGGCGGGGTGCGCGTCGCCGAGACGGCCGCCGACCTGGCGTTGGTGCTGGCGGTCCTGTCGAGCCACCGGGATCGGCCGCTGCCGGCGGATCTGGCGGTGTTCGGCGAGATCGGGCTCTCCGGTGAGGTGCGCCCGGTGCCCAACGGCCCGGACCGGTTGCGCGAGGCCGCCAAGCACGGCATGCGCACGGCGGTCGTGCCGAAGGCCAATGTCCCCAAGGGTGGCGTCCCGGGCCTTACGATCCGCGCGGTCTCGACCCTGCGCGAGACGATGGATGCCGTTTAGCACGCAGGAGCACGCCGATGAAGAGATTTTTTCCGCCACTGCTCGTGTTGGCCATCGCGGCCGGGGCCGCTGGCCTGTGGTGGTTCACCCAGCGCGCGGACGGGGGGGCGGAGCAGGGGCGCCTGGTGCTCTATGGCAATGTCGATGAGCGCCTGGTCGACCTCGCCTTCGAGGTGAGCGGGCGCATCGCAACCATGCCAGTGCGCGAGGGCGCGCGCGTGCGGCGCGACGAGGTGCTCGCCGGCCTCGACGACCGGCGGCTGGCGCTGGCGCGGGATGCCGCCCGCGCGCAGGTGCAGGCCCAGCGGGCCACGCTGGCGAGGTTGGTCGCCGGGGCTCGAAAGGAGGAGATCGAAAAGTTGCGTGCCGACCTGGACGCGGCTCGCATCGAGGCCCGCAATTCGGCCCGGCGCGCGGAGCGCAGCCGCGATCTGGCCGAGCGCAAGCTGGCCTCGCCGCAGGAATATGACGACGCCCGCACCGCCGCGGATGCGGCCGAGGCTCGCCAGCAGGCGGCGAGCGCGGCGCTGGATCTGGCGCTGGCCGGCACCCGTATCGAGGACATCGAGGCGGCCCGCGCGCGGCTCGCCGCGTTGGAGGCCGATCTGGCGCGGGCCGAGCTCGACCTGAGCTACGCGTCCCTGCATGCGCCGGCCGATGGGGCGGTGCAGAACCGAATCCTCGAGCCCGGGGACATGGCCGCACCGGATCGTCCGGTGTACACGCTGGCCCTGACCGACCCGCTGTGGGCACGGGTCTATCTCGCCGAGCCGGATCTTGGGCGCGTGCAACCCGGCCTGCCGGCGCAGGTCTTCAGCGATAGCTTCCCCGGCAAGGCCTACGCCGGCTGGCTCGGCTACATCGCCCCGAGTGCCGAGTTCACGCCCAAGACGGTGCAGACCACGGAGCTGCGCGCCGACCTCGTGTACCAGGCGCGTGTCTATGTCTGCAATCCGGCCGGAGAGCTGCGCCAGGGCATGCCGGTGACGGTCGTGCTGGATCTGAACGCGGCACCGGTCCCCGATCCGGGGTGTAATCCCGGCGCATCATCGCAGGCCGGGCCCGCGCAATGATGTCGCCGCCGTGGACCCGATGTCCCGGGTACGTCCCCCGGGCGCCCGTCATGGAGCCGGCGCGAGCATGGCGAACTGGCCCCTGATCGCCGAGAACCTGCGCAAGACCTTTCTGGCCGGCAAGCGGCGCGTGGTGGCCCTCGACGGCGTCTCGCTGCGCATCGCCGAGGGTGTGGTCACCGGTCTGATTGGTCCCGACGGGGCGGGCAAGACCACGTTCATGCGGTTGGCCGCGGGCCTGCTGCTGCCGGATTCCGGGCGGATCACCTGTCTCGGGCACGATGCCACCCGCGAGGCCCTGCGCGTGCAGGCCGAGGTTGGCTACATGCCGCAGCGCTTCGGACTCTACGAGGACCTGACGGTGCAGGAGAACCTGGACCTGTACGCCGACCTCCAGGGCGTGGCGCTCGCGCAGCGCACGTCGCGTTATGCGCGGCTGATGGAAATGACGGGCCTTGCCGCCTTTTCCACGCGCCTGGCTGGGCAGCTCTCCGGTGGTATGAAGCAGAAGCTCGGGCTGGCCTGCACGCTGGTCCGCCCGCCGCGGCTGCTGCTGCTCGATGAGCCGACCGTGGGCGTCGATCCGGTCTCGCGCCGGGAGCTGTGGGAGATCGTCTACCGGTTGGTCGAGGATGAGGGCATGGCGGTGCTGTTGTCCACCGCCTATCTCGACGAGGCAGAACGTTGCGCCGATGTGATCCTGCTGCACCAGGGCCTTGTGGTGGGGCAGGGCCCCCCGCGCGACTTCAGCGAGCCCCTCACCGGGCGTACGTTCCTGGTCACCGGAGTGGTGGCCGATCGGCGGCGGCTCCAGGCGCGGCTGGCCGAGCGCCCCGAGGTGCTCGACGCGGTGTTGCAAGGGGATGCCGTTCGCGTCGTCACCCGCGGGGCGGGACCGCTGGACTGCAGCGGGCTCGCCGACGCCGGAGGTGGGGGCGTAAGCTGCGTGCCGGTACCGCCCCGCTTCGAGGATGGCTTCGTGGCGCGGCTCGCGACCGACGACGACCCGATCCTGTTGCCGCGGGTGTCCGCCTCGCCCGGCGCACACGCCGATGCCATCGTGGTCGACGGGCTGACCCGCCGCTTCGGCGACTTCACCGCGGTGCACGCGTTGAGCTTTCGTGTGCGCCAGGGCGAGGTGTTTGGACTTCTCGGCGCGAATGGGGCCGGTAAGACCACCACCTTTCGGATGCTCTGCGGTCTGTTGCCCGTCAGCGGTGGGCAGGTTCGGGTGGCGGGGGTCGACCTGCGCCGCGCGGCCGCGCAGGCGCGCGGACGCATCGGCTACATGTCGCAGCGATTCTCGCTCTATGCCAACCTGTCTGTATTGCAGAACCTCCGCTTTTTTGCCCGCGCGTACGGACTGCGCGGGCAGCAGGTCGCCACGCGGCTCGACTGGGCGCTGGCGTCGTTCGGCCTGCATGACCTGGTGGACGCCGAGAGCGGCACGCTGCCGCTCGGCTATCGTCAGCGCCTGGCCATGGCCGCGGCGCTGCTGCACGAGCCGGACATCCTGTTCCTGGACGAGCCCACGTCGGGTGTCGATCCATTGGCCCGGCGCGCGTTCTGGGCGCGCATCAACGCGCTGGCCGAAGGTGGCGTGACTGTGCTGGTGACGACACACTTCATGGAAGAGGCCGAGTACTGCGACCGGCTGGCGATCATGGCCGCCGGCGAGCTGCTCGCGCTCGGCACGCCCGCCGAGGTCAAGGCCCGTGCCACCGGCGAGGGCCAGCCGCCCCCGAGCATGGAGCAGGCCTTCATCAACCTGATCCAACGGCGGGAGGCCGCATGAGCGACGGCACCCGCCAGCGCATAGACCTGCCGTACCCGGCCGCGTGCCTACAAGAACCGGCATGGGGCCGCCCGGGGGGCGCGGTGATGGGGTATGCGGCGAGGCGGCAGGATGCCTCCGGTCGTGCGACCGGTCGGCGCGCCGCACCCTCGCATCCACCATCATCATGGCCTGCCCGGTGGCGGGGCGCGGCATGTTGAAGGGCGTCTCCCCGAAGAGCCGACGTCTGCGCGGCTTGCTGCGCAAGGAGGCGCTGCAGATCCTGCGCGATCCGTCGGGCATCGCGATCGCCTTCGTGCTGCCCGTGGCGCTGCTGCTGCTGTTCGGCTACGGCGTCTCGCTGGACGCGAAAGGCGTGCCGGTGGGGCTCGTGGTCGAGCAGCCGAGCACCGAGGCGGCATCCTTCGTCGCGGCCTTCAGGGAGTCGGTCTACTTCGAACCGCGGGTGTTTCTGAATCGGCAGGAAGGGGTCTCCGCGCTCCGTGACCAGCGCGTCGACGGGATCGTGGTGCTGCCGGCGGACTTTGCACAGCGACTCAAGGGCGAACGCAATGCGCCGATCCAGGTCATCGCCAATGGCGTCAACGCCAACTCGGCGCGACTGCTCCAGGGGTATGTGCGGGGGGTCTGGTCGAGCTGGCTGCAGCGGGAGCTGCAGGCCCGGCATTTGCAGGCCGCGGAACCCGTGGTCGTCGAGCCTCGGATCTGGTTCAACCCGGAGCTGCGCAGCCGTAACTATCTGGTGCCGGGTCTGTTGGTGGTGAACATGACCCTGGTCGGCGCGCTGCTGACCGCGCTGGTGTTCGCCCGCGAGTGGGAGCGCGGTACGCTGGAGGCGCTGATGGTCACGCCCGTAACCCTGCGTGAGATCCTGCTTGGCAAGATTCTGCCCTACTTCGTCCTGGGTATGGGGGGCATGGCGCTGTCCGTGCTGCTGGCGGTGTATCTGTTCGAGGTGCCGCTGCGCGGCTCGCTGTGGGTTCTGGTCGCCTGCTCGACGCTGTTCCTGCTGGCGGCGCTGGGGATGGGGCTGTTGATCTCGATCGTGACACGCAACCAGTTCGTCGCCGGGATGATCGCGATCCTCGCCACCTTCCTGCCGGCGTTCCTGCTATCGGGCTTCCTGT
>JAXGTD010000119.1:0-13350 GCA_040775095.1 Chromatiaceae bacterium | reverse complement strand
CAGGCATCGCCATCAAGCTCAAGATCTTCGGCGGCAGCCCGTAGCCGCGCCGCATCCCCATTCATCAGCCCGCAATGACCCGCCCTCGTGGCGGGTTTTTCGTGTTCGGAGGACCCCATGACCACGACCTTCCACAGCCACTGGCGCGACGTGCCGGAGAGCGCCTGGCGCTGGCCGAATTTCTCGCCCGCCGAGATTGCATGCCGGGGCACCGGCAAGCTGCTCGTGAACGAAACCGCGCTCGACAAGCTGCAGGCGCTGCGCGACCGGCTGGGCAAGCCGCTGATCGTCCGCTCCGCCTACCGCAGCCCAGAGCACAACCGTGCCGTGGGGGGCGCGGGCCGGTCGAAGCATCTCGACGGCGCCGCCTTCGACATCGCCATGGCGAACCACGATCCGGTGGCCTTCGAGGCTGCGGCGCGCGAGGTCGGATTCCTCGGCTTCGGCTTCTACCCGCGATCGGGGTTCATCCATGTCGATCTCGGGCCCGCGCGGCAGTGGGGCGAGCGGTTCCCGGTCCGGGCGACGGCATTTGCAGCCGAGACGCCGCCCGCGCGCGAGGTGCTGGCTGACAGCCGCACCATGAAGGGCGGCGGGGCAGCCGGTGTGGCGACGCTGGGCGCGGCGGGCGTCGAGGTGGCGCAGCAGGTGCTGGCCGAGACCCAGACCGCGATCTTGCCGCTTGTGCCGTATCTCGACACGTTGCGTTGGGTATTCATCGCCGTGGCGCTTGGCGGCATCGCGGTCACGATCTACGCGCGTCTCGATGACTGGCGCCGAGGGCAGCGGTGATGGCCCCGCTCCTGATCGGGTTCGCCGCCAGCCCATGGATGCGGGCCGCTTTGCGCTACGGCGCCATCATCCTCGCCCTGCTCCTGTTCCTGCTTTCGCTTCGGCGGTCCGGCGAGCGAGCGGGACGCCTCGCTGAACGCCTTCAGACCACGGAGAAAGCCAATGATGTCCAACGCCAGATGCTCGAGGCGACGGCTCGTCGTCCTAGGTCTCGCGACGAGCTTGCTGAGCGGCTGCGCAACGGTCGGTTCTGAGCCCGGCATCGCGACCGTCTGCCCGCCCGTGGTAGAGTACAGCCGCGAGTTCCAGGCGCGCGCAGCCGAGGAGCTCGCGCGGCTGCCGCACGGGTCGGCCATCGCCGAGATGCTGAGCGACTACGCCGTGATCCGGGATCAGGTCCGTATGTGTTCTCGCCCCTGATCAAGAGCCGAATTGGAGCCTCAAGGTCAGGCAGCAGCGTAGCTGGTAAAGACCTCGTTCGATCCGTCGCGCCGGATCAGAAACACGTCGTAGGCCTCGCGCTGGCTTTCCGGTCCCATCCCGGGCGAGCCGTAGGGCATGCCTGGCACTGCGAGGCCGACCGCGTCGGGGCGTTCCAGCAGGAGACGGCGAATGTCGGCAACAGGGACGTGACCCTCGATAATGTAACCATCCACACGACCCGTATGGCAGGAGACCATCTCCTGCGGGATGCCGTTGTCCAGCTTGTAGCGCATCAGAAGCGTCCCGGCGCTCGCCTCGGTCGTGACGGCGAAGCCGTCGTTCTCGAGGATCTCGATCCAGGCCGAGCAGCAGCCGCAGTTGGGGTCCTTCATCACGTGGATCGCCGGACCGGCGCCTTGCGCCAGAGCCCTCAAGGGCGACGCAGCCGCCAGCGCAGCTGTACCGATCAGGAGCTTGCGGCGGGAAAACATGTCTTGGGTCATCTGATGTTCCTTTCGAGGTTGGATGTGTGGGCTGGCAGATCAGAGGTCGACCCGCCTGAGCCGCAGGGCGTTGGTGATCACCGAGACCGACGACAGGCTCATCGCCGCCGCCGCGATCATCGGCGAGAGCAGAAGTCCGGTGACAGGGTAAAGCAGCCCGGCGGCGATGGGGACGCCAAGCGCGTTGTAGGCGAAGGCGAAGAACAGGTTCTGCTTGATGTTCCGCAGGGTGGCGCGGGCGAGCTTGCGCGCCCGCACGATGCCCATCAGGTCGCCGCCCAGCAGGGTGATGCCTGCGCTTTCCATCGCAACATCGGCCCCGGTGCCCATGGCGATGCCGACATCGGCGGCGGCGAGCGCGGGGGCGTCGTTCACCCCGTCGCCCGCCATGGCGATCTTGTGGCCGTCGCGGCGCAACTGGTCGATCAGGTCCTTCTTGGCCTCGGGCAGGATGCCTGCGCGCACCTCGTCGATGCCGAGCTTGCCCGCCACCGCCTGCGCCGTGCGTTCGTTGTCGCCCGTCGCCATGATCACCCTTAGCCCTTGGGCATGAAGTTCCCGAATGGCCTGCGCGGTACTCTCCTTGATCGGGTCGGCGACCGCCACGATGCCGACGAGCGCGCCGTCAAGCGCGACGAACATCGCCGTCTTGCCCTCGGCGCGCAGGGTGTCGGCCTTTGACTCGGCCTGCGCGGTGTCGAGCCCCATCTCCCGCATCATCGCCGCGTTGCCTAGCGCCACCGCGCGCCCACCGACCCGGCCCTGTACGCCCTTGCCAGTGACGGCGTCGAAGTCCGTGGCCTCCTGACGCGGCGCACCCTGCGCCTCGGCTCCCTCGACAATCGCCTCAGCCAGCGGGTGTTCCGAGCCACGCTCCAGCGCTGCGGCCAGCGACAACAGGTCGGTCTCGGTGACGTCCCCGAGCGCAACCGTATCGGTCAGCTTCGGCTTGCCCATGGTCAGCGTGCCGGTCTTGTCGACGATGAGCGTATCGACTCCTGCCATTCGCTCCAGCGCCTCGGCGTCCTTGATCAGCACGCCCGCCTGTGCGCCGCGCCCCGCCGCCGTGGTGATGGAGATCGGTGTCGCCAGCCCCAGCGCGCAGGGGCAGGCGATGATGAGGACCGACACGGCCGAGGCGATTGCGAAGACCAGCGCGGGCTCCGGGCCGAAGATCAGCCAGACCACGAAGGCGACGATGGCGATGACCACCACCGTCGGCACGAATATCGCCGACACCCGGTCGGCCAGCCCCTGGATCGGCGCGCGGGACCGCCGCGCGTTCGACACCATCGCCACGATCTGCGCCAGCACGGTATCGGACCCGACCTTGCCTGCCTCCATGACCAGAGAGCCGTTCTTGTTGATCGTGGCGCCCGTCACCTCATCCCCCGGCCCCTTTTCCACCGGCATTGACTCGCCGGTCAGCATGCTTTCGTCCAGCGACGAGCGGCCCTCGATCACCGTGCCGTCGACCGGAATGGCGTCGCCGGGACGGACCCGCAGCCGGTCGCCCTCCATGATGTTCTCCAGCGGCGCATCGTATTCAGTGCCGTCCGGCAGGATGCGCCGCGCGGTCTTCGGCGCCAGATCCAGAAGCGCGCGGATCGCATCCCCGGTGCGTTCTCGCGCTCGGAGTTCCAGCACCTGGCCCACGAAGACCAACGCGACGATCACCACCGCCGCCTCGAAATAGGTGCCGACGCCGTGGCCCATCCGGTACTGTTCCGGAAACACCCCCGGCAGGAACGTCGCGACGAGCGAGTAAAGGTAGGCCGCCGCCACGCCGATGCTGATCAGCGTCCACATGTTTGGGCTGCGGTTCACAATGGAGTCCCAGCCGCGCCGGAAGAAAGGCAAGGCGGCCCAGAGGATGATCGGCGTTGCCAGCACGAACTCGAGATAACTTGCGGTCTGATGCCCGATCCAGTCGCGCACTGGCAGCGCGACCAGTTCACCCATCGTCAGGATGATGAGCGGCACCGCCGCCGCCGCCGAAATCCACATCCGACGCGTGAAGTCGGTCAGCTCCTCGCTGGGCTCATCCGACGGCACCATCGGTTCCAGCGCCATGCCGCAGATCGGGCAGGACCCCGGCGCATCGCGGACGATCTCGGGATGCATCGGACAGGTGTACTGGACGTTGGCCGGAGCAGCCTTCTTCTGTCCGGCGGCCCGGCCCGAGGCGTAGAACCACGGATCCGCCTTGAACTTCGACTGGCATTTCTCCGAACAGAAATGAAAGGTCTCTCCCTGGAACTCGGCGTGACGCCCGTCCGGCTTGACCGCGACCGTCATCCCGCAGACCGGGTCCTTTGCGGTATTCGCCCCCGCCGGAATGTCGGGCGCCGCGTGATGGTGATCGTGCTCCATAGTCTGCCAGCCTTTCGATCTCTTGTTTCAGCTTGCCGCTTCCAGCCGTTGGAAGCTCAAGCTCTTTTCAATGGTGGTCGTGAGCGCCTTCCAGGGCGGGATTCCGTGCGAGGAAGATTCCGACGAACAGGAACACCAGCGCCATGCCGATCGCACCCAGGACGACGATCAAGGGGTCGGACTGCCATTTCATCGCGGCGAAGGCGGCCAGCACCACGGCATCAAGTGCGATTGCCGTCAGCAACACCCAGCCCCGAGCGCCGATTTCTTCGCGCAGATGCCGGAACACGCCGAAATGGATGATCATGTCCATCACCAGATAGAAGAAGGCCCCGAGCGAGGCGATGCGGCTGAGGTCGAAGAAGACCGTCAGGAAGCCTGCGATCACGACGGTGTAGACGAGTGTGTGGTCCTTGATCGTGCCTGGCATCCCGAAATGGCTGTGCGGGATCATCTTCATGTCCGTCAGCATCGCCAGCATCCGCGAGACGGCAAACACGCTGGCGATCAGGCCCGAGGCAGTTGCCACCAGCGCAAGCGCCACCGTCAGGTAGAAGCCGGTTTGCCCGAGGGCTGGTTGGGCCGCTTCAGCCAGCGCGTAGTCCTTCGCCGCCACGATGCGATCGAGCGGCAGGCTGGAGCCGACCGCGAATGCGACCAGCAGGTAGACGACGACGCAGATGGCGATGGACAGGACTATGGCCCGGCCCACGTTCCGATGCGGATTGGTCACCTCGGCGCCGCTGTTGGTGATGGTCGTGAACCCCTTGAAGGCGAGAATGGACAGCGCGACCGACGCCACGAACCCACCCGCACGAAAATCTCCGCCCGACGCTTCGAACGAAATGCCGCTGGCCCACAGACCGGCCGCCCCGAACAGCGCAATGCCGCCCACCTTGAGAATGGCCATGATAATGGACAGCAGCCCGACCGACCGGTTGCCAGAGACGTTCACGAGATAGGCGAAGACGATCAGCCCCACGCCGAGGACCGGCACGAGAATGCTGTCCGGATCGCCGCCGAAGGCTCGCAGGGTGTAGGTTCCGAAGGTGCGAGCGACGAGGCTTTCGTTGATGACCATCGACAGCGCCATCAGGAGAGCTGCGCCCGCCGCGACCGTCGTCGGTCCGTAGGCTTTCTTCAGGATCATCCCGATGCCGCCCGCAGACGGGTATGCGTTCGACATCTTGATATAGGTGTAGGCGCTGAAGGCGGTCACGATGGCGCCGACCACGAACGAGAGCGGGAAGAGAGGCCCGGCGAGTTCGGCGATCTGGCCGGTCAGCGCGAAGATGCCCGCGCCGATCATCACGCCGGTGCCCATGGCTACCGCACCGGAAAGGGTGATGCTGTTCTTCTGGTACTCGCTTCCGGTCATGGATTTCCCTTTTCAGGCTTTTGCCGCATGGCTACCCAAAGCAGTGGCAGGCCCGTCAAGAGGCCGAGGCCAAGTACTGCCCATGTCGCCCGGCCCAGATCTCCGCTCACCGCCTCGCCGCCGAAATGGGCCAGCAGGAAGCTTGCCGGAATGATCCCCGCCAGTGTTGCCAAGGCGAAACGCCAGGCGTGCAATCGGCTCAGTCCGGCCGCGTAGCTGATCATGTCGAAGGACACGAAGGGCATCAGGCGGCTGGCAAGAACCGTCGCCGTCAACGCGTTCTGCGAGCCGAGCAGCCCGGCATCGACGCGGTCCCCGAACACCCGCCGCAGGACGTCATGCCCCAGAACCCGTGCGAGACCGAAGGCGATCAGCGCCCCGAGCTCGGCGCCGATGACGACCTGCACGGTCCCCCAGAGATGTCCGTAGGCCGCTCCGGCCGCCAGTGCGATGGGTGCACTCGGGATTGGGCTGGCCACGACCGCGATGGTCATAAGCGTGACGATCAGGACCGGCCCCCAGAGACCCGCACGCGCCACCAGCGTTTCCAGACGCTCGGGCTCCAGGAGGCTGCGCGCCTCGGCGAACACCGAAGGCGCGAACTGCCAGACAGCGAGCAGTCCGATGCCGAGGATCGCAAGGCCCGCGAGAATGGTGACGCGCAGGCTCATCTCAGACCGCCGCGACGGCCTTCGCCAGGAGGTCGCGCACCTCGCCCGCCACGGCCGTCAGTTCGGCGTTCTCAATCGCCTGCATCGACGCCACAGGATCGATGGCGCTGACTTCCACGCCACCGTCGACCTCGCGCAGGATGACGTTGCATGGCAGCATCGCACCGACGCGCGGTTCGATCCCGATGGCCTGATGCGCCATCTTGGGGTTGCAGGCGCCGAGGATGCGGTAGGCGGGCATCTCGACATCTAGCTTCTTCTTCATCGTCGCCTTGACGTCGATCTCGGTCAGGATGCCGAAGCCGTGGTCGGTGAGGGCCTTCCGCGCGCGAGCGTCGACGTCGTCGATACCGGCGTCGGGGAACATTCGATTGATCGTGTAGGTCATTGCCAACTCCTTTTTTCTATTTCCGAAGATACTTGATCAGCGCTGCTATGGCCAAAACCAGCAGCACGAGGATCAGCAGGCCGAAGAGCCAGCCAAACCCCATTCCGAAACCCATTCCGGGGCCCATGTCGTTCCAGTTCATCATCTCATCCTCCTGATTTTTACCCGCAGGGTGCGTCTTTTGGCCGGCCCTCACGACAACATGGGGCAGGACAGACCAGGATCGGTGCCGGGCGGGGCGCCATGTCCGGACGACCCGCTGGGATCAGACGGACGCCGTGACCGCGAATTCGGTCATCATCCCCGTCGTAAGGTGCGGCATGTGGTGGCAATGCAGCATCCATCGGGCGGCCTCACCGACATCGAGGGCGACATCGACCATCGACATCGGTGGCACGTGAACCGTGTCGCGTAGTGCACCGGCGACCCGACGCCCGTTCAGCCCGACGACCTGGAACACATGGCCGTGCAGATGCATCGGGTGCGCCATCATCGACATGTTGTGGAACGACAGCACGACCCGCTCACCGCTGCGTGCGGTGATCGGCTGGTGCTGGCCCCAGACTGCCCCGTTTATCGTCCAGACGTACGGCTGCATCGAACCGCCCAGCATCAGCATCTGGCTGCGGTCCACGGGTCGATCCGGCAGAGCGTCCAGCGCGATGAGGCGCGCCTCCTGCGCCAGATCGGTGTCGAACGCGGGCGCTTCGGCATCCGCCATTGCATCGAGACGCCGCACTTCGGCACCCTGCGTGGCGAGGATCAGGCCGGTGCGCTCGCGCGCGCCTTCGCGCAGGGCGAGGATCGGCCAGGCGCCGCCTTCGTGCGGCAGGTCGATCTCGATGTCCAGACGCTGGCCCATTGCCAGACCGAACCGCGTGCCGGCGAGAGGTTCGACCGCGTGCCCATCTACCGCGACCAGCCGCGCCTCGGCACCGCCGGTCTCGATCCAGAATACCGTCGCCGCAGCGGCGTTGATGACCCGAAGCCGGATACGGCCACCGCGCTCGACCTGGACCACCTCCGGGTCCGACAGGGTCCGGTCATTGGCGAGATAGGCGTCCCAGTCATAGTCGTTCAGGTCCATGGCCATGCCGCCCATCTGGCCGCCCATACCCATCATCCCGCCCATTCGGGGCATGTTGCCCATCGGCATGCCGCCCGTGGCGCCATGGCCCATGGCCCCGTGATCCATGCCCTGCATCGCCCCCATGCCTCCCATGGGAGCGCCCTGATCGGGCAATGCACCGGCACCATGGCCCGCGCCGTGCCCGCCGCCATGACCTGCGCCGATCTCGGCCAGAACCTCCTCGGGGGCCTTGAAGGAGAAGTCATGAAGGAACATCACGACGTCTTGCCGGTCGGCAGCAACGTCCTCGGCCGAGCGCACGATCAGCGGCGCGGCGAGCAGCTGCATCTCCTGGGTGGGCACATGGCTGTGCATCCAGTGCGTGCCGGGCCGTGCCTCGAAGTCGTAGGATCGGGTTTCACCCGGTGCGAGGAGGGGCATCGGCATGTCCGGCACACCGTCCTGCGCGTTGGGCGGGATCTGTCCGTGCCAGTGGATGATGGTACCGACGTCCAGGTCGTTGGTCAGATCGACCCGGAACCTCTGGCCGGGGTCGAGGATCAGTCCCTGACCGCCGGGGCCGGCAAGCCCGAAGACCGTGGCAGCGCGACCGTCGATGTCGAGCGTGCGCGTCGCAGCGGAGAGGCTGATCGGCGCCACCCCTTGCGCGAAGGCGATGCGGGGCAAGTGTGCAGCGCCAATGGCGGCCGCACTTGCGGCAAGAAAGCCGCGTCGAGAAAGCATGTTCATGGTCGTCTCCTCGGGACTTCCGTCCCGTTCATCAATACCGATGGGGCGCCTCGGGCGTCTGCCCGGGCGCGCTCAGAGGAGACGGAGCTTGGGAGGTCGTTCGTTCAGTCCCGGCGCACGGCTGACGTGGATTGCCGCGGACGGGACGTCATGACTGGCGGCGCCGTAGGCGTGCCCGGCTTCCTCGCCTGCCGACGTCAGGAAGGCAGAGAGGCCTGCGCATACGAACTCGCACATCTCGGCATCGGCCGATCCACAGTGCTCTCCAGCGTCACAGTCGAAGCCCGAAATGACCGGAGAGTGCATCATGTCGGCGACATGCATCGCGTGATCCACACCGGAATTCATGCTCATGCGTGTCGCATGCGCGGAGGTCACCGTCGTCACCACGGTGATCGCGAGTATGGCAAGCATGGTGACGACACGTTCGAGCATGCTGCAAAGATAGGCATTGCTCACGAGAATGTCCATTGTCGCAGGCGCCTCGCCGCTGGCACAACGTGGTCTCGACCAAACGCGAATGTTATTCCGCAGTGATCGGCGATAGACGTCTTGAAAAAAGCTCTCCGAAATACTGTCGTGATCGGTCTGGTCGTCGGAGGTGTGATCCTCGCGGTCTTTGCTGGCTGGCGTTATGCCGGTACCGCATCCACCGCCGTGGCGTCGGCGGACATCATCGCGCAAGGACGCCAGATCTATGCGGATCAGTGCGCCGCCTGCCACGGCGCGGAACTGGAGGGCCAGCCGGGCTGGCGCTCGCCGCTTCCGTCCGGCCGGTTGCCGGCGCCACCCCACGACGCCAGCGGCCACACCTGGCACCATCCTGACGATGTCCTGTTCCGCATCGTTAGGGAAGGCACCGCCGCCGTGGTCGGCGGCGGATACGAGAGCGACATGCCCGGCTTCGCAGACGTGCTGAGCGACGCGGACATCCGCGCCGTTCTCGACTACATCAAGAGCACATGGCCAGAGCGCGAGCGCCGATACCAAGAGAGGGTGTCGGAGGCAAACTGACATTCCCCATGGTCGTCGGCTGCTACTCGCGCCAGGCCAGTTCGCAGACCGAGTTAGAGGAACGTCGCCGACCAGGTCAGCACCATGAAGCCGCCGAGCGACTGCATCATGTTGACCATCCGTATCGGCCCGGTTGCCTCGATCTGCGTGTACCCGAGCGTGGCGAAGTTGACGCCGGAGAAGTAGATCAGGCCGCTCCAGCATGGGTCGTAGCTGCCGTCGAAGCCTCCCACGCCCCAGCCCTGCAGCGCCCTGTAGACTGCGGCGAAAGCCAGGATTTCAATCGTGTGGAGCGCGAGCAGCCCGACGAACGCCACCATGATCGCCGCCTGCGGTCTCTCTTTCGAGTTCGGCTTCACGCCCCGGACGGCCAATAGCCCCGTAG
Source organism: Chromatiaceae bacterium (assembly GCA_040775095.1). Lineage (GTDB taxonomy): Bacteria > Pseudomonadota > Gammaproteobacteria > Chromatiales > Chromatiaceae > JAXGTD01. The sequence continues at coordinate 3,604 of JAXGTD010000119.1, read as the reverse complement.
TGGTGCGCGACCAGATGGCGGCCACCAGCGCGAAACCGAGCAGAAGCCCGATTCCAGTTGCAGCATGTTGAGCACTCGCGGCGGAACAGTACCCCGAGGTTTATGTTCTCAGCGCTCGGCCCTGCGGCATGGCAGCGGAACCATCGCCCTGCCGATGATCTGATCTCAGGCCTCACGTTCCGGATCAAACGCAAGAAGCCGCAGCGCGTTCAGTGTGACGAGCACCGTCGCGCCGGTATCTGCAAGGATCGCGATCCACAGCCCGGTAATGCCGAGGATCGTCGTCACCAGAAACACCGCCTTAAGGCCGAGCGCGATCGCCACATTTTGCCTGATGTTCGCCATGGCTGCGCGAGCAAGGCGAATCTTGCCGGCCACATCGGTCACGCGATTGCGCAGGATCGCGGCGTCGGCGGTTTCAAGCGCGACGTCCGTTCCGGAGCCCATGGCAACTCCGATGTGGGCGGTGGCGAGCGCAGGGGCATCGTTGATGCCGTCGCCCACCATCATCACGCGGTCTCTGGCGGTCATCTCACGGATCGCGGCGACCTTGCCTTCGGGCATCAATTCGGCGCGATGGTCAATGCCCAGCCCAGCGGAAATGGCTGCTGCCGTGCGCCGGTTGTCGCCGGTCAGCATCACAGACGCGATGCCAAGCGCCTTGAGTTGCTGCACCGCGCGGGCGGCATCCTCTCGGGGTTCGTCCCGGAGCGCTACGAGTCCGACCAACTGGCTCCGGCGGAAGACCGCGACGACTGTCTTGCCTTCATCTTCCATGCCGACCACCGCCCGGAGCGCGTGGTCGTCCAACACACCGCGCTCCCCGGCGAACCGTGGAGAGCCCACCCAGGCGGTTTCACCCTCAACGACTGCTTCGGCCCCTTTGCCCGGAAGCGCTTTGGCGGCGGTCGCGGCCAGGAACGGCGCTCCCGCAGCTTCCGCGCGGGACAGGATCGCCTCCGCCAGAGGATGGCTCGACCCCGCTTCGACGGCGGCAGCCAGCGCCAGCACCTCTGTCTCCGATCCCGAGATCGGCACCACGTCCGTGACGCGCGGCCGTCCGTGGGTCAGGGTTCCGGTCTTGTCGAATGCGACATGCGTGGTGGCCGCCGCGGCCTCGATCACGGCGCCTCCTTTCATCAGCAGCCCGCGACGCGCGCCTGAAGAAAGCGCAGAGGCGATGGAAGCCGGTACCGAGATCACCAGCGCGCAGGGGCATCCGATCAGGAGAAGCGCGAGCGCGCGGTAGATCCATGTGTCCCAGCCTTGCCCGAACGAGAGCGGCGGAACGATGGCCACCAGCACCGCAACTCCGACGACGGCCGGCATGTAGATGCGGCTGAAACGGTCGATGAAGCGCTCGGTCGGGGCCCGGGCGCTTTCCGCTTCCTCGACCAGCCGGATGATACGGGCAATGGTGTTGTCCTCGGCCGACTTGGTGACCCGAACACGCAGCGCCGCCTCGGAATTGATGGAGCCGGCAAAGACGGAGGCACCGGGTTCCTTCAGCTTCGGCACACTCTCGCCCGTGACGGCGCTCTCATCGACGCCCGAGGTGCCCTCGATAACTTCGCCATCTGCCGGGACCCGGTCTCCCGGGCGCACCAGAACGATCTGGTCCACCTGCAGCTGGTCGGCTGGTATCACCCGAGTCCGGCCGCCGATCTCCAGGATCGCGGTCTTCGGTACCAGACGAGCGAGCGCCCGGATCCCGTCGCGGGCCTTGTTCGCCGCAACACCTTCGAGAACCTCCCCGACGGCGAAGAGGAAGACGACGAGCGCCGCTTCCTCGGCGGCGTCGATGACGAGCGCGCCGCTGGCGGCGATTGTCATCAGCATCTCGATCGTGAACGGCATCCCCGCTCTGGCGGACGCGACGGCGCGGCGTGCGATAGGGGCGACACCAATGAGCGTCGCGAGGATGAATGCCCACGTTGCCACATCCTGGGAGGCGAGCAGTTTCACGGCCCATGCCGCCGCGAGGAGGAGACCGGTGCCGATCACCAGTCTGCCCTTCGCGGTCTGATACCAACGCGAACCGGGCCCGGGACCGCTCTCGGGCCCTGTCGATCCAGCGTCGGGCTCGAGTCCTGCGGCATCTCGCGAGCCGTCCGCACGGGACGCTTGCTCATCGTCCGGCAGCACGAAGCCTTTCCGATCGGGGCTCGATCCTTTCGCCGCAATCCCGTAGCCGAGCCGCTTGACGATTGCTTCGATCTGGTTGCGAGGGGTCTGCCCTTCATCCAGAGTCAGCCGAAGCCGCTCGGTCATTAGCGCCACATCGACGTCGCTCACGCCAGGCAGGCGTTCGACCGCACCCCGGACCTTGCCGGCGCACGACGCACAGTCCATCCCGGAAACCGTCCATTCGTAGGTTGCACTGTCGTTCGCCGTCATCACGCCCTTCCAACCCGCCCAGCGGGCAACATTGTATTTGCTGAGTCGGGAACCTAAGGTCTCTAGTAGCTATAGCTTCAAGAGGAAATCTGATGCTCACCATCGGAAAATTGGGCGAAGCGGCCGGCGTGAAGGTTCCGACGATCCGCTACTACGAGCAGATCGGGCTCCTGCCGGAGCCAGATCGCAGTGCCGGGAACCAGCGGCTCTATGGGCAGTCGGCACTGGATCGGCTAGCCTTCATCCGCCATGCGCGGGAGCTCGGTTTTCCGCTGGACGCTATCCGAGACCTTCTGAGTCTCTCTGACAGACCCGATCAATCCTGCGCAGCCGCCGATGTCATCGCCAGGGCGCAGCTGGCCGAGGTTGAAAGCCGCCTTGCGCGCCTGACTGCGCTGAAAGGCGAACTTGAGCGCATGGTCGTGCAATGTGCAGGCGGTCGGATTGCCGATTGCCGGGTCATTGAAGTTCTGGGCGACCATTCGCTATGCGCAACCGATCACCAGCATCCGGAGAGCGAGGCGGCATCGTGAAAGCACCCGGCACCCTCGCCATCTACATCGGTGCCGCTCTGGCCGAGATTGCGGGCTGCTTTGCGGTCTGGGCATGGATGCGGCAAGGCGCGAGCGCGCTCTGGCTGGTCCCCGGCCTCCTGAGCCTGGCCGTCTTCGCTTGGCTCCTGACCCTTGCCCCCTCCGATTTTGCGGGGCGGGCCTACGCAGCTTATGGCGGGGTCTATATCGCAGCCTCGCTCCTCTGGCTGTGGCTCATCGAGAAGCAGCGCCCGGACACTTGGGACCTGACAGGTGCCGCAATCTGCCTCGCCGGTGCGGCCGTCATCCTGTTGGCGCCGAGGGCGGCTGGTGGATGATCGGGGGTGCTCTCCAAGATCAAGGCAGCCGACTGCCGCTCATCGTTGCCGACATCACGATAGAGCCAACCTTTGCGGACGGACTCCCGCTCTTCCAGCGTAGCAGCTGTGCGCATCAAATAAAATCAATGACTTATACTGGAGAAGGTTGGACGTCAGACCCATCCCCTCCGCCACTTGCCCCCGTCTCGCTCCACGGCACAGCCTTTGCGCGATGGTCCCGCGCCATTTCCGCGGGTTGCCCAAGGCACGTGCCCGGAGTGACGTACCTGCCCCAGCGATCAGCCCATCTACCCCTGCCTCGTCTCGGGTCCCGATTTGACCGGGGGACGATTG
>JAXGTD010000118.1:0-13423 GCA_040775095.1 Chromatiaceae bacterium | reverse complement strand
GGCCGTGTTGTCTCCTGGCGCCGCACAGCCGTTCGACAGCGGCACACAGCTTGTGGGCGGTCAGGGGGCGTGGAAGGAAGTCGGTGAATTCGAGGCGCGCGATCTCAGTGGCCGCCCGGAAGGCTGTTCCGGACCCGATCACGATCACCGGGATCTCGCTCCCTGAAAGCCTCAGCTCGGCAACGAGCTCGAGTGCCACCGCCTCATCCGGATCCAGTGAGACGATGAGACACACCCCGTCTCGGACCCCCAACGCGGCAAGCAACGCCTCGGCGCTGTCGAGACCACAGACCACCTCGACGTCTGGCGACAGGAAGGCTTCGATCCATTCGCGCTCGTCCGGATCGGGGTCGATGACGTAAGCCGTTGTTTTCATGGAGCGCCAAAATCAGGAGAACATGGCGGATGCAGATACCTGACGTCGAGATGCCGAGCGATGCGGGATGCGCGGCGCCGGGATGAGCTTGGCGAAAGCGGCGCCGAAATCCAATAAGTGCGTCCACATACTGCCCGTACGTGGGCCTCGTCGATAGACGACGCTAGGTGCCGCTGCCGAGCTTCAATCGCAAGTGCTCGGAGACGGACGTGACGCCGAGCTTTTCGAGCAGGTGGCTTCGATGTAGCTCGACGGTCCGGTGGCTGATGCCCAGCTCACCCGCGATCACCTTACTCGAATGTCCCTTCTCGGCGAGATCGAGCACCTCGCGCTCGCGGGTGGTGAGCGTCTGCAAGCGCTCGGCAAATCCGTCGGCGTCCAGCGCCGACTCATGTCTCCGGGCGTCCCGTTGTAGCGCTTCGTTGACCGCGTCGAGCAAGTGCTGTGCCTTATATGGCTTCGGCACGAAGTCGACCGCGCCTCTCTTGATCGCATTGACGGCCATGGAAATATCGCCGTGGCCGCTGATGAACACAATGGGAATGTTGGCGCTGATGTCGGCAAGCTTCTCCTCCAGCGCGAGCCCGCTCATATGTGCCATCCGGACATCGAGCACGAGGCAGCCCGGCCGCGCATTGTCGAAGGCATCCAAGAACGACTGCGCCGACTCGAAGGTCTCGACTGCGAGCCCTACCGAGGTCAGCAGCTCGCGGATCGACTTGCGCACGCCACTGTCGTCATCGACGATGAATACGGTGGGCTCGACCATGCCTCAGTCCTCTGCCTCTGCGGCGCGGATGGTGAAGTGGAAGACCGCACCCCCTGCCGGATTCGGGGTGCACCGGATGTGCCCGCCATGGGCCTCGACGCTTGTCCGGCAAGTCGTTCATAGGCTCCATCTTCTCAAACTTTGGAGCCTCCGAGAATCTGGGCCGGCTTAAGCGGAACACGACCTGGCGCCTCGCGCTTCGCATCGGCGAAGGGCATAATCCTGCGGCGATGCGCATCCGAGCCTTCAACTTGTCCCTGGCGCTCGCCGCCGCCTTGATGCTGGGCGGCTGTGCGAGCGGTTTGCGTGAGTTGATGCCGGCACCGGCATCGCTGGTCGGTTCCAGCGCCGCCTCCTTTTACGAGCAAGTCCCCGTGACGCGCCGGGATACCAGCATCGACCTGCTATACATCACCGACCGCGCGCCGGCGGAGGATGCCTCAGAAGCTGCGCCCTACGGCAAGACCCGCGCCCGCCGGGTGGCGTTCGGCTCCGCGGTGGTGAGCTTTCGGCCGCAGATGGGCTGGCAGGACTTTCATCAGCATAGCCTGATGCATCCACGCGATGTGAAGCTCGGAATGGAGCTCGATGTCGTGCGCGAACTGGGCCGCTATCCCTTCGAGCCCTATCCGCTGGTGCGCACCGCCGCCGGTAGCGTGCAACGCGATCCGATCGTGCTGGATCGACATGAGCGCGCCGAGGCGGCGCTACAGGCCGAAGTGCAGCGGCACCTGGCGGCGGCGCCGTCGCGGCAGGTGCTGCTGTATGTTCACGGCTTCAACGAGACCTTCGCCAGCGCCGCCTACACCGCCGCCGAGCTCTGCCATTTCCTCGGACGGCAGGACGTCTGCGCCTTCTTCACCTGGCCGGCGTCGGCGCACGGCAATCCGCTCATCTCCTACACCGCCACCACGGAATCGGCCCTGTACTCCGTCGGCCACCTGAAGAAGTTGATTCGTACACTGGCAGGCACGCCGGGGGTCGAAGGGGTCCAACTCCTCGCCCATAGCCGCGGCGCCGCGATGCTGCTGAACGCCGTGCGGGAGCTGTCCATCGAGGCGGTAGTGGCCGGCGAGGCGCCGGCAGAGGCATTCAAGATCGAGAACCTCGTGCTGATGTCTCCGGATATCGACATCGGCGTGGCGGGCCAGCAGGTGGAGATCTTCGCTTCGGATCCGGGCATCACGACACGCTGGACGGAACCGGAGCTGCCGCGTTTCCTCCGCGGCCGACTCACCATCTACGCCTCGCCCAGTGACCGGGCGCTGCGCCTTTCGCAGATGCTGTTCCGCAGCAAGGCGCGGCTCGGTCAGGTAACGCACGATAGGATTTCGCCGGCCGTGGAGGACAGCATTGCCAAGTGGGGCAACATCGATATCGTCGTGTACGAGGGCAAGCGGACAGACTTCTTCGGTCACGCGTACACTCTGACCAACCCGGAGGTGAGTGCCGACCTCATCGAGGTGGTGCGCAACGGGACGCCGCCCGACGATCCGCGTCGGGCACTGCTGCGGCAGGGTCGCATCACGTGGATGTTTTCGCCTAACGACGGTGGCGGGCGGGAGTGACGTTACACAAGCCCAGGGTCGTGAAGGTGGCGAACGAGAAACAGTTCGCCTCCTCGACAGTCCCCAGCCGGGGCGAGGGCACCAGCCAGAAATAGGCGATCGCCCAGAGGAGGATCTCCAGCACATGTAGAATCATGACCCCGTGGCGGTCGAGAAGATCGCCGGCAGCACCTTGCGCCCCGCGCGGGTAACGTCGATGAATCGCCGTCTCCCTGAACACAGTGCCACCGGGCAGTCCGATCGGGCTCATCCAGGGGCATCCAGGGGGCATCCTCCGAAACGGCCAAGCGGGCGACACGGAGCAAAGAATGCACGAAGCGACCGTCCTGCACCCAGGAATCGTCATCACCGGTATTGCACTGGTCATCGCCACTGTCTTGGTGCATGGGGTGGGGACCCACGCCTTCATCCGATTTCTTGTCCGGCGACATTCGGATTCCGATGGGCTGATCAAGGCGCGCAATTCGCTGCGGGCGGTGATCTGGACGGCCATCGTCCTGATGGCGCTGCATGTGATCGAGATCCACCTATGGGCCTTGACCTACATGCTCGTCCTGCCGGGAGACACCCTCGACACCTATGAGAAGGCGGTCTACTTCTCGTTCGCCACCTTTACGACGCTGGGCTATGGGGATGTCACCCTCTCCACGCAGGATTGGCGTGTCCTCAGTGGCGTCGAGGCCATGAACGGGATCCTGCTCGCCGGTTGGTCGACGGCGTTGTTGTTCGTCGTCGTTCAGCGTAGCTGGAGGAGTGTCGAACGGGATGAGGCGGGGCACTTAGGAGATGCTGATTAAATCCATCCATGGATCTAATCAGCTCGCGCTGCGAGACGCGCGCGTCTCACAGCGCTCCATTTTCAACGGCTTACAGCCGTCGAAAATGCCGGGCCTTCCCTGGCCCGGACGGGAAGCACAATAAATCAGTGTTTCCCTAGAAGATTCCTCGGTCCGTTGCGCGCTTTCCTGTGGCTGCTGGATGACGCTGCCGAACATACGTCACTGCAACGGCGCGGGAACAGGCGGAGCGGTCTCTGGATCGCCGGACCCCGTCATCACCATCACCGAGGCCGTGGTGCCTACGCGTAACTCGACAGCATCCGGGACCTCGCCGAGGTGCACTCGCACCGGAATGCGCTGGGCAAGGCGGATCCACTGGAAGGTCGGGCTCACGTTGGGCAGCAAATCGTAGCCGGTGCTGCCGTCGCTCTGGGAGATGCCCCAGCCGATGCTGTCCACGCGACCCGCCAGGGGCTTGTCCGGATAGCTCATCAGGGTCACGATGGCGCGGTCGCCGGGGCTCACCGCGGCGATCAGGTTCTCGCGGAAATAGCCGTGCACCCAGAAGCTCGACACGTCCACCAGGGCGAGCGCGGGCTGGTTGGCGACCGCCTGGCTGCCGAGGCGCAGATTCAGGTTGGTGACATAGCCGTCCACCGAGGCGCGCACCCGGGTGAACTCCAGGTTGAGCTTGGCAGTCTCCAGCGCGGCCTTGGCCGCGCGCAGCTGGGCGTTCTCCTCGCCCGGGGCGCCGAGGGCTGCCTTGGCTTTCGCCAGCTCCGCTTGCGCCTGCGAGCGCGCCGCGTTGGCCTGGGTGCGTTGAGCCTGTGCACTGGCCAGGTTGGCCTGGGCAACGTCGTTGGCGGCCACGGCCTCGTCATAGGTACGCTTGGAAACATCCCCCTTCTCGATCAGATTGGCCGCGCGCTCGAAGTCGGCCTTGGTCTTGACCACGGTTGCTTCGGCGCTGGTCACGGCTGACTTCGCTTGCTTGATGCCGGATTCGGCTTGGTCGAGGGCGGCCTGCGCGGCCTTGACCTGCGCCGCCAGGTCATTGAGACGGTCGCGTGTTTCGTCGAGGTTGGCGGCGGCCTGGTCCGAGGCGGCCCGGTAGGTACGCGGATCGATCTCGAACAGCAAGCTGCCGGACTTGACGAGTTGGTTATCCCGAATGGGGAGTTTCACGATCGGCCCAGACACTCGCGGCGCCACCTGGATGACGTTGGCACGCACCTGCCCGTCGCGCGTCCAGGGGTTGGTGAGATAGGCCGAGTACTTCCAGAGCACCGCCAGGGCGGCGATCAGGACGACGACGCCGGTCAGGGCATACTTGATGAGGGCGGGCCGGTTGTTCATGCGGGGATAGCCAGGGTAGCGAGGATCACGGTGTAGATCACGGTCAGTGCCAGGAGCACCAGCGGCGGATAGAAGAAGAAGCGCGAGAGCCGGTAGCGGTTGAGCAGCCGCGCGCTCAGCGAGGCCAGCACGAAGCCCAGCATGGCGGCGATGAGCAGCGGCGGAAAGTAGACCTCGCCGATGGCGAGCTCGCTCGGGATCAGAAGCATGCCTGGCTCGGTCATGTCAGAAGCGCTCCTCGCGCAGACGCGGCCAGTCGACGGTTCCGGCGGTCGTCGCGAAGGCGATGACCGCCTCGGACAGCCCACGATGGGCACCGAGCAGGCGGTAGGCGCCAGTCTCCCGCTCGGCCGAAAGTCGCACCTGGTCGGTACGGTTCAGGGTTTGCTCGATCCGGTCTTCCAGGGCCTGGAGCTTGGTATTCAGACCGGAGCGGAAGCCGGCAACGTCTCCCGCGTCCGGGTCCAGCGACAGGCGCTGAAAGACCCTCTGCAATGCCGAGCGCCAAGTGTCGATCTCCCGCTGCAGGTCCCCGCCCACCACCAGCTCCGACTCGGTAATGGGCGGGAATTCGGTGCGGGCCTCGACGGTTTCGCGCATGCGATAGCTCAGGGCGAGGATGTTGGTCGTGAGGGCCTGAAGGTGCTCCGGCTTGGTGCCGCCGAGGGATTCGGGGGGAATGGCGTCGGCCCAGCGGGTGATCTTCGCAGGCAGGGTGGACAGCTCGCTCAGATGGAAGGCGTCTCGGGCGCGCGCCAGCCAGTCGAGTGGCTGACCCGGGTCCCGGAGCAGTTTGGCGCTCAGGTACTCGCAGCTGCGCAAGAATCGGCGTACCAGTCGCAGGTAAGCCTTGTGAGGCTGGAGCGAGAAGGGGACGAGGCGGCCCAGCGCGATGAAGCCCACGCCCAGGAGCATCATCAGGGCGGTGTCCGCGAGGGAAAGGAAGCTGTAGGTCTGCTCGTTGCTGATGCCGGCCATGGTGGTGAACCCGAGAATGCCGGCGATCCGGGCCAGATTCTGTCTCGGCTCATGGAACAGATAGCCGAAGGCGAAGGTGACCAGGAAGATCAAGGTGCCGAGCCCAACGAAGCTCGATAGCCGCGGCATGAGGAAGATATAGGCGACGGCCGAGCACGCCACGGCCAGGGCCAATGGCTTGAACAACAGCCGCATCGGCACCTGAGGTTGCATGGCGAAGCCCATCCCCCAGGCCCCGGCGATGATCACCGAGCCGACGCCGCCCGGGATCTCCACGTACAGCCACACCAGATAGGCCAGCCAAAGGGTCGCCATCATCTGTACGGCTGACCCGAGTCTGTCGGTATCGGGGATGCGCAGTAGGGTGGGTCGCGGCGACTGCGCGGGGGGCGCGGGAAGCGGGCCGGGGGAGGCGAAGCCCTTGATCTGTGCCAGGGTGCCGAGCATTGCCCGGGTCAGGGACTCCAGGCTCCGGAGCTGAGCGAGGAACAGGGCCAGGGCTGCCCGTTCGAAGTGTGACAGGACGCGGACCTGGTTCCGGTCCAGACCCAACTGAAGTGGTGTCGGAGCTTCCCCGGGAGGCTGACCGGCCAATATCTGCTCGATCTGCTCAAATCGGTTGTCCAACTCCCCGATAAGGGTCCGATAGTCCGGCATCAGCGATTCCAGATCCAGAGGACGAACCTCCTCAAAGCTCTCGCGCCAGCGCTCCAGGGCCTCCATGACCTGCTCTGCTTGTCCCTGGTAGCGTTCCCACTGTCGGCGCATCTCCCAGACTTCATAGGTGTCCGTCCGCGCCCCGGTCAAGACCTGACCCAGTTGTTGAAGCTGCTGTGTCTGCTGCATCCGGACCGGTTGGAGGTCAGCGGTCTCGTTCCTTCCTGCGAGCAGGTCCACATAGGCCCGGAAGAGCGCGTGCTGGCTGGCGGCGACCTGGCGCAGCGTCTTGTCCAGCACTTCGCCCGTGCTGGTAGGCCACACAAGCAGGGTGACCAGCGTGTAGCTGAGGATACCCAGACCGGTCTCGAGGGTGCGGAGGATGGCGATATCGAAGGCGTTGTCGGTGGCCGGCACCGACTCCAGGCAGATGACGACACTCACGAAGCCGGCCACATACCACATGTACTGGCGCTTGGTCCCACCCATGAGGTAGGTGCAGAGCCCCACGTAGGGGGACAGTGCCATCATCAACCACCAGCGATCCTGGGGGAAGAGGGCGATCAGGGTGAGGGAGACGACCGCGGCCAGCAGGGTCCCCAACATGCGCATGAGGCCCTTCTCGATGGACTGTCCCGCCGTCTCCAGGCTGATGAGCACCACCGCGTAGCTCGCCCACATCGCCTTGTCCCAGTCCATCGACAGCGTCACCCAGTAGGCCAGGACCAGGGCCAGGGCGACCTTGAAGGAAGACTTGAAACGCTCGGAAAGCAGCATGGCGGTGAACAGGGGGGCTATTCTCGATCCGGGACGACAACGCAGGGCTGATGCTCGGGCGATGGTCGTTCGGCCGTGCCGAGGATCGAGCCAAGGACATGGAACGGTAGGCCGATCGTATCTCCCACCACCTTCGCGGCGACGGCGCCGTCGGCCAGCTTGATTTCGGGTTTAGACAGTGGGCCTCTGACGTCGACGGGGCCGACCTCGCCGACCAGCTTGTCCTGCTTGGGTCGCGGCATGAATACGAAGCTCATGGTTTCGTTGCGCAGGTTGAGCGTCCCGCCACCGACGGCCTGCACCTTGTCTGTCTCCAAGACCAATTCCCGGGCGGCGCCGATCCCATCCTTGAAGTCGAAACGGGCCACGAAGCATAGCAGGGGAGCGCCGCCGCCGGCGGCGCGGGTGAATACCCAATCGACGATATTCTGCCCCGCCAAATTGATCGTCCTGTCGGCGAGACTGCCTCGCTGGATGGATCCCCACGCCTGTCCGTTCAGCGAGGCAAGCAGGGTGTGAAAATCCTCTCCTTTCGCCGTAACCTCGAGATCGAAGTCGAGCGGACCCGACGCCGCGGGCGCCTTGTCCAGTCGCTTGAGCAATCGCGCGAGGCTGAGCCGGCGCCCCTCCGCCTCGAGCTTGAGTGCCGGCGGCGAGTGAGCGAAATCGGCATCGAAGCCGCCCTTGACGTGTCCGCCCAGATACGCAATGTCGACCGGCGAGATCCGCAGGTGGGGTTTCGAGTAGACGAGGTGCGCGCTGAGGCCGTCGGCCTTCTGCTCGTCACCCTCGACCGCGTCCGCCGCGATATCGAGGGACAGCTTTGTTTCGTTTTGAACGTCCTCGCGGAGCTTGACCGCATCGATCTTTCGGCGCGTGAACAGTTCCGACGCCTCGTGGGCGGCGATCAGGTCGTCGAGGCGCAGGTCCTTCGCGCGGATGCTCCCAATGATCTCCGGCTTCCCCTTCGGCGCGGCGATTCGCAGCCGGCCGTGCAGGTCCGTCTTGCCGACCCGCGCCGAGCCTTCCACCGTCGCCGCACCGTCAGCGATGCCGATGGTGCCGTCGAAGCCGATCTGGATGTTCGCCGAGGCCGTGTGCCCGATGGCCGACGCCAGATGGCCCAGCTCGGGTACGTTGAGCTTCAGGCCGACGCGAGTGCCACGCTTGTCGCTTGCCACGAGGCGCACGGAGAGCGACATCAAGTCCGTTCCGTCCAGCTTCGCAGAGAGCCGCTCGAGCCGCAGGTGTCCGGAGGCGTCTGACATCGCCACCTTGCCTCTCAGTGCACCGACGTCGGCCACATCGTGTCGCCCCGTGAGCATGCCCGCCATTCCCAATCGAAAGCTCCCCGCGAGCGAGAAGTCCTCGAGCGCGAGGGCATCGTTCAAGTTGCCCGTCAGGTCGAGAATCGGGTCTTTCGGATCGCCCTGCACCAGCCGGATGTCTTCCAGTCGAAGCCGTCCATTCTCATCGCGCGCAATCTTGCCGACCCGGATCGGGCCCACCTTCTTCAACTCGATCGCCGCGAGACCCGTCTCGACCATGACGTTGTCGACGTCGAAGCCTTTCGCCCTATTCGAGACGCGGCCCTCGATGGAGCGCGGCGCCAAGTCGAACCGCGATGTCCCCTTCAGGGCGTCGGGTGGTACGAGCGTTGCGGCGAAGCGTAGGTCGACCCCGTCGATGGCCCACATGTCCGCCAACTCGCCTTCCACTTTGTACACACGGCCGTCAGCGTCCTGTATCCGCAGTTTCGCCGAGTCGATCGCAAGCTTGGCGAGTGCGCCGTTGAGAGCCAATCCCAGCGTCCCCGTTCCCTCGAGCACCCGCGCGAGCTTCAACACGTCCTGAACGTCGCCGAGCGACTGTGACCTGATGCCGAGCCGGGCGGAGACTGTTATCTCGCGGCCGTCTTGTGCCAGCCGGCCGTCCAGACGGGCGTCGATTTCCTTTAGGGCCAGGCTCAGTGCAACGCTTCCGCCGCGCGCGGCTCCGGAGGTCGGGGAGAGGTCCGGAACCTGACCGGAAAGGGTGAACGGCTGTCCATTCAAGCTCCCCCGAGCCTCGATTGCAACCGCGCCGGCTCGATCGGTCTCGCGCGCGGTGACAGCGTCGAAGATCAGCGATCCGTTCCAACCCTCCGGGTCGTTGATACGTAGAATTTGAACATCCTGGAGCTTCAGGCTCCGGACCAGCGGCGAGGACAGGACCCGCTGCACCGCTCCGGAAACCCTTTCGCCCAGTGAGTCATTCGACGACACGGCCGCAGCGGCGTCGATGACGACGCGGATGCTCCCGAGATCCAACGCGGTGAGCAAGAGTTGCCCCCGCAACGCAGCCTCGCGGGAGAAGGACATCCGTACTCTGCCCGGCGGCGCAGCCGCTCCCGATGTTGTCGCGCCAGGCACGATGCCTTGTACAGCGACGTCGATTGTCCGTCCGACGGTCACCTCGACGCCGCCATTCACGGCGACGGCCTCCCCTAAATAGGTTGCCAGCAGCTCCGCTGCGATCCGGCTTCGCGCGCCCTCGAGCGCGGGAAGGTAGAGCAGCGCGAAGCCGGCCCCGCAAATGGCGAGGATCAGCGCCACCACCGCGGCTAACATACGCCGAGCCAGCTTCCAGCTCATGCGAATGCCCCGCGAGTTGGGCGCAGCGGCGTCTCATCGACCGCGAAAACGGTTTGCCCTTCCTTCATGCTCATGACCCCGCCGCTCGCAGCGTGAAGCGGAAGATCGCACCACCGGCCGGGTTGGGCTCGTACCAGAGTCGCCCGCCGTGCGCATCGATGATCGACCGGGCAATGGCAAGCCCCATGCCCATTCCGCCGTCATAGCCCGAGCCGGAGCCCGAGCCGGAGCCGGAGTAGTGGGGCTCGAAGATCTCCGCAACGCGATCCGGCGCAACCCCGGGCCCCCAATCCGTCACGCCGACCTGCACCTCGCGGTCCCCGATCGGGGCCACGTCGATCGAAATCGTCTTGGCATAGCCATCGCGCGAGCAGACGCTCTTCATCGCATTGCTCAAGAGATTCACCAACACGAGCTGAATCTGCAGCGCGTCGCCAAGCACCTCGGGAAGATCGCCTGCAGGCTCGCAGACGAGAGCGCACCGCCGGCCGCCGGCTTCCGACGCCATCATCCGCACGACCGCTTCGAGCTGTGGTGTGAGAGCGATGGGCCGCATCTGCGGATCACCCGAGCCGACGAGCGAGCGAACGCGCGCGGTGATGGCGCCTGCCCGCTCTGCCTGCTCCTCGATACTGGCAAACAGATCGATGAGCTTGGGCGTGTTGTGCTCATTCCTCTGCAGGCGCATTTTGCCCGCTTGGGCATAGTTCTGAATCGCGGCCAGGGGTTGATTGATCTCGTGGGAGATCGTCGTGGCCATGGTTCCCAGGCTGCGCTCTTTGGCGAACCGTGCCAGTCTCGCCCGCAGTCGCGTGGCGAGCCCTTCCGCCCGTGTGCGCCCAGCCAATTCCTCGGACAAGGTGACCTGGGCCGCCTGGAGCCGCCGCCGGTGCAGCGCGAGCGCCGCAATCAGCAATCCCTGAACGACGAACACCGCGACCGCGGTCATGATCTGCGCCGCGTATTGCTCCCACATCGACTTCTGGTGGTGACGGATCTGGGCATCGGCGGGCAGGCGGTCCTCGGGGATGCGCCACCGCGCCAGCTCCCGTCCGTCGACCACGGCCGGATTCGCCGTGCGGACAGCGACCGGGATACTCGCCGGGGGCTCCCCCTGGAGGATACGCAGGCCCATTTGCCCGGCCTGAAAGCCGTCGTCCTTCATTGTCATCAGACGACCCCCAACGATACCCTGCCCGATCAAGGTATCCCAGAGGCCATAGATGGGCGCATTCGCAACACCATACAACCGCTTGGTGTAAAAGGGGAAATTGCTCTGCCCGGCGCGATCCAGGAGCTGGAGCAGATAGAGGATCGGTGTGTCGGTCGGCAACTGCCCGACGGCTGCCAGCAACTCCGGCAACGGCATGCCGCGTAGCCAGCGGAAGGTCACTCTGTCCTCGAAAACCTTCAGATCCCGCCGGGCACGCGCCTCTACCAACGCGTCCAGGGGGCCGGAGCCAACCACGAGGGCCAGTTGCCTCGTGTCGGGTTGAAGCTCCAGGACGAGCTCAACGGTACCCTTGATGTCGATAGTGCTGGTAACGCCGGTGACCCGAGGCGGAAGGTCCTGCGTGGCCACGAACTCGGCATCCGCCCCACAAAAGACGATCGGCACACCGGGAAACAACTCATCGCCATGGTCCAGAAGGAACTGCAGGGCCAGAGTATAGGTGGGGACGATGACATCGAATCTGACACCGGTGTATTTCGAGCGAATGGTCTCGGTGAGGTGCGCGACATAGCCTGCCTCGGGGTGACGATCCAGATCGAGCGCCTCGACTTCGATGTTGATCCGCAGATCGGGGGGCGAGGCAAAGCCGGCCAGGATCCCGTTGGACCAATCCGTGTTGACCGGAAGACTTTGTCGGAACGAATGCAGCACGAGCACCTGAAAAGGCCCGTCCCGCGCCAGCGCCGCACCCGTCGCGGCGAGGCTGACGACGAGCAAGACAGCCGAGCGAGCCAGGATGTGGATGCGCTGCGGCTCGGACAGCGCCGAGGCGCTGGCAGAGGCCAAAACGAGCAGCAACAAGGAAAGGACGCTCAAGACCATGATTGACGTGGCACCTTAGGAAATCCGCCGCTCGAGCCGCTGTGCACATGGTAACGGCCGCCTTCGGGTCGCTCAACCAGACCGCTTGCGCGAGCGTGCATCGATGTCTCTGCGCCCGTCCGGCGGCGGGGACCTGCGGAAGGTTGCACGACCGACACGCGACACTCCCTCCTCCGTCCCACCCGGAGCCGGTCGGTTGGCGCCGCTTGGCCACGTATGGGGACCTACGTGCGCGCACGTATTGCGAGTGCCGTCCGCCTTGCCGATACTCCCGGGGGCGGGCCATCTCGCCGAGGACGAGTGGGAGCTCCACAACGGGGAGGAGGACTGGTCCCAGGCAAACGACCTCGCCGACAAGTACCCGGAGAAATTGAAAGAACCGCCAGCAGTTCCTGGCGAGCGCGACGAGGACGAGGCGACGACCACCCGCCCAAGAAAATGACTCGGCTTTCTCACTCCCAAAGAGATCATGTCCCACGAAATCAACCATCTCAACAACACTGTCGCATTTCAAACTTGAAACCGCCGTTGGTAAAGGGCTGGGTCGCGATCAGCATGAGGAACGACTGGGCGCGGATTTTCGCTGCCGACGAATGACAGCGGGTATGCGCTCGAGGGAGCGATCGCCGACGTCGGAGGCCCATCGGAAGAACATCGTAACGAAGCGGAGACCCTGAATGACGCCGGCAGTACCTCTTTTTCGCCCGTTCACGATGCGAGTCACCGGATTGCTATTCGGTGCCGCGCTGCTGTGGCCGACGCTTGTCGACGCGGCCGATGGGGCAGATCCGCAGCCCGAATACGTCGGACGGGAAAAATGCGCCAGCTGCCACGCGCAGGAGGATGCGCGCTGGACCGGCTCGCATCACGATCTGGCGATGCAGGAGGCGACCGAGACATCCGTGCTCGGCGACTTCAAGGATGCGGATTTCGAGCAGTTCGGCGTCGTCTCGCACTTCTACCGCAACGACGGCAAGTTCATGGTTCGCACGGACGGCCCGGATGGCGAGCTCCAGGACTATGAGATCAAGTACACCTTCGGCGTCTACCCCCTTCAGCAGTACCTGATCGCCTTTCCGGGGGGGCGCCTGCAGGCGCTGGATATCGGCTGGGACAGCCGACCCCAGGAGCAGGGCGGCCAGCGCTGGATTCACCTGCACCCGGACGACCCGGTGCGTCACGACGACGTGCTGCACTGGACGGGTCCGAACCTCAATTGGAATTACATGTGCGCGGATTGCCACTCGACCAATCTGCGCAAGGGCTACGACGAGCGCAGCGACACCTACCACACCACCTGGTCCGAGATCGACGTCTCCTGCGAGGCGTGTCACGGCCCGGGATCAAGACACCTCGAGTGGGCACAGGAGAAGGCCCAGGGCAAGCCATCGAGCCTGGCCGACATGGGGTTGACGGTGCTTCTCAACGAGCGTGCCGGCGTGGCATGGCCGATCGATCCGAAAACTGGTAAGGC
>JAXGTD010000117.1:0-13511 GCA_040775095.1 Chromatiaceae bacterium | reverse complement strand
GTTTGGCCCTGTGCAAGGGCTGCAGTCGTAGGCGCGGCGCTCTTCCTGTGGGAGGGGCGCTCCGCGCCGCGACTCTTCCTCTGCCCTTCATCGGCCACGGTGCCAAAGCCAATCGCCCCGCGGAGCGGGCCTCCCACAGGCCTCCCACAGGGCGGGCCTCCCACACTCCTGGCCGCATCGGTCGGACAGGCCCCTAGGCCGCTGCTTCCTCGATTGCCAGCGGCGGCGGGAACCAGGTCGACGCGATCTCGCCGTGCAGATCGGCAATGCCGAGCTGGAGGTCGTCGACGAAGGCATGCAGCTCGTGTTGGCTCAGCCGGGCCAGATCGGCGCCGTCGAGCGTGCGGGCGAGACGCCCGATCACACGCAGCGAGGCCTCGTTGCGTGGCAGTCGCTCGAGGCTGATGCGGGCATGCTCGATGCAATAGCGCACCGCGCGCGGGAACAGCGGACTTTGGAAGATGAAGCGCAGCACCGGCCCGCGCTGGACGCGGATCTGCTCGCTGCGCCGATACATCTGGTAGGCGGTCATGGACTTCAGAACACTGACCCATTGGATGGTGTCGTAGGGGCGAAGCTCGCCTGCCTCCGGCAGCAGCGAGGCGGAGCGCACGTCGGCGATGCGCGTGGTCATGTCCGCACGCTCCAGATAGCGGCCCAGGCGCAGGAGCTCGTAGCCCTGGTCGTGCAGCATGGTGCCATCGAGCAGGCCGGATATGGTCTGGGCGCCGATGATCAGGTCGCGCAGATAGGCGTGGCGACCGGTCTTCGTCATGCCCTTCTGCAAATGGTCGCCGGCGAACAGGTACAGGCCGTTGATCTGCTCCCAGGCCTCTCGCGGGACGATGTCACGGATGGTGCGGCAGTTCTCCCGCGCCGCCTCCAGGGCCGACAGGATCGAGCCTGGGTGGCGCTCGTCGCCGAGCAGGAATTTCACCACCTGGCGCTCGCCGTAGTCGCGGTAGTGCTCTTCGAACAGGGCATTGGAGCCGGTGATGTCGACCAGGGGCCGCCAGCCCGGCGCGGTGCCCTTGGGCAGGTCCAGCAGCAGGTTGGCATTGACCGAGACGATGCGGGCGGTGTTTTCGGCACGCTCCACACAACGGGACAGCCAGTAGATATTTTCGGCAACGCGGGAAAGCATGGTTTTCGGTGGCGGATGAGAAGTGGCGTGGATCGGGCCAGGTGGGCTATTGCGATTGGGCCTGGGACTGAGACGGGCCCTCCGCGGCGGCCTCGGGGACGATCCATGTGTCCTTGCTGCCGCCGCCCTGGGACGAGTTGACGACCAGCGAGCCCTTGCGCAGTGCGACCCGGGTCAGTCCACCCGTGGTGACCTGCTGACGGTCGGCCGAGAGGATGAACGGGCGCAGGTCCACGTGACGCGGCTCGACGCCCCCTTTGATCACGGTCGGCACGGTGGAGAGCCTCAGGGTCGGCTGGGCGATGTAGTTGCGTGGGTCTTTCTTGATGATCGCGGCAAACTTGTCGCGTTCGGCCTGGGTCGATGCCGGCCCGACCAGCATGCCATAGCCGCCGGACTCGTTGGCCGGCTTGATCACCAGCTCGGCCCTGTGCTCGAGGGCATACTTCAGCGCCTCGGGTTCCATGCAGCGGTAGGTCGGCACGTTTGGGATGATCGGATCCTGGTCGAGATAATAACGGATGATCTCCGGCACGAAGGCGTAGACGACCTTGTCGTCGGCGACACCAGCGCCAGGGGCGTTGGCCAGGGCGACATTGCCGGCCTTCCACGCGCGTATCAGGCCAGGCACGCCAAGCGTGGAGTCCGGATGAAAGGCCTCCGGGTCGAGGAACAGGTCGTCGATGCGCCGGTAGATCACGTCAACCCGCGCCGGCCCGTCGACGGTGCGCATATAGCAGCAGTCATCGTCATCGACGAACAGGTCGCGCCCCTCCACCAACTCGGCGCCCATCTGCTGGGCCAGGTAGGAGTGCTCGAAATAGGCCGAGTTGTAGATCCCGGGTGTCAACACGACGACCTCGGGATACTCGGCCGGGCGCGGCGACAACGCGGCGAGGGTGTCGAACAGCTGCGAGGGGTAGTCGTCGACCGGCAGCGGCGCGTAGTGCTCGAACAGCTCGGGCAATACCCGTTTTGTCACCAATCGATTCTCCAGCATATAGGACACGCCGGAGGGGACGCGCAGGTTGTCCTCGAGCACGTAGAGGACACCGTCGCTGTCGCGCACCAGATCGGAGCCGCAGATGTGCGCCCAGATGCCAAGTGGCGGATCGACACCGACACACTGGGGGCGGAAGTTGACCGATTTTTCGAGCACCTCGCGCGGGAACACGCCATCGGCGATGATGCGCTGGTCATGGTAGAGGTCGTCGATGAACAGGTTCAGCGCCTGTACACGCTGCTTCAGCCCGGCCTCCACGCGCTGCCATTCGCTCTCGGGGATCACGCGCGGGATCACATCGAAGGGCCAGGCTCGATCGATGGTGCCGCCCTCCTCGCAATAGACCGTGAAGGTGATGCCCATCTCCTTGATCGAGACGTTGGCCGCCTCCTGCCGCGCGGCGATCTCCTCGCGGCCGAGCTCGGCCAGATCGGCCACCAGTGCCTCGCTGTGCGAGCGCGCGCGGCCCGGGGCGGCAACGAGCTCGTCGTAGAACCCTTCGCAGGGGTAGTCGTCCCAATCGATCGTCATCGCCCAAGCGCCCCGCTGTGCATCGTGTTGCGTTATCGTTGCCGCGATTCTCACGCCCCGGCCATCGGAATTCAATGCCCGCATTCGCTTCACTCAGTAGACTGATGTCCTGATCCGGACGGGTACCTCGTCGGACCTGATCATGCCGGCTCACGCCTCCTGGCTGCCGCGCTCGCGCGCCGCGTATCCAGGCGCTTCTCGCCTCGCTGAACATGTAAAATCGGGTGAAATGGGGTACGAAGCCAGCCGGGGGATACAACGAGGCCCCCTCTCATGACCTATTGTCTCGGTATCGCGACCGACGCCGGCCTGGTGCTGGCCTCCGACTCCCGCACTAATGCCGGTGTCGACTACGTCACCAGCTTCAGCAAGCTGCATGTCTTCACCCCGGCGCCAGAGCGCCTGTTCGTCCTGCTCTCGGCGGGCAACCTGGCGACCACCCAGGAGGTGCTGAACCGGATCAAGCGCGATCTCGATCAGCCGCCGGACCAGGGCGGGCTGCGCTCGGCGCGCTATCTGTTCGAGGCGGCGGACTATGTCGGCAAGATCAGCCTCAATGTACAGCGCGAGCACGGCCCGGCACTGTCGGAGAGCGGCGTCAGCGCCCAGACGACCCTGCTCCTGGGCGGGCAGATCGCCGGTCAGCCGCCTGGTCTGTATATGATCTATCCGCAGGGCAACTACTTCGCCGCATCACCGGAGACGCCCTATCTGCAGATCGGCGAGAACAAGTACGGCAAGCCGGCGCTCGACCGCATCGCGCGGCCGGACATGTCGCTGGAGGACGCGGCCCGACTCTGTCTGGTGTCGCTGGATGCCACCTCGCGCTCCAACGCGACCGTCGGCCCACCGTTCGAGGTCGCGATCTACCCGCGCGATCGTTTCGTTCTCGGCCATCGACTGAAGCTGGACCAGGACTCCGCGCTGTTACAGCAGGTATCGCATTCCTGGAACGCCGGCATCCGCCACGCCTTCGATGGCCTCCCGCACTTCGACTGGGAGACCGACGCCTAGGGAGAACGCTTTAAATCAGCGTCTCCCTGGCAGCCCGTCGCACCACGCTTCAGGTGTTCACCGCGGCGCCAGCGGCAGCCGCAGCGCGATGCGGATGGGATGGTGGTCGGACGGGGGCGGTCTCACGCGGCCGTAATCGAGCACATGGTAGCTATCGGGCACCAGTTGTTCGGCACTGTCGGCGTCGAGCACGAAATGGTCGATCGCGTAGGGATATTTCGGGTTGTATGGGAACGGAAACGGCTCACCGGCATGGGCCAGGACCAGATCCGCGTCGCCGTCGCGGCGCACGGTTCCAGGGATGCAGCGGCGCCCATCGACCGGATCGGGGCGCCACTGGCAGACCTCGCCGTCGTCGATCGCGCGCCAGAAATCGTCGTTGCGCTGGTCGAGCTGGCGGTTGAAGTCCCCGAGCAGCACGATGTCCCGGTCGGCCGCGGCGGCCGCGTCGATCCATTCCTCCAGGATGCCACGCTGTTGCCGCAGCAGGCGGCATTGCTCGCGCCGCGGCGGGGACCCATCGAGCGCGCCCCAGGCACAGCCGGACTTCAGGTGCAGCGACATCAGCTCCAGTGGGGCGCCCTGCCCCTCCCTGGACGCCACCTCGATCCGCGTGGCCCAGCGTCGCCCGGCCACGCCCAGGTCACGGAGCTCGGGCAGCCGCCGCCAGCGCAGACCCAGCGCCGCGAGCCGGCCACGGTTGATCGCAAACCCGGTACGCTGCGCGGTGCGCACCTGCCCCGGCCGACCGCGACAGGCGCCGCGCCCCGAGTCGCGACGGCCTGAGACAACGATGTCGTAGATCGAGGGGTCGAACACGCGGGCCACCGCCGCGTCGTTCTCCACCTCCTGTAACGCGATGATATCCGCGTCGAGCCGGTCCGCCACCGCGCGCAAGGCGGCGTAATCGGCCTCGGCGCGCGGCCGGCATCCGGCCCCATCCCGGGCGGCCAGATGCTCGATGTTCCAGGTCGCCAGCACCAGTCCTGGCCCCGGCTGCGCGTTGGCGCAGCCCAGCAGCCACGGGACCAAGGCCAGCAGCGGCAGCGCCAGGCACGCGGATGTCAGACGGCACGCCACGGGGATCCTAAAACTCAGGTCCGGCCGGCCTGAACAACCCCACGCTGAAATCCCCGGGCAGGTACCCCTCCCGGATCTCCAGCCTGGCATCGAGCTCGCCCGCCCAGCGGTGGACCTCCTCGGGCTGGAAGTAGTTGAAGGTGCCCGAACGATCCGGCCCCCGCAGCAGATTGAAGACGAACCCACGCAGGGCGGCCAGATAACAGCGCTCGACGAACTGCCTGGCCTCCTCGCGGGTGAGGGTGTTCATCGCGCCGCTGCACAGGTACCAGTCGGCATCGGGAAGCGGGTCGGCAAGCACGTCGCATTGCAGGATCTTACACCCTGTGCACTCGCGCGCCGCCTCGGCCATCGGCGCGACGATCTCCAGGCCGATATAGCGCCTGGGCAGGTCGCCACGGGCGGCAAGCCAGCGATGCAGGTGGCCGAAGCCGCAACCCGCATCGACGATGCTCAGCTTCGCGATCTCGTTGGGGAGCAGCTCGCGCAGGATGCGGAAACGGGTCTCCTGCGTGCGGGTCGAGCTCCAGTGCACCCCCCGGGCGGTGTCGCCGTGGACCTGCATGGCATGGCGATAGAAACTGTCGGTATCGACTCTGGGCATCGGACCCCGTCGTGGCTGCGTTGCGACGGCACGGGGCCGCCAGGAGGGGCGCCTCTCCGGCACGCCCGGGCAGGTACAGACCCGGCGCGCGGCCCGCCCGGTCGCCAGCGGGGGCGTATCGAACACCCAACCGACCGTCCGCCAAGCGACTGAGCATGGAGCGAAACCGAGACCACACCTTCGGCTCGCGAGCCGATCCAATGCCAGCAAGACATGGGATCGGCGTGCCCTAGCACCCGATGGTTGCGGCTTCACCGTTGATGGGCTCGGCCGTGCCAACGGGGGCGGGCTCCTGCTCCTCCTCCACCGGCAACTGCAACAGCCGCTCCGAGAGCCCGTCGAGCGGCTGGTAGGCCTTGCGCAGCCATACGCGAACGCGCTGCCGCTCCATCAGACCGAGGGCATCGCGATTGTTTGCGGCCGACCAGAAGCTGGCATTGACGTGGTCGAGCCGAGTCATGGTCGGCGCATGCAGCGCGGGCAGATCGATGATGAAGGCGCCGCGCTCCTCGGCGGCGGCACGTTGCGCCGACCCATCGAACGCGGCAAAACTGGCGCCCCGGCCGAGGTTGCGGACGATGACCATCCCCGCGCGCGGGTCGCAACGATCCAGCAGCCGGCCGAGCAGATCGATGCTGTCGGCGCCGTTGTCCATGACATGCCAGAACACGAGTCCGACCCCCTCATCCGCGGCAAGACCGGCCAGGTCGTTCTCCTCGACCCAGTTGAACAGCGGCGCCGACGTCTGCGCCGCCAGGTCGACGATGACGTTGCGGGGCTCCTCGATTGCCGCCTCCATCAGCCGGTCGGCGCTGTCGAAGGCGTCCAGCGAGACGGGTTCGGCGTAGTCGCGATAGAAACGGAGCATCGCGCCGTGGGAGCGGTCGGAGTCGAAGACCCGGAACGCCATGCCGTGGTCGATGTGGTACTGGGCGAGCAGGCGCGCCAGCACGGACTTGCCGACCCCGCCCTTCTCGCCACCGATGAAATGGATACTGCTCATTGGGATGCCCCTTTGGATGTCGATCGAAACGCCGATATGGTCGCAACGGACCCTGAAGAATGGGGCATCCTACGAGGTCACCGGCGCAAGTCAAGCCGGGTTCCGGCCAAGGTTGCGGACGGCCTCGGCGCGCCCCGTTGCGGTGCGTCCCTGTGCCAGACCGGGGCGCTTCGCGCGCACGCCGAGCCGGCCGTCGGGCCGAGTCGCAAGCCGACATGGCTCAGTATTCGAACGACCAATCGACGCCCCGCGTCGGGTCGATCCAGACGCGCTTTGGGATCGGCACGGGCGCATCGCCGGGGGACGAGGCCCACGCGCCGAACCCCAGCAGGATCTCGGCGCGCTGGGCCAGCCAGCGCTCGTGCTCGCCGGCCCCGGGTAACGCGATACGCCGCCGTGCACGCGCGAGCAGCGCGAGCAGCTCGGCGCGGGCCGCGGCGTGCGGTTGCGCGGCGAGGGTCTCGGAGATCGGCCGGGGACAGAGGACGAACAGGCTGGCGGCGAAACCATCGAGGGCACGCCGTGCGACCAAGCGGGATGCAGGGTCGGCGAGGGTCGAGGCAATGACCAGGCCGCGGTCGGGGTGGCGCTGCGCCAACCTTCGCAGCACGCCGTCGACAACCGCTCGCTGCCCCCCGGGGCCGCTGTTGTCACCCGCGCTCTCCTCGACGGCGACGATCAGCATACGCACCAGCCCGAGCCCGGAGCGCGCCAGCAGCCGGGGCGCAAGACGCACGGCGAAGCGATCCAGGTCCTTCATCGGTCCGCTGAGCGCCGCGTAGGGGATGAGCTGCGGGTGGTGCTTGCGCGCGTTGTCGCGCTCCGGGGCATAGGTCCAGCCGTCGAGATAGCGGTCCGCGGCCCAGCGCCCATGTTCGATCATCGCAAGGCGCTCCACCTCCACTGGCGCGAACGCGAAGGACTCGACCAGATCCTCGGGTACCGCCAGGCAGTCGGTGATCGCGAGCTTGGCCCACAGATGATCGGCCTGGTGGCGGTTCGCATCACGATAGGAGCTCGACAGCCCCGCCCAGGACCGACCAGCGGGTTCGACGGCGGGGTCGCGCCCCTGCGCCGCGGTGGTGTCGCGATAATGTCCATGGATGACACGTGCCAACTCGTCGCCGCGCCCGTCCAGCAAGACCTCGGGGCAGAGCACGAGCCGCCGGTGGGAGAAGGGGATCAGCTGGCCGTCCCAGTCGCCCACGCCGCCGACCGGCTCGGCGCGCCCGACCTCCAGCAGCACCGGCGGCGAGACGCGTTGTTCGTCGGCGAGGCGGCGGCACAGCTGGCGTGCGAGCTCGAGCCCGGCCTCCGGCGGATCGGTCGACACGAACGCGGCCGTCACGGGGGGGATCCCATCGAGCCCGGGGTCATCGATGTGGCGGAAACGCAGGCGACTGAAGCGGCCCGCCTGCGGATAGGCGGTCTCGAAGAGCCGACGGCACGCGTCCGGGTCCGCCGCGAGCGAGGTCAGCACCGACGGCCTGTCGCTGTAATGGGCAACGCGCAGTGCCTGCAACCGCAGCGTATCGGCCGGCGGTGCGTCGCCCGCGACCAGCACATGGATGACCTGTCCAAACAGCGGGTCGGCGCCAAGGTGCAGCGGCCAGCGGGTGAGCAGCACACGTGCGGCGTTGCGCTCGATACCGAATCGCTCCACCAACAGGCGCGCATCAGCGGGCAGGGCCGGCTCGTCTCCGGCGTCCCCCCCCTCATCGACGAGAATCACCCGCAGCGGCGGCCGCCGGCGCGGGCGCCGGCGACAGATCTCCACCAGCTGGTCGAACACCCCCGGCGTCGCCTCGATGCCCGGCAGGACCAGCGTATGCGCGCGTCGCACAGGGCCCGGGCAGTCCGCGATCCGGCCTGCCGCGTGAAACGCCCGCCCCGCCTGGCGAAAATACAGGCCAAGCTCTTGGGTCAGCGCACCCGTACCGCACAGGATGAGTCTTTGGCGATTGAACATCGGCCGCGCGTTCGTCCCGGCTCAACCGCCGGTTGCCGACCGGACCGGCGCGGCATGCCCGGCCCGGGCACGTAGCAGCGTCTCGACCCGTCGACCGATGCGCTCGGCGCCCCGCGCCAGGGTCAGTGCCTCGAGCGGCGCCGCCACGACAGCCGCGGCCAGCTCGTCCGCGATGCCGCCGCTGCCGCGCAACAAGAGGGTCGGTCGTCGCGACGCGAGGCTGGCCGCAACATCCAGCCGCGTGATCCGGCCGCCGCCCGACACCAGGGTGAGCGTGCCGGCACCATGGGCCAGCGCAGCGGCCACCGCGCCGATCCACGGGACCTCGTCGCCCCAGCTCTGCCCCGGCACCAGCGCGAAATGGCTATGTCCCGGGTCGAGCGCGACGCCGGTCGCGACGGCCTCACCCGGCAGCCGGATGGTGCCGAGGGCGGCCACACCAATCAGGGGAAAACCGGCCCCCGCCTCACGCCGGGCGCGGCCCATCAGCGCCATGATACCCGCGTCGGTGCCGCCATCGACCACCGCGGCCCCGAGGCGATCCAACAGGGGTGCCAGCCTGTCGCGAAACAGCGCGAGCAGGCGATCGCCAACGGCCGGTTCCAGCCCGGAGGCCCCACCCACCGAGACCAACACCGGCCGCGGGGGTAAGAGCCCCAGCGATTCCAACGCCGCGGGCAGGTCGACCGCGCGCCGCACCACCACCGTGGGGGCCGGGTTCGGCCTCGCCAGGCGGAAGGCGGAGATCCGCGGCGGGCCAGGCTCCGGCGAGCGGTCGGGACGAGCGGGCGGGATGGGCGTCAGTGGCATGGTCGGATCTGGACACCTTCGCCGCGAGAGCGCGCAGTCATCAACCGGGCGCCCCGGATGGCAGCGCAGGGCCCGGGGAGGTCGCGCGCGGCTGGCGATACTGGCCGGGCGGACGGCGCCGGGCAGGGTCGCCCGTCAATCGGAGCGGTGCAGCACATTGCCGGCCTCGTCCACGACCGAAACCGCGATCGGGATGCCCTCGCGAATACTGGCGGAGACCACGCAGAAGTCCTCGAAGAGGTCCTTGCAGCGGGCGAAACGCTTGGAGTCGACCAGCGCATCAGTGGCAATCAGCTTGACCTCCATGCCGCCAATGCGCAGCCGCTTCTTTTCGTTTCGGATCATGATACAGCTCGCCTCGGTCCGGAGGCTGTTGGCCGGCGGGTCTTCCTTGGCCAGGCAGTAGAGCAGGCTGGCGGACAGGCAGTTGGCCGCGGCGGCCGCCAGCAGCCGGGCCGCGTTGGGACCCGCGCTGCCGCCAAGCGGCGGCGGCTCGTCCATCAATAGGGCGGCGGCCTTTTTCCAGTCGAAACGGACGCTGATCTGGTAGTCCTCGCCCTGCTCCAGGTGAATCGTGAAACGGCCTTCTTCGGACATACTGGCTCTCCAATCGACCGTCGTGCGTCGACGACGGGCGTTGCGTGGAAGCGGTCCCGGATGCCGTTGCCGGACCCGTCCGCACGTTGTCGTGGGCCTGGTCGAGACAACGCAACGGCGTTTCGGGGTGGCTCTTGGGACACGCTGACTCGGCCCTTCCATGCCCGGACCTCCGCCGCGATCCGACCAGGGCGATCCGGAAGGGGACGCCGATCCGATGCCGTCCGGGCAGGGCGTCATTTCGCGGCTCGCGCGGCCCCTCT
Source organism: Chromatiaceae bacterium (assembly GCA_040775095.1). Lineage (GTDB taxonomy): Bacteria > Pseudomonadota > Gammaproteobacteria > Chromatiales > Chromatiaceae > JAXGTD01. The sequence continues at coordinate 3,493 of JAXGTD010000117.1, read as the reverse complement.
CGCATCGCGCCGGTCGCGATGGCGGGGGTTCTTGGGGTCGCGCCGGTTGCGCAATGCGCCCGTGCGGACCGCCGCGGCATGACACGATATCTCCCGCCAATCGCCCGACCCGATCAGCGCACGGTCCGCTTTCGGACCCCGATACAGATACACCCAGGCCCGGCCGTAGGGGGTCGGGATCAGCACACGGTCGTACAGGCGCGGGTAGTCCTCGAGCCGGTCCAGCCTCATCCGCCCGGCCTCGCTGACGCGGTAGACCTCGCCACGGATCGCGGTCTCCCCACCCAGCGCGAGGCCTGGGTAGGCGCCGACCAGAAACATCGTGAAACAGGGCGCGGTGCGGTGCGCTCCCAGGAGCTCGGCGCCATGGAGCAGCCGGTGATTGACCTCGCCACGCAGCAGCGTGCCATAGACGAAGATGCGATGCTCCACGTTTCAACCTAGAGATGGCAGTTGGATGGCCCCCGGCGCGCGTGCCGCCCTCCACCCATGAGGCGCGCCGGCGGCGACCACGTTGGCGAAATCGAAACAGCAGCTTGTGCCACGTCCATCGCGATCAACTGCCGTTTCTCGGTCCAGCACCCCGGCCGCGGCGATCCGAATCAACCGTGCCGGCGCTCAGGGCTCGATTCGACTCCCGAGCACCTCGAGGAACTGACGCATCCACTCCGGATGCGCCGGCCATGCCGGGGCCGTTACCAGCATCCCGTGGGTATGGGCATTGGCGAAGGTCTCGGCCACCTCGTGCCAGGTGCCGCCGGCCATTTCGATATCGGGCTGAAGCGCCGGATAGGCGGTGCAGGTCATGCCCTGCAGCACGCCGGCCGCGACCAGGATCTGCTGGCCGTGGCAGATCGAGGCGATGGGCTTGGCCTGCTCCGAGAAGTGCCGCACCATCTCGATGACCCGCGGATTGAGTCGAAGGTACTCCGGCGAACGCCCTCCGGGGATGACCAGGGCATCGTAGGCGTCGACATCGATGGCGTCGAAATCGGCGTTCAGCGCGAACAGGTGTCCCGGTTTCTCGCTGTAGGTCTGGTCACCCTCGAAGTCGTGGATCGCGGTGCGGACCCGCTCGCCCGCACGCTTGTCGGGACAGACCGCATGCACTTGATGCCCGATGGTCGTCAGGATCTGGAACGGGACCATCGCCTCGTAGTCCTCGACAAAATCACCGACCAACATCAGGATGTTCTTCGCCGTCATGGTCGTCGCCTCCAGGGCATTGTGGTGGTTTCCAGCCTTGGACTATAGCCAAAGGCCTGTTACCACGCATCTGGTCCAACGGGCCCGTCGGGGCCCTTTTCTTGCCGACATCAGTGCAACACCGCCGAGCCGTCGCGCCAGCGTGGCCCCGCGCCAAGGAATCGACCCGGGCACGGCCTCAGAATGCCGACCGGAAGGCGTCGACAAAGCGCTCGTAGGCATCCTCGGGCAGGTGATTGATGCCGGCCGCGGCCTTGCGCCCGCCGCCCGTGTCGAACTGGCGACAGAGCGCATCGGCGCCGTCGGGGCTCGCCAGCGGGGCGCGCACGCTCACCAGGTAGCCGCCCGCGGGGAGCATTGTCAGCATCGCGTGGGCACGCCGTGGGGCGTCCTGCGCCAGCTCGTTGGCGTAGACCCCGCTGGCCCGGCGCGCCCAGCGCTCCGCCGGGAGGACGATGAGGGCATGACGCTCGCTCTGCAGGGCTGGCGCCACCGCGCGGGCCCGTTCCATGTCCTCCGCGTAGCCGTCGCGCAGGGTCTCGAAGGTCGGGTCGTCGGCGACAAACGCGAGCGGATCGGCATAGGGACGCAACCGCTGGAACAACTGATCGGGGGGCAGGTGCAGGTCCTCAACCGTGGCCCCATAGCCATTGTAGTTGAGCAGGATGCCCAGCTCGCGCAGGCGATCGAGCGCCTCGGCGGCCAGAGCGAGCGGCTCCGCGGCGCGCCGGGCGGAGGTATCGAAATTGTCTCCGAATGTGCCCACGACGGCCCAGGCCCGCTGGCGGCCCTGCAGGTAGTCGTCCACCAGCAGACTGGTGCCGCGGTCTGAAACCGTCTCGATATGCACATCGAACAATCGATGGTCTGGGATCTCACCGGGAAAGTGGTGGTCGAACCAGCGCACCCGCACACCACGGCCGAGCAGCCGAGTCAGCGCGGGGCGATTCTTGTCCAGCGAGATATCGAGGACAGTGACCTCGTCACCCGCCGCGGCATCGACCCTCTCCAGCAACGAGATATCGCGCTTGGCACCGGTGACCAACACCGAGTCGGTCGGCTCGGCCAGCTGAAGTTGCTGCAGCGCACAGATGCCATCGGCGTCGCCGTTGAAGACATCGTATCGGGTCATGGCGTTTGATCGGGAGTAAAAAAAACGAGGGGAAAGAGTAGCCCGGTAGCGCCGAAAACGCGAGAACAGCGGCGAGCATCGGGCGGCCGCACCCAAACACCGGAGCTCGCCCCACGGAAACGGCTCCAACGCCAAATAGGCATTCGAGCATGATTCCCACGGGCAAACGCGGACTGAAGCGTTTGCGGTGCGGGCCGCCGATGGCCCGGCATGCTCAGTCGCCGGAGGGACTGAACAGGGAGCCAATCGGAATCGGCCTCTCCGGTTCGCGAGGCGCGCCCCCGCGCTGTTTCATCTGCCAAGGCTTCATCCAAAAAAATGGCGGGCCATTCATGGCCCGCACGAGGCACGAGAAGAGTCCGTCGCTTGGTTACTGGTCCATGGGTGGGAACGGTCCGAGATAACCGGTGTACCCGCGGGCCTCACCCTCCTCCAACAGCTTGTCCGCATCGGACTCGCCAAACGGATGCTGAATGACCGACGTGAGGTAGGCAAAGCCGTTGAAGCTCGGATAGAAGTAGGGGGAGGTCGTCTCCGAGCCGTAAGGGGTCGTCTGCACCCGGGTCAGCTCCTCGGACTGGCTGTTGTAGGCCCAGACCACGTCGTTCTGATGTTTGCCCGTGTCCTCACCAATGATCAGCGTGTTGTAGCCCGGCATGAAGGTGATGTTGTCCGGCTCGGAGATCGCGTTCAGGTCACACTCATTGGCCGCGTAGGGACCATCGGCCGGGTAGGGATCGTCGACGATCGCACCGCGCTGGATCGTGCGGGGGATGCCCTGCACGAGCCCGTGCATCGCGTAGGCGTCGTAGTTGGCATCGAGGTCGAGCGCATAGACCGTACCGCAGTAGTTATACGGCACGCTGATGTCCCCCATGCCGTCCGCCATCTGGTTGATGATGCGCGACAACGCCAGGTACATCGTGTTGCTGTCCGGGTCCAGGGTGATGCCTTCCATCTTCTCGAATTCCACCGTCGCGCCAACGTATTCGGCGTAGCGACTGGTTTCCAGGAAAGCCGCGGCCTTCGCCTTGCCGGGCTTGACCAGCAGGCATTCGCTGGAGGCATCACGGTTGCTCAGGGTCACGCACCCTGGGACGTCCTCCTCGAAGATGTCGGCGAACTTGATGCCGCTGTCGATGAGGCCCCGGATCT
>JAXGTD010000116.1:0-13563 GCA_040775095.1 Chromatiaceae bacterium | reverse complement strand
GGCATCGCTCGGGCAGGCCATCGCGGCCGGGGAACCCCTTCTGCCTGTAGGAGGGGCGCTGCGCGCCGCGACCCTTCCGGCCCGAGGCCAGTCGCCCCGCGGAGCGGGCCTCCCAGGGGTGGGGTTGCGCACCCGCCGGCATCGCTCGGGCAGGCCATCGCGGCCGGGGAACCCCTTCTGCCTGTAGGAGGGGCGCTGCGCGCCGCGACTCTTCCGGCCCGAGGCCAGTCGCCCCGCGGAGCGGGCCTCCCACGGGCGCATCTCCTCCCCCGGCGGGGCCGCGCTCCTAGGCGGATGTGTGGGGCGAGGTAGGCTCGCGTAGCTTCACGGTCTCTGGCGCGCCCAGAAAACGTGGGCCCCGGCGCGTCAGGACGTCGAGCAGCGCGGCAACCCGGGCAAACACCTCGCGGGTGCGTACCAGCGTCGTGCTTTGGGTGGTGGGATCGGGTGCCGCGAGACCGGTGGCGTGGATCCCGTAGTGCTGGGCAAGGAACACTGCCCGCTCGACGTGGAAGCGCTGGCTGACGACGACGATGTGATCCTGCCCGAACACCCGTTTCGCCCGCACCACCGAGTCGAGCGTGCGGAATCCGGCATAGTCCAGCGTGATGAACTCATCGGGCACACCCAGCGCGATGAGGTCTTTGCGCATGGCCTGCGGCTCGTTGTAATAGATGGTCGCATTGTCGCCGCTGACCAGAATGCCGCGTACGCGCCCACTGTGGAACAATTCCGCGGCCGCCTCGATGCGGGCGCGGTAGAACTGGTTCGGCTGGCCCCGATGGGTGCGCGCCGTGCCCAGGATGAGTGCCACCGGCGTCGGCTCCACCGCGTCGACCCGATCGGCGATATCGTGGCTGGTGGCGGCAGAGATGAACAGGTCGGCCGCCATCGGCAGCACCAGTACGCAGACCACCGCCAGGATCGCAATGGCGCGTGCCAGAGCGCGGACACGACCCCTGACGGGCCGTGGCGGCGGTGTCGGCTCGCCCTCGGGTTGTAGCGGTTGCTGTTCCAACGGTTGAACCTAGAAAGAGCTGTTGGACGGTCGTCAGGGTGCGTTCCGCGTGGTGTCCAGCAAGGCATTAACGAGGCGGAATAGTCCTTCTATTCCAACGAGTTGTGACACGGCTGGGCGCCGCGCGGGGCGTGCCCTGGCGAGCGTAGCGCCCTTCACCTGGCGGACAACTCTCCAACGTCTCCAGAACGCGAACAAGATCAGACTTTTGCATGTGAGGCTAAGCGGTCAACTGCTTTTTCTAGGTTGGACCTTGTAGTGATCAGAGCGGGTTTTCGGCGCGTTGGCGACGGGATCCGCGGCGAAGTCGCAACCCGCGATTTCCCCTCATTCTAGTCGGCATTGTTGCAAGATACCGAAACACAAGTAAAACATCCGCAATGATGGGGGCCGATCGGCGGACTGCCCCGCGGCGCTTCACGCGCCCCGCGGATGGCGGCGGCCTGCTCCGGATGGCCCGCGATTCTGCTAACGTAGACATTTTGCCCCAGACCCGAGACCGTCCTATGTGCCCAGCGAGTCCGCTTCAGTATCGGGTCAGGCCCGAGCGTCCCGAGGCCCATCTGTTCAGCGTCGAGCTCTCGATCCCCGCCAGTCCCGAGTCGGCGCAGACCCCGCTGACGCTGTCGATGCCGGCCTGGATACCGGGCAGCTACATGATCCGCGACTTTGCGCGCAATATCGTCTCGCTGAGCGCATTCGACGCCGACGGCCCGGTGGCGCTCGAGCAGCTCGATAAGCAGACCTGGCGCCTCGCGGCGAGCACGGGTCCGGTCAAGGTCTGCTATCAGGTCTATGCCTGGGATCTGAGCGTGCGCTCGGCCCATCTCGACATCACCCACGCCTACTTCAACGGCCCGAGCCTTTTTCTGCGCGTCTCGGGCTTCGACGACGGCCCCTGCCGCCTCGAGCTGCTGCCGCCCGAAGGCGAAGACTACGCGCGCTGGCGGGTGGCAACCAGCCTGGTGCGGGTCGACGCCGAGCCCTGGGGCTTTGGCACCTATGTCGCCGACGATTATGCCGATCTGATCGACCATCCGGTGGAGATGGGTCACTTCGAGGTGATTGGCTTCCAGGTCGGCGAGGTGCCCCATTGGATGGCCATTACCGGACGCCAGCGTGCCGACCTCGCGCGACTGGAGAGGGATCTGGAGCGGATCTGTCGGCAGCACGCGGGGCTCTTTGGCGAGCTGCCGATCGACCGCTATCTGTTTCAGACAACCCTGGTCGGCAGTGGTTTCGGCGGACTGGAGCACCGCTTCTCCACCAGCCTGCTCTACAGTCGCTCCGACCTGGCCAAGCCGGGGGACGGGCCGATCAGTGCCGGCTATCGCCGCTTTCTCGGACTGTGCAGTCACGAGTATTTTCACCTGTGGAATGTCAAGCGCATCCGCCCGGCGGCCTTCGCCGACAACGGACTCGATCGCGAGGTGCATACGCGCACGCTCTGGGCCTTCGAGGGTATCACCTCGTACTACGACGATCTGGCCCTGGTGCGCAGCGGCTGCATCGATGCGCGCGGCTATCTGGAGATGTTGGCCGAGACCATCACCCGCGTCATGCGCACGCCCGGGCGCTTGCGCCAGACCCTGGCGAGCTCGAGCTTCGATGCCTGGACCAAGTTCTACAAGCAGGATGAGAACGCCCCCAACGCCATCGTCAGCTACTACGGAAAGGGCGCGTTGACGGCGCTGGCGCTGGACCTGATCATTCGCCGGGACACCCGCGGCGCGCGCAGTCTCGACGATGTCATGCGCGCGCTGTGGCAGCGCTACGGCCGCACCGGGATCGGCGTGCCCGAGCGTGGCGTCGAGGCCGTCGCCACCGAGATCAGCGGACTCGACCTTGACGGGTTCTTCGCGCAGGCGCTCGACTCCACCACCGATCTCGACCTGGAAGGTCTGCTCGCGAGCGCCGGTGTCATGATGCGGCTGCGCCCGCAGAAGGATGCGAAGGACAATGGCGGTGTCGCCGAGCGTTTCGAGCCGATCGTGGCCCGACCCGACATCGGCATCCGACTTCAACCCGACACCGGCGAGGCCCAGATCGCCGTGGTGCTCGACGGCCGGCCGGCGCAGCGCGCCGGACTGTCCGCCGGCGACACCCTCATCGCCATCGACGGGCTGCGCGTCAACGCGGGTAACCTCGACGACCTGCTTGGCTGGTTACCCGCGGGCGCCCAGGTGGAGATCCACGCCTTTCGCCGTGACGAGCTGATGCGCTTCCAGGTCCGGCCCGAACCCGCGCCATCGGACACCTGCGAGCTCTGTCTGCTGTCCGACCCGCCAGGGCCGGCGCTGCAGCGGCGTACCGAGTGGCTCGGCCGTGCCGCCTGACTGCCTGGCGCCGCCGCCCCGGGCGTGCCCCCACCCGCCGGCCAGCCGCGTCGCCGGTGTTGCGGCGGCGCTCGACCTGGCCGACTGAGGGATCACCGGAGACGGCACGCGCATGTCCCGCCAGCAACAGATCATCCGCCTGCTCGCCGACGGCCGGCTGCACTCGGGCGAGGCCATTGCCGAGCGGCTCGGCATCAGTCGCGCGGCCGTCTGGAAGTCCCTGCGCAAGGCCGACGAGGAATTCGGCCTGGGCATCGAAACGGTGAAAGGGCAGGGCTACCGCCTTCCCGAGCCGCTGGAGCTGCTCGACGTCTCGCTCATCCAGCAGTTGTTGACGGAAACGGCTGCCCCCTGTCCGGCGCTGGTTCAGATCCACGACGACATCGACTCGACGAACACGCGGCTGATGCAGCAGGCCAGCGAGGGCGCCCCTTCCGGCAGCGTGTGCCTGGCGGAGCGGCAGCGTGACGGGCGCGGGCGGCAGGGGAGGCGATGGATATCGCCATTTGGTGTCAACCTGTACCTGTCCGTGCTTTGGCGCTATGCCGGAGGCCCCGCTCAGCTCGGCGGGCTCAGCCTCGCCGCCGGCGTCGCGGTCGCCGAGGCCCTGCAGGGGATGGGTGCCCAGGATATTGGACTAAAATGGCCCAACGACGTGCACTGGCATCGTCGCAAGCTCGCGGGTCTGTTGCTGGAGGTCGCCGGCGAGGCGCAGGGCCCGAGCCATGTCGTCGTTGGCGTCGGCATCAACCTGCGCATGGACCGGACGACGGACCGCCACGGCGCCGCCGCCATCGACCAACCCTGGGTCGACCTGCGCGAGGTCATGCAAGGCGAACCCTGCAGTCGGAACGCGCTCGCGGCGGCCTGCATCGCCAGGCTCTTCGCCGTTTTGGCGCGTTACGATCGCGACGGGCTGGCCCCTTTCCGGTCCGACTGGCTGCGCTTCGACGCCTACCGTGGTGAACGCGTCAGCATCCATCACGGCGATCGGCGCATCCTCGGCACGCATGTCGGGATTGGCGAGGGCGGAGAGCTGTTGCTGGAGCAGGATGGGCGCATCCTGGCCTGTCATGCCGGAGAGGTGAGCTTGCGCGGGACCGTCGCGCGCGGTGAGTAGCTCCTGGGATCGCGGAGTCGCCCCGGCGCGACGAACCGCATTGCGCACACCAAGGCGCAAGGGGTCATAATGCCGGGTCCGGCAAGCATCACGGGTTCGGCATTGCATGCACCTCCTCATCGACATTGGCAACACCTGCCTGAAATGGGCGGTCTGGGACGGTCAGACCTTGACGCCGATGCAAAGTGCCCGCCATGGCGGTGCGATCCCCATCGATGTCCACGCCGCCTGGGACGGGCTCGAGGGGATCGAGCACATCCTGGTCGGCAGCGTCGGCCCCGAGGCCGTCGTCGACGCCGTTGGCAACGCCTGCGCTTCCTACTGGCGCCGCGCGCCCTTGCGCATCGATGCCGGCCGTCTTGCGCGGGACTCCGTGGTCCGTATCGCCTATGCCGATCCCCGACTGCTCGGTACCGACCGCTGGCTCGCTCTGAGCGCCGCGCATGCGCAGCACATCGGCCCCAAGCTCATCGTCGATGCCGGCACGGCCATCACCTATGACCTGCTGCTCGGCGACGGGCGCCACCTTGGCGGCCTGATCCTGCCTGGTATCGAAATGATGCGCCGAAGCCTGCTCGAGGGAACCCTGATCCCGCCCCACGAGGCCATCGACGGCACGCAGCCCTGGGGTGTCAGCAGCGGGGAAGCGATTGCCGCCGCCAGCATCCAGGGCCCTGCCGCACTGGCCGAGCGGCTGTGGAATCGGTTGCACGATCTGGCCGGCGAAGAGCCCAGCCTCATCCTCACCGGGGGCGACGCGGAACGTCTGCTCCCTGCCATCGTTCGCCCGGCAACCCATCGCCCGGACCTGGTGCTGCAGGGCCTCGCGCTGTACACCTGACACCCAGGGCCCGTCACGTCGCCACCGGGCGCATCCGCGCCCATCGCGCCGTTTGAGCAAATCACCGCCTTGGCATAGAATCACCCCGGTCTGGACTGCTCGCCGAGTCGGCACCCCCTCCCGACACCCGCCCCGGCACCGCCCCACCGCGAAACGCATCGCCGGCGCGGCAGCCCCACATTGCTGGCGTAGCTCAGTTGGTAGAGCAGCTGATTTGTAATCAGCAGGTCGTCGGTTCGAATCCGTCCGCCAGCTCCATAAAGCAGTCGCTTAGCGAGATTATCACGGTAGCCGTTTCCGGTTTTCTCCGCCCTGGTAGCCGCTTGGTAGCCGTTCGTCGCTGCCAAGGCATGCCACCGGCTGCGGGTTGGGGCTAGATCCGCGGCTCAGTGCAGCGTGCTACTCGAGGCGCCGCAGCACTTCTTGTACTTCTTGCCGCTGCCGCAGGGACAGGGGTCGTTGCGGCCGACCTTCGGCGTGGCGCGGACCACCGGCTGCTGCGCACGCGGAGGCGGGGCGCCTCGAGCCAGATCGCGCGGGTTGAGTGAAGACTGCCGGCGCTCAAGCCAGAACGCGTGGATCTCCACAAGCGACGGGATGATGGCCTCGACCCAGCGGTCGCCGTCTTCGTCCTGCAGGGTCCGTTGCAGGCCGGAGTCGCTCCCGAGCCGAAGGAAGGGCGTAAACCAAGTAGGCTCTGCGACTATCAGCAGCGACCAGGCCTTGGAGTCCAGCCGGGTGCCCGTCAAAAAGCCCTCGCACCACTCCGAGGCGCCCCACTGGGCAGCGTCGAGATACACCGGCCGAAAGCCTTCGGGATCGGTCTGGAAGCGTTGAATCAAGCCGTTGTACAGCCGCATGACGAGGCCGAGCATCACGTTGGCCTCGTCCAGATCCTCGAAGGGCGGTGCCACCTGTCCATCGATGTGATCCCAGATCCAGGGCATCCACTGCGAGGGCATGAGGATATTCGGCCCGATCACGAGGGCGGTGAGAAAGCCTTCGAGTGTTGCCAGGTCCATGGCGCGCTCCTCGAAGCGCGGGGAGGCCAGGAACTCGTCGAGCGCCCAGCGTTCGTCGGGGTGGAGGTCGATGCCGAGGGTGGATTCGGATGCGTCGGTCATGGGGGCTGAGCCTCGCGGAATCGGTTCAGGACGTCGCGAAGGGGTTCTTCACCGTCAGTTGGTCGTCGACCTGCTGGCCATCCTGCAGGTCTTCGGTCCACAGCACGCGGCAACCGGCCAGCAGTGCGGCGGAGACGATCAGCGAATCGTAGACCGCAAACCCGTAGCGCTCGGCGAGCGCGAGTCCACGCTCGTGCGTGGCGATCGTCAGGGGTTCGACTCGACACAGCGACTGCGCCGTTCCCAATAGCTCGCGGATCTCCGGCCAGGCCAGGCCGAGCTTACGTGAGGCGACGGCTGCAAACTCGTTCAGCACCTGCGCGCTGATGACACCACCGTCGGCGAGTAGGTCTTCGGACCGGTCCGCCTTCGCCGCATCCTCTGACAGCAGGTACAACAGGATGTTGGTATCGAAGAAGACGTTAGCCGCGCTCATGGGCCTCAAGCCGATCGAAGCGGAAGCCCTTTGGTAGACGCCCGCGGTACTTGCGCAGCCGCGCCAGCAGTTCGCGTTGATCGGGAGTCTTGCGCACGCTCAGGCTCCGCGACCCTTCGACCTGGATCTCGATGTCGTCGCCATCGTGTAGGTCTAGCGCCTCGACCACCGCGGTGGGCAGGCGCACCGCCAGACTGTTGCCCCATTTTGATACCTGCATTGGGTATTCTCCCGGATCGATCTGGATATACTTGAGGCTAGTGTATATCCGCGGCGCGGAAAAAAAAGAAAAAAAGGGGTCAGAGCCCTTTTATAGGTGCGCGTTCGAGGGCATAATGCTCGGAAGCCCTACAAGCCGCGGGTAATCCGATGCCGCGCAAGCCCCGGTTTTTCCTCCCCGATGTCCCCGTGCACGTGGTTCAGCGGGGCAACAACCGGCAGCCGATCTTCTTCGAGGGTGCCGACTACGAGGCCTATCTGGGCTGGCTTGGAGAGGCGTCGACGCGCTGGGCGTGCAGGGTCCACGCGTATGTCCTGATGACCAACCACGTCCACCTGCTCATGAGCCCGGACGACGCCGACAGCGTCAGTCGGGCCATGCAATATCTGGGTCGGCGCTATGTGCCCTACATCAACCGCAGCTATCAGCGCAGCGGGACGCTTTGGGAGGGCCGTTTCAAGAGCAGTCTGGTGCAGACCGAGGCGTACCTGCTGCGCTGCTATGGCTATATCGAGCGCAACCCGGTGCGGGCGGGGATGGTCGCGGATGCTCGGCAATACCCTTGGTCGAGCTATGCGCACAACGCGTGGGGAGCAGCAAATCCGCTGATCAGCGAGCATGTCGAGTATCGTCGACTCGGTGCAAGCGATGCGGAACGACAGGAGGCCTACCGTGCGCTCCTGGCGTTTATGCAGCCCCCCGAGACGCTGAAGGAGATCAGAGACTGCCTGCAGACCGGCACACCGCTTGGCAACGATCGGTTTCGGACATCGATCGAGGCGACGCTGGGCAAGCGGGTTGGGAGGGCTCAGCGGGGGCGGCCGAAGAAGCCGGCCGATGTCCGTCCCGGCGGGGCGGATGCCCTACGGCAGGAGCGGCTGAAGGGATTCTAGGCGCGCTCACCAATCAGCATTCGCCGTTGCGCGGTTTGCCTCTGAGTAGAAGCGGCGGGGTTGTTGCGCCAGGCGTCCCTTAAAAAAAGGGCTCTGACCCCTTATTGGACCCTGACCCCTTATTGGACCCCTTATTGCTTTGACCCCTTATTGCTCCTTATTGCTTTGCTGGAGTATTGTTGCAGTGGGTCGAGTGGTTCAATCACCGGCGAGTGTTGGCGCCGACGGGCAATGTCCTGCCGGCCGAGGCCGAAACGGCCTACTACCGACAAACCGAGCCGGCCGCCGTGGCGGCTTGACTCAAACCAAACTGCCTCCGACGAACCCGGGGCGGCTCAGTATGCGCTGGTAGACTCTCTCTGAAGGTTGGACGACGCCCGCTCCACCGGAATCCGCTCCAGCGTCGAGAGGGGGCGTCGACCTTTGGCGATGATTCACTCGGCATTCAGCCTGCCGCGCTCGAGGTCGCACTCGTGTCGCCCATCTGCTGGCTGGCCGCCTGCCCTTGCTGGCAGTAGCAGGTGCACTGGCAATCGGGCGGCTGACTCATCTCCGAGACGGCATCCCCCGTTGCGTGGGCAACGGCGTCGCTGTTCACGCAGTGGCAGTGACACTGCCGGGTCGCGTTCTGGTTGCTTCTCGAGGCCCTAAACACTTCTTCGGACATGGTCTCCTCCGTCTCTACACCAGCTCAATGTCGTCAGCCCAGTCGAACGCCGAATCTCTCGCTTCGCGTATCGCGCAATAGCGGGTGAGGGTCTCACTGAGGCCCCTCCGGCTTGTGTCACAGAATTGCTCGAGTCGTTGCGGCGAGAGCTCTTCTCCCTCCCGAATGGAGTTGAAGCACTTCTGACAGAGGCGAATGGCCCAGCATCCTTTGCACGCCTCCGCGAGGAAATCGCTGTATCGCACCAGGAAATCCTGGATCCTGGTCTCGTTGAATCCGGCGAAGACGTCCCCGATAGGGTAGGCCTGAACCTTCTCGCACATGTATAGCGTGCCATCGGTGTCGACGAAGCATTTGCGAATTCCGGGCAGGCACTGACCGTGACTCGGTGATCTACCCGTCAGCTTATGGTCGTCACGCTTATGGATCGCGAGCATGCCCCGGCCGAGCAAGGAGTGCAGGAAGGCATCACTCCTGCCGGCTCGTCCGAGGTCGGTGTCGAACGCCTGTCTTGCCGTCGCAAAGCCTGTCGCACCTTCTCGTATTGCACTCCGATCGAGACCCAGTGCGTGGGCGATCTCCTGCGGATGGCCTGACACTGGCGAGATCTGTAGCTTGCCGTCGGGAAACAGGTCCGCATTGTCCGAAACGAAGTGCCGGATCTCGTCGAGGCGATAGGGCGGCGCGAGCACCAGATTAAACAGGATGTGGTCCCTGAAATAATCGGGGTGGTCGCGATGGATCTGCTCGATCGCCGCGAAGACGATGGCGAAGGTGGCGCCGTCCTTTCGGGTTCTGCGGTAGCGGTCGTGGACCGGCTCTGGTCCGTCGAGGCTGATCGTTAGCGTAATGTCGTTGGCGACGCACCACGCTACAACCGGTTTGGTCAAGAGCGTTGCGTTGGTGGTCAGATTGAATTTGGTGGGCTTGCCTGTTTGTTCACGGGTGTGCGCGACGAGATCCTTGAGCACCTTCAGCGCCAGCATCGGTTCGCCACCATAGAAAGCGAATCCATAGCTCGGTCGGTCAAAGGCGAGGTACCAGTTGATGGCACGCAAGGCGGTCGCGCGGGTCATTGCGCGTTCGGCGTGGGTCCGGCTATGGGTGTAGGCGCCGGAGAAGGCGCAATACGCACAGCGCAGATTGCACCTTTCGGTGAGGTTCAGGACGAGGATGTCGGGACCGGTGTCACGCAGCTTTCGGATCGCGCGGTCGATCTCGTCGTCGGAGAAGGTAACGATATCGAACGGCGTCGGATCGAAGCAGCCGAGCCTGCAATAGGTATCGTAGAGATCATCGACGACCTCGTCGGGCGCGCCGCCAATCCTGCCTTTAGGCCATGCGCCCTCCGCTCCCTGCTGGTCGAAGAAATCGAAAACAGCATCGCCCGGCCGCAGGATCTTGTTGGTGCCCGTGTCGTAGAGGTATCGGCCGCCGGCGGGTGTTTCGATCTTTTTAAGGGGGGGCGCGTTGCGCTCGAATCGCGCGAGGAAAGCCGATCGCGACAGGACCCCATCCACCGGCGGCATCTGGTCCTCCCTGCGCTAGCGCAGAAGGTTGGGACAAGCCCGTTGCAGTCCTGCATTTAACCCTAGCCCAGATTCGCCAGTGGTCAATGGGCACGTTGCCAATCGGGGGCGAGGACGCCTTTCAGCGAGTTGGGGGCAGGGCTCGCGCTCCGACTCGGGGTGATGGCGGGAACGGATGGGCCGCTGGCATGCTCACCGACAGGCTTGGTTCCGCAACCGGCGATTCTCCGCGGTGTTCTCGATTAGCACGGCCACAATGGCGAGGGTGCACGCCTCGCTTTGGCGCGATGCCGTGCTGGGATCGGACCATGTGATGGGGGCTCGTGTTGTGACGACGGCGCGTGGCCGGGACGACGCTGGCGTAGACGGACCGGGATGCGGCGATGGGTGTGTGGGCAGCGGCGATGGGCGTGTGGGATGCGACGATGGGGCGCTGGGTCTGACGGTCGGGGTTGGTCGTGGTGCTGGCCGGGCGATCGCGGAAACGATGGCCGCGGGGTGCGGTTGCCCGGCGACGGAGGGAGGCGGCTTCTCACCATGGGATACCAGCTTGCCCAGCCAGACCAAGCTGAGCCAGAGGCCGATCAGCGCCACGGCAAACCGTAGCCCGAGGCGCCGGATGGACGGAAGGGGCCAGGCCGGGGTGGTGGGTGCGCGTCGCACTTCGGGCCTGATGACACCGGCAGTATTCGTCAGCGCCCCGGCGCGGGCTGCCGTGTCGCCTTCTGCGTGGCGCTCTTTCAGTCCCTCGAGATGCGCCCGCCGGGCGGCTGCTCCTGTCAGCGCAAAGCGGAGCACGCGCTCCCATCCGAGCACCGTTGGTGGCGGAATGCCGGCGCCCGGCAGGCCGGCGAGGTTTTGATAGAGCTGCTCGAGCATGACCACACCATCGGGTACGCCTTTGGGGAACCTGGCGCCATCGAGAAAGACAACGCGACCGAGTACCGGCACGCCGGGCGCCAGCGACTTGACCGCTTCGACGTGCGCGTGATTCTGACGCAACGGGTTCTGGAACTGGTTGCGCTGCGGACCGACGACTTGAGTCCAGGTGCGCTCGTAGGCGCCGCCCAGAATCACCCCGCGATAGTTCTTGGTCTCGATGACCAGCAAACCCGCCCGTGTCAGGACCAAATGGTCAACCTGGGTGAGCCCACCGCGCCCGTCTGGAAGGATCAAGTCGTTGGCAACCTCGGCGAACAGACGGCGCAACACGTTCGCGACCGCCGCCTCCCCAGCCACCCCACGCCGTTCCGCGCGCGACTGCGCCAAGAAGGACCTCAGCAATGCGTCGAGCACAGACCTGCGGCGGCGAGAACGCATCTGAAATCCTTGGTCGCTGCGACGACCCGCGTTAACCCGATTGTCGAAAATGGATTAGTACACGAGTCGCGCATCGACGTCTTTGCGCCCCGACAATCCGTGTGCTCCCGGCTCGCCGCCGGTGACTCCGTTCGCGCCAGAGAGTTTCTCGTCTCGAGAAGGGAATCCGCGGGATTCGGGTCCGACCCTCGTCCTGGACCCGCGTCTGGGCGGCGCTGCAGCCGCGACAGGCTAGGCGAGGTCCTACTCGTTCATGCAGATAACGGGGTGATCGCGCGCATCCTGCCGGCCTGGGAGATGCGGCAAGGTCGCCCGCGAGCGGGCTCCTACGTGGCGCGGTTTGCGCGGAGCGCGCCCCGGGGTGCAGCGGCTTTTTAGGGGCCGGCTAGGGTCATGCGCGCGTCGCCGGAGACAGGGTCCAGCTCCAGCAGCAATGCGCAGTGCTCGGTGATGCTGTCCACGGGTGAGGGGTCATCGGCGCAGCTGCATCCGGAGATGATCCCGGAGTAGAAGACGCCAAGGCGTGCGTGGATGCGGCCCTCCTGCTCGTGGCTGCTCAACAGGTAGACGCTGATGGGGTCGCCCGAGACGGCGTTGGTCTGCACCAGTCCCGCCTGAAGCAGGTGCTGGAGTGTCGGATGCCCTGGTCCGAGCGCCTGGATCTCGTTGACAAGGGTTGCGTCGAAAGCCGGAGTCTTCCAGGCCGCGGCGGATCGCGTCAGTTTCATCACATCACCTCTGCCCCATATTTTAGTCGCGGGCCCGCAATCGGGCCGGATGGCGACAAGCATTACCCGGCATCCACGGCCGCGGCAAGCCGCGCCACGCGGCGCTCGAAGGGCCGCGGCGGTCGCTGATCGGGGCATCCGCTCCGCTGCGCCCCATCGGCACGGCTGGCCCGCCATCGGACCGACCCCCGATGAGCCGACGGCGTCATGTGCATCGGCGCGTCGCCTTCGCGTGGCCGCGTCGCTCCGGCCGCTGGAGCCCCCCGGTGCGGCGCCTGTCCGCGCGACGCGGAAATTCCATCACTTTCGGGCGCCGCGCCCCTTGACAGGCCAGTTTCGGGGCCTATTATTAGCACTCGCCAAGCATGAGTGCTAACACCGTGGGCCAGGGGCCCGCGTTGGAGCGCATTCCCAGTTTCTTTCCACTTGAGGGGAAATGACCCAATGAAGATTCGTCCCTTGCATGACCGTGTCGTGGTTCGTCGCATGGAAGAGGAGCGCACCTCCGCCGGTGGCATCGTGATCCCGGATTCCGCCACCGAGAAGCCGATCCAGGGCGAGATCATTGCCGTGGGTAATGGCAAGGTCATGGACAACGGCGACACCCGCGGCCTCGACGTCAAGGTCGGCGACCGCGTGCTGTTCGGCAAGTATTCCGGCACCGAGGTGAAGCTTGACGGCGAAGATTTCCTCGTGATGCGCGAGGAAGACATCATGGGCGTGATCGAGGGCTGATCGGTCCGCGTGACCGACGACACCTGCGCCTATCCCCACACCGACTAACGGTCCGTTTTCGATCGAGGTAACAGTTTCATGAGTGCAAAAGACGTCAAGTTTGGCAGCGACGCCCGTAATCGTATGATGGAGGGCGTCAATGTCCTCGCCAACGCGGTCAAGGTGACCCTCGGCCCGAAGGGTCGCAACGTGGTGCTGGAGAAGTCCTTCGGCGCCCCGACCGTCACCAAGGACGGCGTCTCCGTGGCCAAGGAGATCGAGCTCAAGGACAAGTTCGAGAACATGGGTGCGCAGATGGTCAAGGAGGTCGCCTCGCACACCTCCGACATTGCCGGCGACGGCACCACCACCGCGACCGTGCTGGCCCAGGCCATGGTCCGCGAGGGCCTGAAGGCGGTTGCCGCCGGCATGAACCCGATGGACCTCAAGCGCGGCATGGACAAGGCGGTCGAGGCCGCCGTCGCCGGCCTGCGCGACCTGTCCCGTCCCTGCTCCGACAACAAGGAGATTGCCCAGGTCGGCACCATCTCCGCCAACTCCGACGAGTCCATCGGTGAGATCATCGCCGAGGCCATGGAGAAGGTTGGCAAGGAAGG
>JAXGTD010000115.1:0-13658 GCA_040775095.1 Chromatiaceae bacterium | reverse complement strand
TCGACCTGGCCATCGAGCGGGCGGTGGATGGCACCGACCCCCGGCTTCGGCTGGTCCCGGGTTACCGCAAGCGGCTGCGCGGGCCGGTCATCCACGCGATCGACCAGGTGGTGGCCCTGGTGGACGGCATCCCGGCCCCCGTGGCGGCAGATCCCCATGGCTACCGCGACGATTTCCGACTCGCGGCCCTGTTCGCATCCACCGGAGACATGCTGCAGGTCCTTGGCCGCGATAGGACCCTGTCGGACTATCTGTCCGGTAACGAGGGGCGAGGTGCCGAGCGTGTCACGGCGCTGGTCCTGGCACGCCGGGAGGAGCGAAACATCCTCGGCATGGACCTGGTGGGGGACCAGGTGCGGCGCGACGTGCCCCAAGTCACTGTCGGCTTCTCCGGGCACCACCTGCTGGAGCCCCGGGTCAGCGAGGACGAGACCAGGCGCTTCCTCAAACGGCGCGCCTTCGATCACCTGCTCGCCCTGGCGCTGGCGGAGATCACCGAGGCGCGGGTGGAGCGGGCGGACCTCACGCGCCAGCGCGACCTGTTGGCGCGGAAGCTCCGAGCCATGAAGCGCGGTTCCCTGAGCTTCGATCGTCCGGAGGTGGGCAAAGCGGATGAGGCCGGCCTGCAAGTGGAGCTCGACGCCGTCTCACGGCAACTGCAGGGGCTGGGCGCGGATGCACATGTTTTGAAGAATCATCTGGAGGCAGTCGCCAGGCGGCTGGGGGAGGCGGAACGCCAGCTCCGATCAGAAGAGCTCCGCCTCTGTCTGAGTCCGATGAACATCCGGCTCGATCCGGGTGATCCATCCGGACACGAGATCGACCTCCAAGAGCTCCGAAACGCCCGCGGCGAGCGTGCCGTCATGCTCCCCGTCGCGATCGCCCCGCGAGATCTTCCTAGCCGGGAGGACTTCGTCACCGCGGCCGAGCGCTATCTCTAGCGGCGCCCTCCGGGACCCTTCGTGAGCAAGCCCCAAGCAAATCTGATCAGCGCGAGCCTGCGGGCGCCGCGCACCGCCGCTTTCGCGGGGATCGTATTCTCCCTGCTCTTGGGCGCGAGCTTTCTCCTCCTGCGCTGGTCGGTACCTGGCGATCCCAGGGAGGCCGGGGAGTGGCTGCGTAACGAATCCGGTCGCGTGGTTGCCGCGCTGAATCTGCTGCCGTTCGCGGGAATCGCCTTCCTGTGGTTCATAGGCGTGCTACGCGACCGACTGGGCGAGCGGGAGGACCGCTTCTTCGCCACCGTCTTTCTCGGCAGCGGCCTGCTCTTCCTCGCTATGCTGTTCCTCTCTGCCGCGGTGGCGGGGGGCATCATCATCGCTTACGCGGCCCAGCCCGACCGCTTGCTCGGCTCGTCGGCCTTCAACGTCGCCCGCGCCATTTCTTATGAAGCCCTCAATGTCTATGCGATTCGGATGGCGGGTGTCTTCATGATCGCGACCTCGACGCTCGCGCTGCAAACCCGGTTCATCGCCCGCTGGATCGCCTTTCTCGGCTATGCCCTGGGGGGGCTCCTGCTGGGCAGCAGCCGCTCCCTTGACGGGGTCCTTCTGGTCTTCCCCCTCTGGGTGCTCCTGACCAGTCTGCACATCCTGGTCGAGAATTTTCGCGACGTGTCGCCGCCAGCTGCCCCGGGCCGGGAGTAGGGGGCGGGTTGCGTGCCGATTGGCTCGACGTCGATCGGTTAACGCGCGAAAACCTAACGGACGCGCGCAATCGGCAGACCTCCCGCATCCGGTACAGGCTCCGGTTGCGTTGGCTACGGCGGCCAGGCTCCGGCCGTTCGGGGAACCTCCGAAATAACGGAGTCGGCATGCGGGGTCGCTGTGGCCGAGATCGTGCGGGAAATAATGTGGCACCAAGGTATGTCGATACATTTTAACGGTTTCTTGCCCTGGTCATTGCGCTGTCAAGATTGGCCGCTTTTTTGCTTCGCAGAGCCCGTATTGTTCAGCGTGACAGCGGCAAGGTCATCGTGTGGGCCGCCAGCCATGGGGAGAGCGGAAGATGGGCAAGAAAGGCGAGAAGAAAAAGGGCGGCGGGGATAAGGAAGGGACGCGCGCTTTGGAGAGGATGAAGACCAAGACCTATGAACAGGAGTTGCGCAAGCTGCATGTGGAGCTGGTGAAGCTGCAGGAATGGGTGCGGCACAAGGGACTCAAGGTCTGCGTCGTGTTCGAGGGCCGCGACGGTGCCGGTAAGGGCGGCACCATCAAGGCAATCACCGAGCGGGTGAGCCCACGCGTATTCCGCGTCATGGCGCTGCCGGCGCCGAGTGAGCGCGAGAAGACCCAGATGTACGGACAGCGCTACATACCGCACTTCCCGGCGGCGGGCGAGGTCGTGATCTGGGACCGGAGCTGGTACAACCGGGCCGGCGTCGAGCGCGTGATGGGCTTTTGCACCGAGCAGGAGGCGAAGCGATTTCTCGAGATCATTCCGGGGTTCGAGAAGCTGATGGTCGACTCCGGGATCATCCTCATTAAATACTGGCTCGAGGTTGGCATGGAGGAGCAGACGCGGCGGCTCGAGGCGCGCATCGACGACGGGCGCAAGATCTGGAAGCTCTCGCCGATGGATCTCAAGTCCTACAGCCGCTGGTATGACTACTCGCGCGCCCGCGACGAGATGTTCGCGGCCACCGACACGGATTGGGCGCCTTGGTATGTCGCCCACTCGGACGATAAGAAGCGGGCGCGGCTCAATATCATTCGTCATCTGCTGAGTAAGGTCCCCTACAAGGAAGTGCCGCGCGAGAAGGTGGAACTGCCGAAACGGCAGAAGCCCGGTGACTATTGCGAGCCCGACTATCCGTTCAAGATCATCCCCCAGATCGACTGAACCCGTCGCGTGATCGCGGCTGCTAAACGGGGACCTGGAGAAGGACTCGGGCAGCAGGTGAAGCGCTCGCCTTGAATGCGCTCCCCGCAGATGGCGCTGCCAGCCACATTGGATGGGCTCGTAGGGGGTGTCGAGATCTCGCGGACTGTCACTTGGAGTGAGAGCGATGACGATCGACCCGAGACCACAGGAGAGATGACGTGACGACCCAAAAAAACATCGCAGCGCACTCCGCGTTGCTCGTGGGCCTGTGCCTTGCTTCGGCAAATGGATCTGCCAATGAGCGGGACGTGATGTTCTGTGCCGCGAGTCAGGTGATCGTCTGTCCGGAGCAGGGCGAATGCACACGGGGATTGCCGGAGACGGCCAATCTGCCCCGGTTGTTCAGGATCGGTCTCAAAGATGGTGAGGTCGTGAGTCTGAATCCCGGTGGCGATCGCCGCACCTCCAGGATCCTGCATCTGAACGAGGACAACGGTATATACGTGCTCCAGGGTGCGGAAGGCGGAAAGGGCTGGACGGCGACAGTCAACGGAAGCGACGGGCGCTTGACGATCACGGTCTCGTCCTCGGGCGAGGCCTATGTGGTCTTCGGCATCTGTACTTCGGCGCTCTGAGGCCCATGCCTGATCGAGGAGGTCAAAGATGAATCGGACAAGCAAGTCAGCGGCGAGAGCGCTGGCATTGGCTGTCTTCGCTCTCTGGGCAACGCATGCGATCGCTCAGCGCTCCGGCGAGGAGGTCTTGGGCGATACGGCCACGGGGGCCGCCAAGGGTGCGGTGATCGGTGCCGTTGCAGGTGATGCCGGGGCGGGCGCGGCCGCAGGCGCCGCCGGCGGGGCCCTGTTCGGGGGTATGGAGCGGCGAGCGCCGGATACCGTGGGCGGCGATCTGGTGAGTGGAGCCGCTAAGGGGGCTATCGTCGGCGGCGTTGCCGGCGATGCAGGTGCGGGCGCCGCGGCCGGGGCGGTCGGCGGGGTCCTCTTCGGGGGGATGCGGCGTAACCGCTGATCGACGCCGCCAATCTCATCGTGCTGGCGATGCGAGACATGACTATGCGAGCAATGAACGGTCGGTTCCTGGATACGGTCGCGGTCCTGCTCGCCACCCTCCTGATCGTCGGTTGCGCCACCAGCGCGCACCAGCTGATGCCGACCCCGATCCTGTATCTGCCTCCGGGCGAACAGCCGGTCTTCGATCCAACGGTAGCGCCAGAGCAACGCCGGAGCCCGGACCTCGACCTGCTCTTCATCACTGACCGCGCACCACCGACCGCTGCCGAGCTGGAGGCGCAGAGCAAGGAGCAGGGTTCCTTGCCCTACGGGCAGGAACGAGCCAAGCGGATCGCCTTCGGTTCCGCCGAGGTCCGCGTGGTGCCAGGGCTGGACTGGGAGTCGCTGCGAGAGCAGAGCCAGCTCGCCGAGCGCACGCGGGAGGTGAATCTCGAGCTCGGCCAGGTGCGGGAGATCGGGGCCTTTCCGGAAGAGCCCTATCGTCTGCACCCGGCAGGGAACGGGAAACTGCTGCGTGACCGCGCCGAGCTTGCGCGCCACGAGGAGGCCAAACGCGGCCTCCAGGACGAGGTTGGGCGCCGGCTCTCCGAGGCGCCGAAAAAGGAGGTCCTTCTCTATGTGCACGGCTTCAACGAAACCTTTGCCACCGCCGCTTACACCACCGCGGAGCTCTGCCATTTTCTCGGCCGCGAACCGGTTTGCGCCTTCTTCACCTGGCCCACCCCCACCACCGGCAACTTCCTGACCTCCTACACCGCCACCACTGAGTCCGGGGACTTCGCGGTCGAGCACCTCAAGAAGAGCATCCGCCTGCTCGCCACGACGCCAGGGGTGGAGCGGGTACACATCCTCGCCCACAGCCGCGGCACCGCGGTGACTCTCAAGGCCGTCCGCGAGCTCGGACTCGAGGCGATCGCCGCCGGCAAGGAGCCCGTCGACATCTACAGGATCGGCAACCTGGTGCTGCTCTCGCCGGATATCGACGTCGACATCGCTGCCCAGCAGATCACCGGCTTTATCTCCGACCCCGATCTGGTCACGGTATGGCCTGAGGGGAAGCTGCCCCGGGTGCTGCAGGGCCGGCTGACCGTCTACTCGTCCCCGGAGGACCGGGCGCTGCTGATATCGCGGATTCTGTTCCGCAGTCGGCAACGGGTGGGCCAGCTGCGGCCGGAGGACATCCCCGAGGAGCGCCAGCGTTACATGGCAGAGCTCGGACAGGTGGATATCATTTCCTACGTGGGCGAGCGCACTGATCTCTTCGGGCACTCCTACTTCACTACGAATCCGCAGGTGAGCTCCGACCTGATCCAGTTGATCCGCTACGGCAAGCACTTGGGGGAGCCCGGCCGGCAACTCATCAAGACGGGGCCCATCACCTGGAGGTTCCCTGTGAAGGGGCCGGTACTTGAGCAAACGTCAGCTGCGCTGCGACCTTCAGCGGCGGTGAAGTAGGGGGTGGAAGTTGCCGTTCGGCAGCACCCAGCCGAACCCGAACGGCGTTGCCGGTCCCGGTTCGGCTGGGATCATGACCATAGGAGCCGATTGATGAAGATCACGAAGTGGCTGATGGGGTCCGCGCTCTGTATTCCGCTGCTGACCGGGTCAGCGCTCGCGGTGGGGCAGGGAGCGGCCGGCGGACAGGCCGAAGGCGGCAACCTGGCGCTGGACGCCGCGCCGGTGGATGGCGAGGCATTGGCGATGCTCCAGAGAATGGCCGAGCGTCTGGCGCAGGCCAAGGGATTCAGCGTGTCGATCCGCTCGGGCTACGACGTTGTCCAGGAGACTGGCCAGAAGATCGAGTTCGGCGAGGAGCGTCGGGTGATGCTCGAGCGCCCCGGCGGACTGCGGGTCGAGGCCGAGCAGAGCGACGGCGACCGGCGCGTCATCCTCTTCGACGGCCAGACGATCAGCGTCTTAGACCCCGATCAGAACGTCTATGCCCAGGTCGAGAAAAAGGGCAACCTGGATGACGCGCTGCGCTATCTGGTACGGGACCTCCAGGTGCGCGTGCCGCTCGCGTTGATGTTCGCCACCACCTTTCCTGCCGATCTCGAGCGCCGTATCGAATCCCTGGATTACGTGGAGCAGGACCGGCTGACTGATGTCCCGACCGATCACCTGGCGGGACGGACCAGGGACATCGATTTCCAGCTCTGGATCGCGGGCGAGGGCGAGCCGCTGCCCCGACGCGTGGTGATCACCTACAAGCACGCGGAGGGCCAGCCCCAGTTCTGGGCCCTGTTCTCCGATTGGAATCTGTCCCCGCCGGTGTCAGACGGCCTGTTCGCTTTCAAGCCGCCTGAAGGTGCGGAGCGCATCCCCTTCCTCGTGCGCGTATCCAAGACGGGCGACGCATCCGGCATCGACAAGCCTGAGCCCAAAGGAGGAGACCAATGAACGCGAGATTTCTTTCGAGGACAATCGCTGTTCTGACCGCGGCACTGTTCGTCGTCTTCCTCGCCGCCGACGCCGACGCCCGGGGGCGCGGCGGTGGCGGGCGTGGAGGTGGTGGCGGGTTTTCGCGCGGCGGTCCGGCCGCGGGTGGGAGCTTCTCCAGCCGGGGCGCGGCGAGCGGCGCTCGTACAGCGTCGCGGCAGGCGGGCTCGGTCCAGCGCTCTGGTCAACAACACGCCGGGACACGGCAGGATCTGTCCGCGGATCGCGCCGCCACGCGTCAGACCCGCACCGAGACCCGGGGCGACACCCGAACCGCAGGGCAGGAGGAGCGCACCGAGCGCCAGGGCCAACGCCAAGAGGAGCGCACCGAACGCACCGATGCGCGCCAGGACGGGCGCAGCGAGCGTACGGAAGACCGCACCGACGCCCGGCGCGACATCGCGGACGACTGGGACGACTGGGACGATCGCTGGGACGGCAATCGATGGGGCTATGCCGCGGCCGGCGCGGCCGTGGGGGCGGCGGTCGGCTACGCCGCGGGTGCGGCCTCGGGGCCGGACTATGTGACCGTCCTGCCCTGCGATCCGGTGCTGGTGGTCGTGGATGGGACCTCGTTCTACCAGTGCGGGTCGGCCTGGTACAACCGCACCTATGTGGATGGCAACCTGTCCTACGTGGTTGTCAACGCCCCTCTGGGCTACTGATGGGGCGCGCGATGCCTGTGCCCAGGGGTGCTGACCGAAGACCGGCCTCGAACAACGAAACACCATTGTCTGTCGTTATCGGAGCTTCTGGGGCGATGAGAGTCCATTCTGTCGTTTCGCTGTTTCTGGTGATCGCGCCGACGATCGAAAACACCGACCACTCCCCCGAAGGCATCAAGGAAGGTGCGAAGGAGCGGCTCGGTCTGCGGCTCGACGACGGCGAGGCCGTGTTCGTGCTCACAGGCGAGGGCTGGAAGATCGCCGCGAAGCTGGCGGGCTCGCGCTACTGGCCGGACGATGCGCTGAACGTCCGCTGACCATGATCATGGCCATCCCGCGCCTGGGTCGCTTCGTCCTGCGCCTCATTATCGCGGTTGCCCTGCCGCTCGCGGTCCTATGGGCGGCCGCTGCGCTCTGGATTGATGGTCCCGACTCCCGCGTGCTGGCCGGCACACTCGCGGGTGGCCTGGTCTTGATCACCCTGACGGCGGCGATGCTGGTCCGCCCCTGGCGGTGGGCGGTTGTTGCGATCCTGGCGCCTCCCGGGCTCGTGCTCGCCTGGTGGCTGGCGCTCCAACCGAGCAACGACCGCGACTGGCAGCCGGACGTCGCCCGGCTGCCGACAGCGACCATTGATGGCCCGTTGCTGACCGTCCACAACGTCCGCAATTTCGTCTACCGCGGCGAGAAGGATTTCACACAAAGCTGGGAGACGCGGACCTACGACCTCGACACCCTCGTTGGTGTCGACATGTTCGTTGCCTTCTGGGGGCCGACGCTTTATGGTCACACCATCGCCAGCTGGGAGTTTGCCGACGGCAGGCACCTCGCGGTGTCAATCGAGACGCGCAAGGAGAAAGACGAGGAATACTCCGCCTTGCGAGGCTTCTTCCGCCAGTACGAGCTCTATTATGTCGTTGGAGACGAGCGCGACCTGATCCCCTTGCGCACCAACCAACGCGGGGAGGTGGTCTACCTGTACCGCCTCGGGGGCTCGCCGAGCAGAGCCCGGGAGCTGCTGATCGACTATGCCGAAGAGATAAACGTCCTCGCCGAAGCGCCCCGCTGGTACAACGCCCTGACCCAGAATTGCACGACAACCATCTGGCACCACACGAAGGCGGTGGGCTCAGATTTTCCGCTTGACTGGCGGCTGCTCGCGAATGGCTACCTGGTGAATCTCGCTTACGAGCGGGGCACGGTCGACACGCGCATCCCGCTGGATGAGCTCAAGCGCCGCAGCGACATCACCTTGCGCGCCCTTGCCGCGAGCGGCCATGAGGCGTTTTCCCGGCGCATCCGGGAGGGGCTGCCCGCACGGCCCCCGCAGATTCCTCGGAACGCCAGCGCGCGGGCACGTTGACGCGCGTGGGCGGACTAGGTGGCTACCTTGCGTCGCAAGGGCCGGGAGGGCGGCCCGTGACAACTGCAAGCCAAACCCCCCATTGAGTTAGCGACCCGGCCCGCGCGCCGGACGGAGAGGCAGGTATGTTTGACCGACAGACCAAGCTCGGATTCTGGGCCGTTGTTCTTGCCTTGGCCTCGGCGATTTCCGCGGGTGGGTGCGCATCCACGCAATCCAGTCTGCTCGGCAGCGGTACGGGTGTGACAGCCAGCGACCCGACGCGCGTGACCCAGAGCGGGTTTCTCTCGAACTATGGGCGCCTGAAGCCCGTCTCCTGGGCAGATGGTATCCAGTGCTGGCGGCAGCCGGGCGTGGATGTTGCCAAGTACGACAAGGCGATGATCCCGCGCATTACCGTCAGCCTGAAGCCCGGACAGCAGCAAACCGTCGACCCGACCGACCTCAAGACACTGACGGACTACTTCCATACCGCCATGGTGAAGGCGATCCAACCCCAGATGCCGGTCGTCAACAAGCCGGGACCGGGCGTGCTGGTTGTACGCATCGCCCTGACCAATCTGGTGCCCACCGAGGTGGCGGCTAGCGTCACCGGCACGGTCGTGCCCTATGCCTTCGTTGCCGAGGCGAGCTCCGGCGTGGCGACGGGCCGCCCCGCGGGCTCCACGCCCTATCTCGGCGAGACCGGAATGGAGATCCAGTTCGTCGACGGCGGCTCCCGCACCATCCTCGCCGAGTGCCGCGACACGGAGATCGGGCGCAAGTACGCGGCCGATCTGGATGCAGGGGCCGCGGGTGCGGCGCAGACCTGGGCGAGCGGATACCTGAACTCCTTCCAGAGCTGGTCGTACGCCAAGAACGCCTTCGACAAGTGGGCAACGCTGACGGCCGAGCGCCTCGGTGCGCTCCGCGGGGCGGCCGCCGCGCCCTGAGAGATCACGCGTAGACGGCACTCGGTATCAAAGACTCGATCCGCAGCAGCTACCGAGCCAGGGGGCGAGGGCCTCGGAACCGGCCAAAGTCATGCGCCTCTCCTGGATTAGCGCGCCGATCAAGGTGCTTCCGGTGCCTGCACTCGGTCGACGCGCGCCTGATCGCAAGCGACTACGCCCGATGCGTGGGGGCGACGCTAATCTCTTTGACCATTCTGGCCAAGGATCAGCAGGGAAGCGAAGTGGAATGGGGGTGCTAGAGTCCGCCTCCCCAGCGGTACTGCCAGGCGATGCCGAGCAGGTCGTAGTCGTTCCCGGTGCGGGCCGATACCCCGCGGCTGGCGTACAGCTTGACGGAGTTGTGCACATCCACCGGCAGGGCCAGCGTACCGCCGAGGCGCCAATTGTTCTGCCGATCCTCGTTGTGCTCCCCGTTTAGCGTCGTGCGCCCGCCGGTGAAATAGGTGGCGTCGATGGACCCCCAGATGCCCGAGCGGAAGTTGTAGATCGCGTGGGTCTGCGTCGAGTAGAGGGGGGCCTGGGCGCGCCGGTTGCCACCGAAGAAATCCTCGTTGTCCGTGAACAGGGTTGCCGCGACGCTGAGCTCCAGGGTCAGCGGACCCAGGGCCTTGGAGATGCCCAGCTCCGGTTTGACGAACCATCGGTTGGTGCCAATGTTGACCAGGCGTCTGTCATTGTACTGACCCCAAGGAACGGATGCCTGAATGCTCGCGCCGACGATCAGGTCCTGGTGGTAGCCGCGGAATTCCTTCAGCCCGAGCGCGGGCGCCCCAAATAGGTTGACCGACAGCCGCACCTTCGGGTCCGCGGGTCCGGCGACGACGCGCTCCAACGTTCTCCCGGCGTAGGTCGCCGAACCGGACATCCAGGTGTACGGGAGAACGACCTCGACCTTGCCTGACATGCCGCCCAGGTCGAGCACCCGTGCGTAGGCGAGTACCGCGCTGGAGGTGTCGAGCTCCGGATCGGTCACGGGCAGCGCTGGATCGAAGGCGACCCCGCCCCGGGTGAAGGCATAGCCCGCAATCAGGAAATTCACGCCGACCGGTGCGTTGGAAAAGGCGCGTGGCTCAATCTCCTGCGCCTGCGCCGAGCGTAGCGCGGAGACAAGTGTGCAGGCAGTCGTTTCAACGAGCACACACAGCACCATGAGGATGCGAATCATACAAAACGCCCTAAGTCCAGGCCCACCACCGGGGGCTACGGTGACCGGAAGGTACCGGGAGATCTGCGCCAGGGTTCATGGAGAGAACGGCGTCTATGGAATCATGGACCCGGCCAGCCCGATGGTCGAGTCCATCGTCGCATCGATCTAACCCATTATGGTGCGCATCCGCCTGGCCATTGGCGCCATCGTGCAGCGTCTGTGCGTTGCGTCCATCGGCAAGTTCCTGCCCCTTTTCCGGGTTGGCGATGGAGAGAAAGGCGTTGTCGAGCACCTCGAAGGGAATTTCGGCTTGGCGCAGTTGGCGGGTCAGCCAGGAGTGGCCATTGAAGTAGACCTGTAGCCGGAACGGTGCCCAGGTCGGAACACGCACGTAGCACAGCCCGAACTGCTCGCCGATGAAGTAGAAGTAGTAATGCAAGCACTTCCCGGAGGAGAGCTTCAGGAAGGTGCGATGGGTGGACTTGTCGTGCCACGGCTGATAGGACAAGCACGCCTCCGTGGCTGAGAAGATGTGGACCAACCCCGGTTGATCTCCGCGCTCGGCAAGGATCTCCTTGATCCGCGCCTCCTTGCGGAATGTCTTGAGCTTGCGGATAAACTCGATCTGCAACCCGGCCTCGGTGCGAGCCGCTCGGCGTTCTCCCGTAGCTCCTCGCGCAACGGTTCGGCCCAGCTTGGATACCGGATGGCGCCGGATTGAGGGTCCCCTTCAAGGAGCACCGACAGGCGCATAGCCGGGCTATGTGACTGCCGGTGCGACAATGAAGGCGGGCGTCAAGACAAGGCCGCTGGTATGAGATTAGACAGAAATCGCCTTAGTACATGTGCTGCCCGCCGTTGACCGATACCGTAGCGCCGGTGATGAACCCGGCGTTGTCGTCGACCAGGAACAGCACGGTGCGGGCAATCTCCTCGGGTTTGCCCAAGCGGCCGACCGGGATGCGCCCGACGATCTTCTGCAGCACCGCCTCTGGCACCGCTCGCACCATTTCGGTGTCGACATAGCCAGGCGCGATGGCATTCACGGTGATGCCCTTGGCGGCACCCTCCTGCGCCAGCGCCTTGGTGAAGCCGTGGATACCCGACTTGGCCGCCGCATAGTTGACCTGGCCATACTGCCCGGCCTGGCCATTGATGGAGCCAATGTTGACGATGCGACCGAATCCGCGCTCGCGCATGCCCTCGATCACCGCGCGCGAGCAGTTGAAGCAGGAGCCGAGGTTGGTGTCGATGACCTGATGCCACTGCTCGAAGGTCATCTTGTGTAGGGTGCCGTCCCGGGTGATGCCGGCATTGTTGACGAGCACGTCAATGGGGCCGAGATCCTGCTCGATCGTCGCGACCCCCGCCGTGACGGCGTCGAAATCGCTGACGTCGAACTTGTACGCGGGGATTCCGCAGCGATCCGTGAACGCCTTGGCCGCGGTGTCGTTGCCGCCATAGTTGGCCGCCACGCGGTACCCAGCCCCCTGTAGGGCGATGCAGATCGCCTCGCCGATGCCCCGGGTGCCCCCGGTAACCAATGCCACTCGTGCCATGGGATTGCCTCTCGATTGATGGTTAGGTGCGGCGGACGCGGTCGGATCGCCGCGTCATCGTGTTTGCGTCCGCGATGTTAGCGCAGGACGGCGAGGTTTGCCGGCCCCGATGAAAACAATGCCGCCCAAGGTGACAACCGGGTGGCATCGCGCGTTGCCCCAGCGCCTGTCCGGTGTCAGGGCGCCACGCATGCCTTCAACCGGGTTTCGACCTGCGGGCCTCGTGAACATGAGACGCGTCCCATGCGTCATTTCGGTCGACCTCAACGGGGCAACCCGCCGGATCATCCGCCCAACCGTGCATCGCGATGGACCTCCCCATCGACACACAGAACCGAGCGAGGCGCGGGCCGCCCGCCGACAAGTCAGGGACGGACGGCGGCGGACGCAACATGCAGAACGCGTACGGCACGCCATCGAGTCATCTCTGGTCCCTGTCGGGTCCGGCGGACCAACGGGGAGTCCAGCGCGGCAGCAACCCCCTCTGTGCCAACCCTCTGTGCCAATGAAGGTGAGACACCTTGCCCTGAGTAAATGACTGTAGGGGGCGGGAGGAGATCACCGATGGTAGAGTTTTTGAAGAAGTCCAACGGCTTGGCGCCGCCGAGCCCGCACCATTGGATCCGGAAGTCCCGGTAAAGGCGACGCGCCGGAAGTTCACGGCCCAGTACAAGCGCGACATCCTGGCCCAGACCGAGCGCCGCGAGCCCGGCGACGTGGCCGCTCTGCTGCGTCGCGAGGGGTTGTACTCCTCGCACCTGACGACCTGGCGGCGCCAGTGCGAGGAAGGCGCCTTGGCAGCCCTGGGGCCGCGCAAGCGCGGGCACAGCGAGTGAATGGGCCGAGTGCATGGCGTTGTAAGGGCTTTTCTACTATCCTGTACGGAGTTACCGTACAACTCGAGGCGCCTGACAATGGACACCACAACCGTAAACAAATTCAGAGATGGGTTAAAACACTTCGTTGAACAAGTGGTTAGCCGGCACATGCCGCTTCGCGTAACACGCCGTACGGGCTCGGACTTTGTGGTGATGAGTGCGGAGGACTGGGAGCGTGACCAGGAAACCTTGTACGTGCTCCAAAATACCAGTCTTATGCGCCAGATCGCCGATTCGAGTGCTACTCATAATGCCAGCACCGGATATACCCCAACCAAAGAGCAGTTAGATGAGATCGCTGGTATTTGAGGGTAGCACATGGGACGTGTACGAGGATCTACGGCAGCACGACAAACGGATGCACAAGACTCTTTGCGCAATTTTGAAAGAAATGTTGCGTAGCGATCCCAGCGCCGGTTTGGGAAAACCAGAAGCCCTTCGACATAACCTTTCCGGCTTTTGGTCGAGGCGAATTAGTCAGAAGGATCGGCTTGTGTATAAGTTCGACGACGCTCATATCTATATCTTTGCAATAGGTGGCCACTACGACTCTTTTGAGCCCTAACGCCCATGATAACGGGCGTTCAACATGGAGCGACTGCTCGCGCAACAATGCCGAAGGCATGCGCGAGCTGGCGCAGAGTGTTGAACGTCCCAGTGGGGTGCGGCCTCCGCAAAATGTGCTCAACCGTAGCATTCCGCCCCGAATTGGTCGATTTTCTGCCAGAACTGGTTCCAGCGCCCGGCCGTATTGGCCAGTGAGCGCAGGCTGAGGATGATTTTGGCCCCTTTGTTCTTCC
>JAXGTD010000114.1:0-13661 GCA_040775095.1 Chromatiaceae bacterium | reverse complement strand
TGGCGAAGGGACTGCGCGCCCTGCTCGACCGGGACTCGGGCTATCGAATCCCCTGGCAGGAGCTACCGGCTGTTCCGGTGGCGGGCGTCGAGGCCGGCGACCGTCAGGACCCGGTCGAGACCCTGTTTATTCGCGTAAATCAGGCTGGGACTCGTCTGGAAGGCGAAGAGCTCATCTACTCGGTCCTGAAATCAATCTGGACCGATGCACCGGAGCTGATTGACCGTATGGGGCACCAGCTGGCGCAACCGTCACGGCTGGTGATCCTCTGCTCACGGCTGGTCCTTGCCGACCACGACTCGGACAAATCGCCCCCGAACCCACCCGACGTGGGTAGATTCCGGCGCCTGATCTTTGGCCGCGACAGCGGGAATGAGCGCTTTGCCGCGGCGCTGCGTCAGTTCGTCGAGAAGGATGGCTATCGAGTCTTTGAATCGGCCCGGGAGCTTCTCACCGGGGGCCGTTACGGGCTTCCGGTGGTGCTGGCAATGGATCTGGCCCAGAAATCACCCTCCGTGATGCTGCTCCTGCTGCGCTGGATCGTGCGGATGCAGGCAAGCGGGCTGGAGCCCCTGGAGACCAACGACAGTGGGAGACAGCGACTGCTGGGGTTCCTCACCGCGCTCGGTTGGTTCGCGCAGAACAAGGATCAAGCCGTGGCCGCGGTCTGGCAGCGCCTTCATGGCGCCACCGACCAGGAGCTTCCTGGGTTCTTCTCACGTTCGAGCTTCGGGCAGACCCTGGCCCTCGGGCGCGGCGGGAGCTTCCGCATGATCCCGGTGGTTCCGCCTGACGTCCTTGAGAAAGCGATGCGCAACATGGTAACCGCGCCCCAAGGCGGCGGTTATGGTGGCTTCGGTAATCTTGATCCCAATTTCTGGACGAATTGGAACTGGTTCCAATGGGTTGCTGGGCGCCTGACCGAGGACCTGAAGCGTTGGTACCCTCAGACCATGCGGGCGCATTGGACTGCCATTGCAATCGAGAGCAACGATGAGGAAGTCGATCTTGGCTCGCGGTGCCAAGATGCCTGGACTGTCTTCATCGATAACCTTTGGGGAAATCGCAACCTGCTCCTATTTGCACAGCGCCGGTGGCTGGCGCGATGGTTTCCGGACTACGACCCCTCACAGCCGGATCAGGTGGAAGACACCAACCGCCCCTGGGACTTCGACCACATCCATCCGCAGCGCTACCTGCGGAGCCAAAACGGCAACAGCCTCAGAAACATCCCGCGGATCGTCAGGGAATGGCATGGCTCCATCGGCAATCTGCGTGCCTGGCCGCTGGAGCTGTACAGGGCCGACAGTGACTGCGCCCCCGGCATCAAGCTCGGCGGCGAGGGCCAAGACGCACAGGTGATCGAGGCTGGCTACGGGCTTGCCGAAGATCACTACAAGAAGACCGCGAGCTTTATTGGCAACGACTGGGACAACTGGGAAAAGAGCGTCCCCGCCGGGAAGCCTGCGCACAATTACCTTGCCGATGCGAATCACGGCGCCCAGCGCCAAGCGCTCGTTCGTGCGATCACCGCGCGGTTCGTTGCCTTGTATCGCGAGTGGTACCAGACGCTGTCGATTGGCAGCCTGATGCCCCGCGGAAAATAGGAGAGGAGGCGAATTGCGAGCACGCTTGGTGCCGTCGCCGCAGCGACGCGGTAAACTGCACACATTCATAGACACATCGCTGGGTGTATCCAATGCGCACCAACATTGTTCTGGACGCAGAGCTGGTCGATGAGGCCATGCGCTACGCCAACGTCAAGTCCAAGCGAGAGTTGGTAGACCTGGCGCTGCGGGAGTTCGTCGCCGCGCGCCGCCGCCGCGACGTCTCGGAGCTGTTCGGCAAGGTGCAGATCGATCCGGCCTACGACTACAAGGCGTTGCGCCGCGGGGACCCATGAGGTGTATCTGATCGACACCTCGGTCTGGATCGACAGCCTGCGGCAGGTCGACAACGCGCCTGCCCGGTTCTTCCGTTCGTTGGTCGCCGACCACGCGCCCTACGGTATCACCGGCGTCATCTACCAGGAGGTGTTACAGGGGGCTCGCGGACCGGAGGACTTCAAGCAACTGCGGACCTATCTGGGCTCGCTCACCTTCTGGCACCCGCTCGATGCCGTTGAGACCTATGCGGAGGCGGCGGACCTGTATCGCCGATGCCGGGCGAGCGGCATCACCGTGCGGTCCACGCTGGATTGCCTGATCGCCCGCCTCGCCATCGAGCACGGGCTGCTGCTGGTGCATAACGACCGGGACTTCGACCACATCGCGAGCGTCGAGCCGGGCCTCAGGTGCGTCCAGAGCGCGGCACGACACTGAAAGCGGCATGCGGGGTAGGACGAGGCAATACAGATCGCCTCGCCGCGATGAGCGAAACCGTCCTCCACCACCTGATCGACAGCCCGCGTAGGGCGGCGATCTACAACCGTCACGATCTCGCGGCGCCTTCGGGGATGTTGTGGACGGACGCCGAGCGCCTGTGGGCCAGGATCTTTCCCCTGCTGCGCGACGCCATGCCCGAGCTGCTGACCCTGGCCCCGGAGATCGGCGACGAGCGTACCCGACCCGCCACCTGGCTGCGCTACCAGCTCGCCCGTGGTGACTGGCGGCAGACACGGGTCGCCTACCTGCCGGGGATCGCCCGCCACGCCTTTCGCGGTGCGGCCGGGTTGATCGGACATCTTTCAACACCCGCGGACGGATTCTGGACCTCGGCTTGGGTGCTGGTGCCCGAACGGGCATCTCGGTGAGGCTCCAGGAGGGGTGGGCCGAATGGCAATCGATCGCTTGTCAGGCATGGGAGCGGAGACCGGGTGCATCGGCATCTTCTGGGTGTACGGGGATCGCCTGATGCCGCTGCCGACCCCCTTGAGCGAAGGCGAGCGCCGTGCAGACAAGCTCGACAGCCCACTCGCCCACGTCGAGGAATGGCCGCGCGTGGTCACACAGCACAAGGCGGCCTGTCCCGGGCTCACAGTGCTCGAGTACGACGAGGTGCCGCGCGGGCGCATCGTCTACGACCTGCGGACAGAGCACTTCATCGTCTACATGGACGAAGCGCTGTTCACAGATGCCGGCCCAAGACAGGCCGCACGCCGGGACATGCGCGAGGGGCTCCTCTCGGCCTTCCCGCTGACCGGTCGGCGGGCGCGCTTTTCTACTGACCCACACTACGACACGCGACACCGGGCGGAGCCGCCAGAGCAAGAGGATGACCTCGAGGCACCGTGAGACCTTTGCCGGCAGGCTCGACGAGCCGGCCGGGGCGCGATGCGCTGGTGGCCGTTCACGACCGACCCGATGCAGGTAAACTCACGCATCTTGTGATTCAATTCATGCCTTGATGTCAGGGCGATCAGAGAATCGGGTATGAAAGCGGGTAGCAATCGAAGTCCGGAATCCGGCAAGCCTGTAAGAATATGGAGATAGCCTCGCCATGCTGCTGATGGTCGACAACTACGACTCCTTCACCTACAACCTGGTCCAGTACCTGGGCGAGCTGGGGGTGGAGGTGCGGGTGGTGCGCAACGATGAGCTCTCGGTGGAGGCGGCGCTGGCGCTGAACCCGGATCGCATCGTGATCTCGCCCGGACCCTGCACGCCCAACGAGGCCGGGATCTCGGTGCCGCTGATCCGGGCCGCCGCCGGCCGGGTGCCAATCCTCGGCGTCTGCCTCGGACATCAGTCCATCGGGCAGGCCTTCGGTGGAGACATCGTCAAGGCCCGCGCGGTGATGCACGGCAAGACCTCACCCATTCATCACGCCAACACCGGCGTCTTCAGCGGCCTTGAGAACCCGTTCGAGGCGACGCGCTACCATTCACTGGTCATCGACTCCGCGACGCTGCCGCCGGCCCTCGAGGTCACCGCCTGGACAGCCACCGAGGGCGGTGAGCGCGACGAGATCATGGGCGTGCGTCACCGCGAGCTGCCGGTGCAAGGTGTCCAGTTCCACCCCGAGTCGATCCTGACCCAGCACGGGCACGATCTGCTGCGCAATTTCCTGACCGATCACGCGTGATCCGTCGCCAGGCGCGACGAACCACAGCCGTCCCCACCCCAAGCCCCAGGCAAGCCAATGGACATCAAACAGGCCATCGCCCAGGTCATCGACGAGCACGACCTCGACGCCGCCGACATGACAGCGGTGATGGAGCAGATCATGACCGGCGCGGCAACGCCGGCGCAGGTCGCCGGTTTCCTGGTCGCGCTGCGGCTCAAGGGCGAGAGCGTGACCGAGATCGCCGCCGCGGCCGGGGTGATGCGCTCGCTGGCCACCGGGGTCGACGTCTCGGGGCTGGCGTATACCGTGGATATCGTCGGCACCGGGGGTGACGCCTCGGCGACGTTCAACGTCTCGACCACCAGCATGTTCGTGGCCGCCGCGGCCGGCTGCCATGTTGCCAAGCACGGCAACCGCTCGGTGTCGTCGAAGTCCGGCAGCGCCGACGTGCTCGAGGCCGCCGGGGTGCGCCTCGACCTGACCCCAGAGCAGGTGGCACGCTGCGTGCGCGAGGTCGGCGTCGGATTCATGTTCGCCCCGGCACATCACGGGGCAATGAAGCACGCGGTCGGCCCCCGCCGCGAGCTTGGCGTGCGCACCCTGTTCAACGTGCTCGGCCCGCTGACCAACCCCGCCGGCGTGCCAAACCAACTGCTGGGCGTGTTCAGCAGCGACCTGCTCGAACCCCTCGCCGAGGTGCTGCAGCGGCTTGGCGCGCGCCACGTGCTGGTGGCCCATTCCCGCGACGGTCTCGACGAGATCAGCATCGGGGCGCCCACGGATTTTGCCGAGTTAAAGGACGGTCGGATCACCCGCGGCAGCATCGAGCCGGAGAGCTTCGGCCTGACCCGGACGGGGCTCGATGCGATCCGCGTAGACGGCCCCGCCGCGAGCCTGGCGATGCTCCGGGGCGTGCTCGAGAACCGACCCGGCGCGGCCCGTGATATCGTTGTGCTCAACGCCGGTGCCGCCATCTATGTCGCCGGCCGCGCGGACAGCCTGGCCGATGGGATGCGGTTGGCGCGCGAGCGAATCGAGGACGGCTCGGCGCTGCAGCGCCTCGAGGCACTCGCGGCCCTGACACAGGCCTCCCGAGGGTAGCCCCCCTTGCGCGTTCTCCGCGGGGCCGCGGACCGACGCCATTCCGGATCCCGCGGCCCGACCGCGGCACCACCAAACCGAGCGACCGCAGCGCAATGACAGACACCCCAGACATCCTGAAGAAGATCCTGCACCGCAAGGTCGAAGAGGTGAGCGCCCGCGCCGAGGCGCGTCCCCTCGCCTCGATCCAGGCGGATCTGGCCGCCGCGCCGGCGGTGCGCGGCTTCGCCGATGCGCTGGAAGCCAAGCTGCAGACCGGCTCGGCCGCCGTGATTGCGGAGATCAAGAAGGCCAGCCCGAGCCGGGGCCTGCTGCGCGCGGACTTTCAACCGGCGCAGATCGCCGCGGCCTACGCGCGCGCCGGCGCCGCCTGTCTGTCGGTGTTGACGGACATCGATTTCTTCCAGGGCAACGACGCCTATCTTGTCGAGGCGCGCGAGGCCTGTACGCTGCCCGTGATCCGCAAGGACTTCATCGTCGACCCTTATCAGGTCTACGAGGCCCGCCTCATGGGTGCCGACTGCATCCTCCTGATCGTCGCCTGCCTGTCGGATACCCAGCTCGGGGCGCTGAGCCGGTTGGCCTCCGAGCTTGGCATGGATGTGCTGGTCGAGGTCCACGACGCGGCCGAGCTGGCTCGCGCACTCGCGGTCCCCGGTCGGCTGATCGGGATCAACAACCGCAACCTGCGTACCTTCGATGTGAGCCTCGACACCACGCTGGGGCTGTTGGAGCACATCCCGAAGGAGCGCATCCTGGTCACCGAGAGCGGCATTCACACCACCGACGACGTTGCCCGGATGCGCCGGCATGGCGTCAACGCCTTCCTGGTCGGGGAGTCATTCATGCGCGCCGCGGATCCGGGCGAGAAGCTCGCGGAGCTCTTCTCCGGGGCTTGACCCCAGGGGCATATCTCGGCGCCAGCGGCTACGGCGCACCAAGCTCCTGCAGCATCCGCTTGGCCTCCGCGCCCACCTCTGAGTCGGGATCGAGTGTCGAGGCCCGCGTCAATGCCTCGCGGGCCAGGCTCTCCTCGCCACTGCGACTGGCAACGAAGCCCAGTGTGAGCCAGATGCGCTGGAACGCCGGCGCCGCCGCCGCGCCCGCCTGCAGCTGCGTCAGCGCCTCGTCGGCGCGACCCGCGTAGAACAGCGCCAGACCCAGGTCGTTGCGCGAGTCCTGGTCGTCGGCGTTGAGCTCCAACGCACGCCGATAGCGCGCGATGGCGGCATCGAAACGCCGTTCGGCGAACAGCCTGTCGGCCTCCTGCGCCAACAAGACCGGATCGGAAGAGAGCACCGCCTCCGGAAGGCCGCCCGCGCTCTCGCCGAGCGCATCCCTCACCCAGTCCCCGACGCCTTCGTCGGGCAGCGCATGGGGTACCGGGGGTGCCGTGGCAACCGAGGGCAGCGGGTGACGCAGGTAGTAATCGCGCGTCAGCGCAAACACCGCAAAGCCGTAGAAGACCAACAGCAGCACGGCAATCAGCCATTGCAGCGGAGAGAGTTTGGGTATCATCGGGACAATGGCTTCCGCTGTGGGGGACGTGGCGCCGGATGCTGCAACCCCGCCGGCCCGCTGTCAAGCGATGGACAAGGGGACCGTCAGCACCCCATTCGGGATGGATTCACCCAATCGCGAGCCGCGGACCCGCCCGGGCGGTGGCCGGAAACGGCTGGACTGATTCATCGCAGCACGAGGAGAGCAACGCCATGACGACCGCCGTGAAGGCACTCAAAGGGGCCACCGAGGACCTCATCGCCGCACTCAAGGCCCGTGACATCACCGACAACGAGCAGCTTGTCGGCGCCGCCGCCTCGCCGGCTCAGCGCAAGGCATTGGCCGCCGCCTGCAACTGCGACGCCAGGGACATCCTGCAACTGGCCAACCGCGCCGATCTGGCGCGCGTTAAAGGCGTCTCCGGGGTCTACTCCGACCTGCTCGAACAGGCCGGTGTCGACACCGTCAAGGAGCTGGCCACCCGCCGTGCGGATAACCTCCACGCGAAGCTGCTCGAGACCAACGCCGCGCAGGGGCTCACCGAGCGCCCACCGGCACTGTCCCTGGTCGAGGACTGGGTGCAGCAGGCCAAGGATCTGCCAAAGATCCTGACCTACTGATTGCCGGCGCGGCGGGGCAACCACCCGGCGCCGCCTGCCGCGCGGCCGCGCCGGGTTCGTGTTACACCGCCGGCGGGGGCGGACCACCCCCCGGGTGCTCGATCCGGAAGGCGCGCATCGCCTGGCGCATGGTCGAGAAGTGCCGCTGCAGGTTCGCGTGCTCCATCAGCCCGCGCCGATGGAGCCAATCGGCAACCTCGGTTCGGCGTCCGGCCAGTACCAGCTCCGCGCCACGGCGTCGCAGCTCCTCGGCGAGATCCTCAAGCGTGTAGATCCCGGTCACGTCCACCTGGGTCAAAGGGATCAGGTCCAGCACGAACCAGCGCAGATCCGCGCCTGCAGCATCCATCGCCGCCAGGGCGCGACGTTTGAAGTAGGGTGCGTTGAAGAACACCAGCGGCGCATTGAAACGGAACAGCAGCAGACCGGGCGTGGTGCGTGCATCCGCGTGGCGCTCCACCGAATGCAGGCCCGCCTGTCCCTTGACCTTGCCCAGCACCTCGGCGTTCGGGCGGGCCGCCAGCTGCACGAAACGCACCAGTGCCAGCAACACCACGACCAGGATGGCGTCGATGGCGCCGACCCAGACCACGCCCAGCGTCGCGATCAGTGACAAGGCCAGCTCGCGCTTGTCGAGCAACCAGAAACGCCGCAGCGAGGCCACGTCCATCAGCGACACCGAGGCCATCACCAGCACCGCACCCAGGGCCGCGATGGGCACGTATTCGAGCGGACCAGTCAGAAACAGCAGCACCAGCGCCACGGTGCCGGCCGCTACCAGCCCCGCGGCGCGGGTCCGGCCGCCGGCCGCGTCGCTCATCGCCGTGCGCGAGTCGGCACCGGAAATCGCGAACCCCTGCGACAGGGCCGAGGCGATGTTGGCCGCACCCAGGGCTGAGAATTCGCGGTCGACGTCGATATCGTAGCGATTCTTGGCCGCGAAGCTGCGCGCGGTCAGCATCGCGCTCGAGAAGCTCACCAGTGCAATGCCCGCCGCCGCGGCAAGCAGTTCCGGAAGCGCATCCTGAAACCGATCGAGCGGCGGCGAGGGAAGCCCGATGGCGGGCAGACCCGCCGGCACCGCGCCGATGGTGGCGACACCGTAGGCCTCGAGCCCAAACACCGCCACCAGTGCACCTGCCAGCGCCATCGCGACCAGGGCCGCCGGCAGGCGTGGCAACAGACGCGGCGAGACGAGCAACACCGCAAAGGTCGCGGCGCCAATCGCAAACGTCGGCCAATGCGTCTCGCCGATGCGCGTGACGATCTCGATCAGGCGCGGCAGGATGCCGCGCGTCTCCAACTCGAAGCCGAGCAGCTTACCGGACTGACCCAGCGCGATGCTGATCGACACCCCATTGAGAAAGCCCACCAGGATCGGCTTGGACAGAAAATCCGCCAGCGCGCCAAGACGCAGGAAGCTCGCGCCAATGCAGATCAGACCGGCGAACAATGCCAGCACCGCCGAGAAGGCGACATAGAGCTGTTGGTCGCCCGCGGCCAGCGGAGCCACGGCCGCCGCGACCAGCGCGCAGGTAGCCGCGTCCGGACCGACGATGAGCTGCCGTGAAGTGCCGAACAGGGCGTAGGCCAGCAGCGGCAGGATGCTGGAATAGAGCCCCACCACCGGATCGAACCCCGCCAGCTCCGCGTAGGCGACCCCCACCGGCAGCGCCACCGCGGCGACCGACAACCCCGCGAGCAGATCATGCGGGAGATCACGGGGGCGATAGCCCAGGATGTCCGGAACACCCGGTGCGAACCGCCCGAGACGTCTGAGCAAGCTACCTGCAACAGCGGTTTCGGCGGTCATAGACGGGTCTCCAGACAGATGAGGCCAGCGCCACGGCAAACCCTGGCCGGGGCAGTGTAGGCGGGGGAGGCAATCATCTTCGAAGCGGCGGTCGACCGCCATGGCGCCGCAGACTATTTTGTCTATTTTGCAAATTCCTGGCTCCAGCCGGCTTCGTCTCGTGGATGAAGGGCGCGCCAAGCCCCATGGCACGCACACCGGGGTCGTCGAGCCGCCGTTTCGCGGATAATGCAGTCCCCTGGCGTGTTGATGAGGTGACGGCAAGGTGGCACTTACCGGTGGCAAGCCCAGACAGGTCGTGATCTACACCACCGCGCGGTGCGCCCATTGCGCGCGGGCCAAGGCCTTTATGCGCGCCCGCGGCATCCGCTTCCGTGAGATGGACGTCGGCGCGAGTCCGCGCGCGCGCAAGGAGCTGGAGCGCATGAACGCCCGCGGGGTACCGGTCCTGCTGGTCGGTGGCGAGCGCATGGACGGTTTCTCCGAGAAGCGGTTTCTGCAGCTCTACCACGCGCAAGACCGAGGCGGCTGAATGCCCCCGGGATCGCGCCGCCAATCGCGGGGGCGAGAGGCTCGGCCGCGCCGCTGGGGCGGGGTGCGCGGATGGCGGCATGCCCCTCATGAGTCCGGCGCGAGTGTCTCCACCTCGAACCCGACCACGGTGCGCTGCTCGCGGCTGAATTCCACGCCAATCAGGTGGATCGGCACCCCCTCTGCGCGATACCTGTCGGCGTAGCCTCGGTCCTTGATCTGCTGTAGCGCGCGGCCTTCCGGGGTCAGATCGACCACCTTGAGCTCGAACAGGTATACCTGCCCATTGAACCGCACGGCCAGGTCCAGCCGTCCGCCATTGCTGCTTTCCTCCGGCCGGATGTCCAGCCCCAGGGACGCAAAATAGGCATAGAACAGGCTCGCGTAGTAGCCCTCGTACTGGGCGATGGGGTTTTTGCGGTACCAGTCGTTGGGGATGCTGGCGAAAAAGGCGCTGAACAGTTGCCGCAGACCGGCAAAGTCGTCGGCTTGGAGTAGCTCGTATAGCCGGCCGGTCTGCTCCGCCGTCGACTCAGATCCAACGGTCAGTTGATCGAGCAACGCGCCATTGAGGCTGGCACGGACCTCCAGATTCGGGTAGCGCAGCCGGTATTGGACAAGCGCGCCGAGCTGGCGTACCGAACCGACAGTGAGATAGCCGGTCTGGAACAGCAGCGCCTCGGTACTGATGTGGTCTACGTCGAACGCCGAGAGCAGATGCTCGCTGGTGAGCAGATACTCCAACTGTGGAATGAAGGTTCGACGTTGCAGTAGCAGATCCACCAAAAAGGTTGGCGTCGCGGTCTCGAACCACCAGGGCCGGAACTGCCGCTTCTGAAACAGCAGTAGTACGTCGAACGGGTTATAGACCGATTCCCCGGTCCAGTTGTAGCCGTTGTACCAGCCACGGATCTGGTCCCGGTCCAGTCCTGGAATCTCCGGCGCAAAGACCGCGTCGAGGTCCGACTCGGTGTAGCCGCAGATGGCGGAGTATTCGGGATCGACGGTGATGTCGTTGAGATTGTTCAACCCGGAAAACAGGCTGACCTTGCTGAGCTTGGAGACCCCCGTCAGAAAAGCGAAACGCAGGTGGGCGTCTGAGTCTTTGATGACAGAGTAGAGATTGCGCAGCCCGTCGCGCATGCCGCGGGCGACCTCCGGCTCGGTCAGGTTATCGAGGATCGGTTTGTCGTACTCGTCCACCAACACGACGGCGCGCTGACCTGACGCGGCCGCTGCCAGTCGGATCAGCTCGGCCAGACAGCCGTCGACCCCGGGCTCGGTGCAGTGCAGCTCGAGGACGGACTGGTTCAACCGCAGCTGCTGCCAGATCTTGCGCTGCAGCTCTTCGGGGGTCTTCACGATCCCGCCCCCAAAGCTCAG
This sequence comes from Chromatiaceae bacterium, assembly GCA_040775095.1. Lineage (GTDB taxonomy): Bacteria > Pseudomonadota > Gammaproteobacteria > Chromatiales > Chromatiaceae > JAXGTD01. The sequence continues at coordinate 2,708 of JAXGTD010000114.1, read as the reverse complement.
CCGGATCACCGGATAGCGCCGGCCCCAATTCCAGTGCGGATGCACCTGCAGCCCGCGAAACAGCCGCTCGTTGCCCGCAAACAGCTCGCCCAGGGTGTCGAGGAACAGCGACTTGCCAAAGCGTCGCGGGCGCGACAGAAAGTAGTACTTGCCCTGCTCGATCAGGCGCCGCGCAAAACCGGTCTTGTCGACGTAGTAGCAATCGCTCTCGATGATCTCGCGGAAGGTCTGGATGCCAATGGGCAGGGTGCGGCGGGGCATGGGACAGGCTGGCGCGGTCGGCAACGTCGGGTGCCTACAGTGTAGCCTGATCGATACCAGCGGTCAGGACACCCACCGCGGCAGGCCCGGGGTTCACCTCGCCCCAAGGCGTTGCGCCCCGGGGCGCCCGGAGAGACCCGCCCAACCCGATCAGCTCGCCGCGGTGGAACCCGGGCCGCCGATCATCGTCGAGACGGGGGCGCGCCAGCCGAGCTGCTCGGAGATGGTCTGACCCGCGGCCACCACGTCTTGCACCCAATCCAGGCGGCGGCGCTCGATCGGCGCCGACACCGAAAGGCCGCCGCTGACGTTTCCGGTGCTGTCGTGCAGCAGCACGCCGATGCAGCCGACATCGAGCTCGGCCTCTTCATCGTCGAACGCGTAACCGTTGGCAAGGGCGAGGTTGCAGGCATCGATGAGGCGTGGCAACGCGGTGATGGTGTTGCGCGTATAGGCCGGCAGATTGGTGCGCCGCGCGTAGCCGCGGACGCCGTCCTCGCCGCCGGCACCGAGCATCAGCTTGCCGACGGCGGTGACATGCAATGGGGCGCGGGAGCCGATCAACTGCTGCACGTGAATCATCCGGTTGGGCGTCGCCTTCTCGATGTAGACCACCTCGTCGCCCTCGCGGATGGTGAGGTTGACCGACTCCCCAAGCCGATCGCGCAGCGCCTCCATCACCGGACGGGCGATCGCGCGCACATCGATGTTGCCGTGCAGGCGCACGCCCAGCTGCAGCAGCCGCAAACCGAGCCGGTAGTGTCCGGCGGCGTCGCGCTCGACAAAGCGGTTGTGGACCAGCGAGGCCAGGATGCGATGCGCGGTGGATGGGTGCAATCCGGTCTCGGCGCCGAGCACCTTGAGACTGACCGGCTCCGGGTAGCGAGCGATGGCGTCGAGCAGCAAGGCGACGCGGTCGATGACCTGAATCCCGGATGTCGCGGGGTCATTTGGTGGCATATCGCGGGCTCCTGTTTCTTGATGAGGCAAGAATAACAGGTATTTTTCGCATTATGAAATCGGCTCTTTGCGCCTTTTTCATCCGGAAAGTCTCGATGGATCCGCTGGTTGCGGTCTTCCGGCGCGGCCCAGGTTGGAATTTCGTATTGTGGAATCTGTTGCTTATTGCGAAATTTTCTGCCTTTCCCTAAGGTGCATCCCAACACCAGCCGCCGACCAAGACGACTGGCACAGGCCAATCACCGACAGCCCCAGCTTGGAGCCCATGATCATGACCACCGCTGCCACCCCGACCGCATCGACCACACCCGCCTTCTGCGAGGGCATGCTGCACTTCGGCCGTCTCCATGACGGGCACGAGGCACTTGGCGCCCGCCCGGCCATTGGCGAGGGCGACCACGCGATCACCGAGATCGACGACGCCGCCGTCTACCAGACCCGCCTCCTGGTCGATGCGCTGCGCTACACCACGCTGCAGCTGTGCGCATCGAAAGAGTCGGGCCACCCGGGCGGTTTCGCCAGCTCCGCCGACGCCTATGCGTCGCTGGTAATGCTGGGGCATACCAATATCGTCACCGAGGTGGGCCACCATGCCCCCGGCTTCTACAGCGCCATGTTCCTCGACGGCTCGCTGGAGGCCATGGGCATCACGCACATGAACCATCTGCAGGAGCGCTTCCGCGAGCGCGACGGCCTGCTCGGGCATCTGTCCGGTGCCATTCCCGGTCTGCTCGCACCGGCGGGTCCGCTCGGCCAGGGCCAGCACTTCGCGATGGCCGGCGCCTACCTGAACCGCGACAAGCTGTTCCCCTGCACCATTGGCGACGGCGGTCTGGGCGAACCCTACATCCTGTCGGCAATGAAGCACTTCCACACCAGTTATCCGGAGGTCACGAACTTCCTGCCGGTGCTGGTCTGGAATGGTTTCAGCCAGGAGCACCACTCCATGGTGTCGCTGATGGACAACGCGCAGATGACCGCCTATTGGCAGGCGCACGACTTCCGACGCGTGATCCTGATCGACGCCAAGGACTTCGACGACAGCGACCAACCCGGTGCCTATGTCGACAGCACCCTGTTCAGCGACACGGCCCGAGATGCCTTCACCCGCGCCGTGCTCGAGGGCATGCGCGAGGCCGCCGAGTCGGCCATGGGCGGCACGCTGACCGCCGTGGTCATCAAGCAGATCAAGGGCGCTGGCATTCACGTGCACGGCGCCAAGTCGCACAACCTGTATCCGGGCGACAGGCCCGACAAGCCCAGCATCGCCGGGGCACTCGAGCGTGGCGCACTTGCCCCCGAGGCCTGGGCGCTGGTGCGCACCAACATGCGCCGCGCCGGCGGTGGCCCGGCGGGCGAGACGGTGGTGACCGAGCTCGAGCGCGAGGGGGCCGACATTGGCCAATTGCCGACCCAGACCTTTGCCGTCGGCGACAAGGCGGTGCCGGCCACGGCCATGGCGCAAATGGTCGCCGAGCTGGGCCGGC
>JAXGTD010000113.1:0-13846 GCA_040775095.1 Chromatiaceae bacterium | reverse complement strand
GTAACGAAAAAGCGGGGCGAATGGGCCGTTCTCCCAATTCCGCAGGCGATGCATCCTAAGTCCAACAGGCTCCTAGGTTCAGGGACGAAAGGTCAGATCGGGAACAGCTCGCGGACGACGCCAGCGCCGGGCATCAGTGCCAGCAACGCCGACACCGCCGGCAGCAGCACAGCGCCCAACAGCCCGGTGAATAGCAGCACGAGCAGGATGATCAGCCCGTAGGGCTCGAGTCGCGAGAAGGCGTAGGACAGGCGCGGCGGCAACAGCGCGTTGAGCACCCGTCCGCCATCGAGCGGCAGCAACGGGAACAGGTTCAGGGCCATCAGCACCAGATTGATGAGCACTCCAGCGGCGCCCATGTACACCAGTGGCAGCGCGATCCAGTCGGAGGTGCCCAGCATGCCGACGCCGAGCTTGATCATCAGCCCCCAGAAGATGGCCATCACCAGGTTCGCGCCTGGACCCGCCAGGGCGACCAGGGCCATGTCTCTGCGCGGATGATGCAGGTTGCGCCAGTCCACCGGCACCGGTTTGGCCCAGCCGAACAGGATCGGGGCGCCGCCGATGGAGGACAGCAGCAGGATCGACAGCGGCACGAGGATGGTCCCCACGGGGTCGATGTGCTTGATCGGGTTGAAGGTCACGCGGCCGAGCATGAAGGCGGTGCGGTCACCGAGGCGGTTCGCCACCCAGCCATGCGCGGCCTCGTGGACCGTGATTGCGAACAGGACCGGCAGGGCCAGCACCGCAACCATCTGGATATAGTAGTGGAGTTGTTGCATGGCGGCATTATAGGCCGGCATCGGCCCGGGGATCGATCAATCCTCGAACAACGAGGGGTCGCCCTTCCCCACCCGCACGATCTCGGGTGGCTCGCGCGTCATATCCACCACGGTGGTGGGTTGGGTGCCGCAGAAACCGCCGTCGATGATCAGGTCAACGCAGTGGCCGATACTCTCGCGCATCTCGTAGGTATCGTTCATCGGGTTCTCGTCACCGGGCAGGATGAGCGTGGTGCTGAGGATGGGCTGGCCGAGCTCCAACAGGAGCTCGCGGCAGATTGGCGTGTCCGGCACACGGATGCCGATGGCGCGGCGCTTGGGGTGCAGCAGGCGCCGGGGGACCTGCTTGGTCGCATCGTAGATGAAGGTGTACGGGCCTGGCGTGAGGGCCTTGAGCAAGCGATAGCCTTGGTTGTCGATGCGCGCGTAGGTCGCAATCTCCGACAGGTCGCGGCACACCAGCGTGAAGTTGTGCTTGTCATCCACACGGCGTATGCGCCGGATGCGCTCCATCGCGGACTTCTCGCCGATCTGGCAGCCGAGCGCATAGCAGGAGTCGGTTGGGTAGACGACGACCCCACCTTCGCGAAAGATGTCCACGGCACGCGCGATCAGGCGCGGCTGCGGGTTGTCGGGATGAATCTGGAAATACTGCGCCATAGGTAGTTCGGACGCGTCGCCGATCGATTACGCGCTCAGCGGCATCGCGCGCGCGGGAAGATCCCAGTCCGTCCAGATCGGGATACAGCCTTCCGGCAACCCGGGCAGACGACCGAGATCGATCCACGGATGCTCGGGGCCATGGTAGTCGGAACCCGCCGACGCGAGCAGGCGTTGCTCACGCGCATGGCGGGCGAAGGTGAAGCTGTCATCGCGACTGTGGCTGCCTGAGATCACCTCGATACCGCGGCCGCCGCACGCCTTGTGCTCACCGATCAGTCGCAGCATCTTGGCACGCGTGAAGCCGTAGCGAGCCGGATGCGCGATGACGGCATCGCCCCCCGCCGCGACGATCCAACCCACCGCCGCCTCCAGCGAGGCCCAGTCCCCGGGCACGTGACCTGGCTTGCCACGTACGAGGAATCGCTTGAACACGGAGCGCACGTCAGCCGCCGCCCCGCGCTGGACCAGGAACCGGGCAAAGTGCGTGCGCCCGATCAGGGTACCGTTGGACAGCGCCCTGGCGCCCTCGAAGGCACCTTCGTAGCCGGCCGTTGCCAGCCGCCGGCCGATCTCTTCGGCGCGCCAGCCCCGGTACCTCTGCAGACCAGCGAGGCCATCTCGCAACACGGCGCAGTCCGGATCGACGTCGAGGCCGACCACATGGATGGTCCGTCCGCCCCAGCTGACGGAGATCTCCACACCCGGGATCAGCGTGATGCCGACACGGGCGGCCGCCCCCGCGGCCTCATCGAGGCCACCGAGGCTGTCGTGGTCCGTCAGCGCCATGACCTCGACACCGGCCGCGGCCGCACGCCGCACCAACTGGGCCGGCGCCAGGGTACCGTCGGAGGCCGTGGAATGGGTGTGCAGGTCGGGGGTCTTCATCATCGGCGCATTCTAGCCCATTGACCCGGGCGAGGGTGCGATAAAGCGGAGCGAATGCTTCCGTTTGGCCAACAAACTGCTAGACTCGCGATCCCATGCTTCCAGTCGTCGACTTCGTATATATCCGCGATGAGGTGACGCGCCTCGCCACAGCGTTGAACGATGCCTTCGATGACGCGGCGCCGGGCAACGAGCTCGAGCCAAGCGTGCTGGTCACCGCGCTGACCGAGGCCATCGAGGCCTTGCGCGCGCGCGCGGGTGTGGCCCGGGAGGGCGAGCCGATCGAGGAAGATGTGCGTCTTGCCCAGCTCTGCGATCACGGCATCGACCTGCTAGCGCGGCTCTCGGCGCTCTCCGGGCGGCTCGGGCGCCCGGAGCTGGCCGTGGCCTGGGAGCGGCTGACGCTGCCCTATGCCTGCTGCGTGGCCCGGCACAGCGGAGAGATCGCGCACCTGGCCCCGGTCGCCAATGCCGCCGAGGGACTCGCCAACGCGCTGCACGATCCGGCCGAGATCGAAGCGCTGCACGGCATGCTCGACGAGATCGTGCCGGCCGTAAGCCCCCGGATCGCCGATGCCGACGCGTCCACCGAGGTGGCCCGGGCCTGGCGTACATTGTTGATCAATCGCGCCATCGTCGCGACGCGGACCCATCGGCCGCCACTCATGGACGCGGCCTTCGCGGCGCTGGTGGAGCTGATCCCGGCCGCGGCACCGAGTTTCTTTCGCGAGGGCATGGCCCAGATGGAAGTACTCGACTACCCCGCCGCCGCGCGCGCCGTGATGCAGCGCTACCACGACGCGTGCTGCGGTCCGCGGCAACTCCACTAAGGCCGCGAGCGGACCCGACCCTGGATACCACCTGCCCGGCCCCATCTGCACCGCAACGCGCGTGCAGCTCCCAACCCGCGAGGCCTTGATGGCAGCAGGTCCCACCGCCGCCGCTTCCAGCCGGCCAGCCAGACGATTTAACGATGAAACTCCTGACCGATTTTTTCCCCATCATCCTGTTCTTTGTCGCCTACAAGCTCTACGGCATCTACTGGGCCACCGGCGTGGCGATTGGTGCGTCGGCGGCGCAGGTCGCCTGGTCGTGGCTTCGTCACCGCCGGCTCGAGCGGATGCATCTGGTCACACTCGGGCTGCTGGTGTTCTTTGGCGGACTGACGCTGGCGCTGCACGACCCGATTTTCGTCATGTGGAAGCCAAGCATCGTCGACTGGCTGTTTGCCGCGGCCATGCTCGGCAGCCGCTACATCGGCGACCGGACCCTGGTTGAACGCATGATGTCCCATGCGGTCGAAGTGCCCGTTGCGATCTGGCGCCGCCTCAACATGGCCTGGGTGGTGTTCTTTGTCTTCTCCGGGCTGCTCAACCTGTTCGTGGTCTACGTCGCCAGCGGGTTCTACCAGGCCAAGCAGGCGCTGATCGGCGCAACCGGCCAACCGGAGATCGACCTGGCCCATTGTGCCGATGCCTTCACCGGCGAGATCCTCGCACTGTGCGACACCGCGCAGGCCAGCGAGGAGGTGTGGGTCAACTTCAAGCTGTTCGGTATGATGGGACTCACTATCCTGTTCGTCGTCGCGCAAGCCTTCTATCTGGCGCGGCACATCAAGGACGCCGACCAATCCATGGAGACCTCCTGAGATGCTGTATGCCATCATCGCAAGCGACCGGCCCAACAGCCTCGAGGCGCGGCTGGGGGCCCGTCCGGCGCATCTGGCGCGGCTCGCTGAGCTTCAGAATCTGGGCCGGCTGCTGCTGGCTGGTCCACATCCGGCCATCGACATCGACACCCCAGGCGAGGCCGGTTTCACCGGTTCCCTGGTGGTCGCTGAATTCGATGACCTGGCGTCGGCCCAGGCATGGGCCGACGCCGACCCGTACGTCGCGGCAGGCGTGTACGATCGGGTCGTGGTCAAGCCCTTCCTGAAGGTGCTGCCAGCCTAGACCGTCTGCGATGCTGTCCCTCGCCGCGGGCGCCCCCACGCGCCGACTCACCGGTTGGGATGCATTGGAAAACGCCGACCCGGCATCCGTCATTGAACGTACTCAACCACTCGGAACGAGACTATGAAAAAGACCCCGCTCGCACTCATGTTGGCCACCCTGCTCTGCGCCGGCCCCGCGCTCGCTGCAGAAGACCAGGCCGCCGCCGAGACCCCGGCAGAGCCGGTCACCATTGCCACCATCAACGGAAAGCCATATGGCTTGGATCTGTTCCGCATCTTCTACACCGAGCGCGTCCAGCAAAGTGGCGGTCAGAATACCCCGGAGCTTCAGGAGCGGGCCTTCAATGAGTTTCTGAACCTGGCCGTCGCGTCCCAGGAGGCGGACAAGCTCGGGCTGGCTGATGACCCGGAGGTGAAGGCCGCGACGCAATTGCAGAACATGGTGATCATGTCGTCGGCCGCGCTGCAAACGATGGCGCAGCAGGCCAACCCGACCGATGAGGAATTGCAGGAGGCCTATAAACGCTTCGCCGAGCAGGCCAAGCGTACCGAGTACAAGGCCCGCCATATCCTGGTCGACGACCAGGCAAAGGCCGAGGCACTGATCAAGAAGCTCGATGAGTCCAAGGGCAAGGGGTTCGCCGAGATGGCCAAGGAGAATTCCCTCGGGCCCACGGCGGAAAAGGGCGGCGATCTGGGCTGGTTCGATGCCGGACAGATGGTTCAGCCGTTCGCCGACGCCGTCTCCAAGTTGAAGCCTGGCAGCTACACGGAACAGCCCGTGCAGACCCAGTTCGGCTGGCACATCATCGAGCTGGAGGAGACGCGCATCGCCGAACCCCCGTCATTCGAAGACGCCAAGGCGCAGCTGGAAACCACCGTGCGACGTGAGAAGGTGGCCGAAGCCCTCGGCAAGTTGCGAGTCGACGCCAAGGTCGAGCTGAATCAGGACGTCGTCAAGTTGAAGGAAGACGCCAAGGCCGACGACGCGAAGGCGACAGACGGCAAGGCTGCCGACGACGCGGCGGAGAAGAAGTAACCACCCCCGGCACGGGCGATCGCGCGGATTGTCAACTCTCGAAGCGCCGGCCATGCCGGCGCTTTGTCGGTCCGCCGGAGCCCCCCGCCGGGTCCGCCGGCGCGACCGCCAATCGGCCGGTAGACCACGCTGGCCTTCGCCCAATGCCGACCCCACCGGCGCGGCGGGAGACTGCCACGGACGCGTCCTGGCCGGGTTCCACCACTTCGCGGAGCGGCCATTGGCGAGGCCACGCGGCCCCGCGCCCGTTGCAGATTTCGCCCGTCCATGCGCTAAATCCCCTCACACGCCAACCGGCGCTTGCCGGGTCACCGGTTTCATGGCACCCCCGTCCTGAGACGGATGAAGGCTTCCGAGGCAACCGCGCGTTTTCGACAGGCAGGAATCCAAAAGGCTACCTGAATGACACTGAGCAACTGGCTTCGACAGCATCGACACAGGGTGCAGGTCGGCTTCAACCGGGCCCTTGGCCGGGTCTTTCTGCCCGACCCCAGGCAGTTCCTTTACGTCGAAACCTCGAGCCTGTGCAACCTCGCGTGCGCGTTCTGCGCCTATCCGAAGAAGACCAGCCCGAAGGTCACGATGTCGAATGACTTCTTTTTCGATGTCATCGAGCAGGCGACGCGGATGGGATACGAACGCTTCGGATTGACGCCGATTACGGGCGATCTCTTCATGGACAAGCAGATCATGGAGAAAATGGCGTTTCTCGAGCGACATCCGAAGGTCAAACGGTTTCACTTCTACACGAATTTTGTGCTCCCTGAGGATGATATGATCCGGCGTCTCGCCGGTTTCACAAAACTCAGCGAGCTCGGCATCAGCCTCTATGGGCACGATCAACAGAGCTTTATTGCCATCACCAAGGGCAACCAGTCCGGCTATCGCCGACTGCTGAAGAATCTGCAGAGCGTCTACGACGTTGCCGATTCCTTCCAAGCCCGCGTCGAGATCCATTGGCGAATCGAGAACGGCGTTCAGGTCTCCGACACACTGGGGAGCGAGCTTGCGACCATTGTCAGGAGGCTGGAGGCAGACAAGGGGCTTCCGGTCTCGTTTACGAGGCAATACAACAACTGGGGTGGGTTGGTGACGCAGGACGACGTGTCCGGGTTGAATATCGAGATTGCAAGAGAGGAAGATGTACCGAAAAATGGCGCATGCCATCTGATCTTCCATAAACAACAGGTCATGGCAGACGGCCGTGTCAACGCCTGTGCCTGCCGGGACGCAAACGCGACACTGACGATTGGCGACCTAAGACGCACAGCGCTTCGAGACATCCTCTCGAGTGAGAATCTCGTCTATATGACGCTGATCGAAAATCAAGAGGCTGGCCGGTTCAACGAGGTATGCGGGTCGTGCGATTTCTATCGCAGCATTTACAAAAGCCGCCGCCTTCCAAAGGGCAAACGCTTGACGATGAGGGAATTTCGTCATGCCATTTCGAGAGGACCAGACGATGCCACTGGCGGCGTTGAACAGGCGCAGCCTTAGGCAGATGCAGATCCAACGCGTTCCAGGCATGGGATCAGCGACTGCTCGGCGCCCTTGCAGCGACGATTCGCGCCGCGCTCTGCGCGGATCGCACATGGTTGGCCATCCATATGGCCAAAAAACCACGCTGGAGCACCGGGGAGGATTGGCGGACTCGGCCATCGGGAGGGGACCTCGAGCCTTTCCTGGCACCCTGGCACCGACATGGCCCTCATCCGGCGATACGCCGGCGCGGCACGCGATCCGGACAGGCGATGATAGACGTTAGACCCGCCAGGGATACGGACAAGGATCAGATCCTGGCGCTTGTGGAGCAGGTGTTCGGACAAGAACAGGCGACTCGCTTGGCCAATCGGTGGCATTGGCAGTGGCATGAGGATCCTCGACTCCAGCCGCCCGGTTACCGCGGTGTCGTGGCGGTGTGGCGCGATCAGGTCATCGCCAATCTCACCTGCATCCCGGCGGGACTCTATATCAACGGGAACCCGGTTGATGCGCACTGGTGTGTCGATGTGCTGACCCATTGGGGGCTCACCAGGCAGGCCCTTCGCGAGCAAAGGCGCAGTCCCTCGGATCAGGGGGCGGATCTGTCCCGGGGCATCGCGGCGGCGATGTTCGACCATCCCCACGCCGGTCCCATTCAGCTGGCCAAGCATATTGCCGATCCAATGAAGGCGATCTGCCTGCGGATCGGGTTCACCGAGCTCGCCCACAGCGGGAGCTTCTCGCGGCGCTTGTCCTATCGGCAGGCATTGCAGGGCCCGCTCGGATCGCGCCTCGGCTGGCTGGTCTCGGCCGCGCTGGATCTTCCGCTGCTTGCAATGGCGCGCCCCGAGTTGCCGGTGGCGGTCTTCGAAGGACCCTTCGATGCGCGCTTCGATCGCTTCTGGGACCGTGTCAGACATGACTACGACGCCATTGCGCGGCGCGATGCAAGGGTGCTCAACTGGCGCTACAACGCACACCCGGACACCCGATACATTGCGCTGACCATCGTCGAGGCCGGCGAGATTCGAGGCTACCTGGTGTTTTCGATTTATCGCCACCGGGGACGGAGGCGGGCGAAGGTGGTCGATCTGGTCGCGGGCAGGGACGACGAGCCGGCGATCCAGAGCCTCCTTGCGGCCGCCATGAAGACAGCGCGCAAGGAGGGCGCGGATCGGATCGGGGCGGTCGTAACCGGCGAGATGCTCGAGCGGGTCGTCGGCCGGTTGGGGTTCCATGCCAGACTGAAGAAGCGATCCAAGCAACGCCAACCCCTGATTTCGCGGCGCCTTCCCGTTCCGGGTCTCTATGCCACCGCCGGTGACGGAGACGGCGGTTGACCGACATCACGGCGCCACACCCCGGTACGACAGCCGCCATACCGGGGCATTGCTGATGGCTCCCTGGCGGCGCTGGCTGCAGCTGCGGGCACGCTCGGCGGGCCGCAGGATCGACGAGCGCGAGGAACGCGGTTGGCTCAAGCAGTGGTTCCTGCTCCTCGGCCTGGCGCCAGGCGACGCACGTACCGCCCCGGCACCGCAACGGCTCCAGCCCCTGTACCCACCCGACGGGGCGTTTTGGGCCGATCCCTTCCTCTGGGCGCGTGGTGGACGGGGTGTCGTCTTTTTTGAAGAATTCCCATTTCAATCCGGCCGCGGCCGGATCTCCGCCCTGGAGATCGACGCCCAGGCGTGCCCGGTCGGCGAGGCGTTCGTGGTCCTCGACGCCCCCGTGCACCTGTCCTACCCGTTTCTCTTCGAGCACGACGGCGAGCTCTACATGCTGCCGGAAAAGCGAGAGGCCCGGCGGCTGGACCTGTATCGCTGCGTCGAGTTTCCCCGGCGCTGGGTACTCGAGCGCACGCTGATGGACGGACTCGAGCTCGTCGATGCGAACCTCTACCAGCACGAGGGGCGCTGGTGGATTCTCTGCGCGGGAAAGGCCCGCCATTCGCGCATCAATGAGACGCTGCTGGGGTTCTACGCGGATCACCCCTTCAGCCGCCGCTGGACGCCGCACCCCGCCAACCCGTTGGTTCGAGACTTTCGATCGGGACGCCCCGGCGGCAGGTTGTTCAGCGACGCCTCCGGGCGCCTGTTTCGACCCACGCAGGACTGTGTTCGCCGTTATGGCCATGGCCTCGGTATCAGCGAGATCACCGAGCTGTCCACGCGGACGTTTCGCGAACGTCAGGTCTGGTACGCCAGCGGGCCGGACGCGGGTGGATGGAGGGCGATGCACCATATGGACTGGCATGCAGGTATCATGGCGATGGATGCACAACGGCTTCTGCCGGCCCGAATTCCTGGCTTGCCTATGGAGCACTGCTGAACCGTGACGCAGGAACCCGACATCCTGGTCCGTCGGCCCCGCGAGGGGACTGGCGGGGCGCTCTGGCCGCGCAGGATCGCAGTGCTCGGCTTCCTTCCCGAGATACCGCCCGTTCCCCGTGACATGGCAACACTCGTCGACGGATTGCTCGACAGCGGAATCGAGGTCGACCTGCTGCTCCCGCCCGAGGCCCAGGATGCGCCGCTGGGAATCACCGGGCAGGTTGGCCGCTATCGGCTCGACCTGTCGGATGAGCCCTCCGCCCTGACCGCGCTTCGCGGCTACGCGCGGGAACGCGCCCCCGACGCGATGATCAGCAACCGCGACAGGGCCGGCGCGGTCCTCGTGAGACTGCCCGCCGGGCCAATGCGCAGGATCGTGCGAAACGGGACGAACGTCGTCGAGAAGACCAATAGCAAGCACCTGCTCGCCCGGTGGATCGCGCGGCGGCGCCTCGCATCCGACCTGTTGAAGGCCGATGGGGTGATCTGCGTCTCCGATGGTGCCTGCGCGGACCTTCATCGGTTCCTCCACGGGCGCCAGACACCGCCCATTGCGCGGGTCTATTCCCCGATCGATCTGCGGGCCGTGTCAGCGCTCGCGGCGACACCCATTGCCCACCCATGGCTGGTCGAGAAGGAGTTGCCGGTGGTCCTCAGCGCGGGCCGCCTCGTCCGCACCAAGGACTACCCCACGCTTTTGAAGGCCTTCCGCCTGTTGGTTCGGCGCAAACGCTGTCGACTGCTGGTCTTGGGAGAGGGTCGGCAGCGCCCAAGGCTGGAGTCGCTCGTGAGACGGCTGGGGCTCTCCGACTGCGTCGATCTGGCGGGCTTCGTACCCAATCCTTTTCCGTACATGGCGCGTGCCGACCTGTTTGTGCTGTCATCCCGCTTCGAGGGCTTCGGCAACGTCCTGGCCGAGGCGCTGGCGGTCGGGACACCCTGCGTCGCGACGGATTGCCGCAGCGGCCCGCGGGAGATTCTCGACGACGGCCGTTACGGGAAGCTGGTGCCCGTCGGTGATGCCCGCGCGCTTTCCGATGCAATGTGGACCTCGCTGGAAACGCCGGCCTCCCCCGCACGCCTGCGCGAGGCGGTCTCTCGTTTTGAACGCGATCGCGTCGTTGCCGGCCTGCTGCAGGCGCTGCGCGGCATGCGGGGTTTGCCCGAAGAGGCCTGATCGACAACGGATCGCCGCCTTCCAACACCAGGTCCTGACATTGGGCGGCGGCGCGTCGCCTCACTCCAGTCATCACCGTCAGAGGAAACAAGAACGTGTCGACATGGGCGGAGCGGATCCAGACCCTCGGGCTCTATCTGACCGCGCTGTCCGTCTTCTCGGCGCCCGCGGGCGTTTCGGTCGGACTTGCGCTGCTATGGCTGGGATTCCTCCTCTCTCTGGCGGGGCGCGACAGACCCCCCGTGACACCGAGCCTGTGGATCGGGCTGGCCTTCGGTGTCCACGTCGTCGTCTCCACCCTGGCATCTCCGGGACTCGCACAGGATCCCGCGGGGCGCCTTGCGAGCGCGGCCGACTGGCTTCAGCTCTGCGTCTTCATCCCCGTCGCCTATGCCCTGCGGGGCAACCAGCGCCGGCTGCTGCAACTGCTCGTACTGGCCCTGGTCGGACTGGCGCTGGGCGTTCTCTGGCGGCTGGATTGGGCGTTGCTGTGGTCTGATCCAGGCCAATTTGGCACGTCGCGACCCGGGTTCGGTTTTCCGACCATCATCTTTGCGCTGTTCAGCGGCACCGCACTCATCGGACTCTTCGTTCTGCGTCGGCGGTGGTGGGGCCTCGGCACCGGGGGGCGCGGTCAGTGGTGGATCCTGCTGTGGATCTTCAGCACAGCGGCGGTGGCCCAGACGTTCATCCTGACACTCGCGCGTGGCGCCGCGCTCGCGCTCGCGGCGAGCTTCGTGATTGGATTGCGGATCTATCGGCTGGATCCGAAGCCTGCCGCGGTTGCCCGCCCGCGCCGTTCGATGATCGTCGCGGCAGCCGTCCTCGCGTTGGGGCTCCTCGCCCTGAACGCGCGGCCGATCGCCGAGCGGCTTTGGCAGGAATGGGGCGCGGTCGGCGCAATGCTGTCTGGTCAGATCGACTACTCTCCGGAGTCGTCCGTGAGCTTGCGCTGGAACGCGCAGCGGTTTGGATTCGACGCCTGGCTCGCGCGGCCGTGGTTGGGCTGGGGACCCGGTTCCAGCAATGCCCTGATCGCCGCCAGTGGCGATCAAACCCTGGCCACGGACAACGACGGACCCTTGGTGCACCTGCACGACACCTATCTCGAGATCCTGGTCCAGCTTGGCCTGATCGGTCTCGTCCTCTGGGTTGCCATTCTTGCATCGCTGATCGCAGCGGTACGCACCGGACGGCGCAGCTTGTTGTTGAGCCAGGATGTCGCCCGATTTCTGATCCTATCGATTCTCTATCTTGTCATCTGGTCGCTGTTCGACTTTCATGCCGTGCACCAGGGTTGGCGCGGGTTCTGGGCACTGCTGGCCGGCGCCGCACTGAGTTTCGGTTTGTTCGATCGCGACGGTGCAGGTGATCGCACTCGATCGGTTTAACCTCGAAACGGCAGTTGGACGGTCCCCGTGGACGGAGCCGCGGGAAACCCTGTCAGCCGGATGACAACCGCCGCTTGCGTCGCACGCATCGCGGTCGACAGCCGTCTCCACGTTTTTGGATGACGCCGCCGCGCGCCATCGAGGCGACACAAACGTGATGAGGGCGGGACTGTTTCGTTATAGGTTTCTGACAGGATCAAATCAGCGGACGCCTCCTGTCCCACAATACATAGCAGGGCCGATCCAATGAAACATCCTGGCATACGACAACTCTGTATCGCGGCCTGCCTGGGCTGCACCCAGGTCGCTGGCCTGAGCGCCAGCCCCGGCAACGGCGTCGATACGACCACCCCCGATACCGATCGACCGGTCTCAGCACTGGCACGGGGCGCATTGGCAGGGCGGCTGATGTCGGCGCGCGCGCCCTTTATTCAGAACCAGGGTCAGATCCCGCGGGATGCGGTTCGGTTCTACGCCCGCACATTCGCCGGTTCCCTGTTCGTAACCGATCGAAACCAGATCGTGTATGCGTTACCGCAACGCGCGCGCAACGGCGACAAGCAACCGCACGCCACGCCGATCTGGGCGTTTCGTGAGGGCTTCCACGGGGCGACGCAAACCCGGCCGCGCGGAGAGCACGCCAGCGGCGTGCGCGTGAGTCAGTACAAGGGAAACCGACCGGCAGCCTGGCATGCCTCGCTCGCCACCTGGGACAGCATCGATCTGGGTGAGCTCTATCCGGGCATCCGCGTGAGCCTGCAAGCCACCGGCAACAGCGTCGAGAAGCTGTTTCATGTCGCGCCCGGTGCCGATGCGCGGGCGATCGATATCGCCGTCGAGGGGGTCGATGGTCTGACCGTCGACTCGGCGCATCGGCTCGTGCTAAAGACGGCACTCGGTGACATCGTCTTTACCGCGCCGGTCGCATATCAGCAGATCGATGGCGAACGCCGGCCCGTCGAGGTCGCCTACACACTGCGCGCAAACGGACACTACGGTTTTCGACTCGGCGGGTACGACCAGGGTCATGCGCTGGTGATCGACCCGCTGCTGGCGTCGACCTACATCGGCGGTCACAACCCGAATCCGCCCGGAAACTACGATGACGACATCATCCTTGGCATGGTCGCGAACAGCGGTGATGTCTATGTCGGGGGTGCGACCCAGTCTCCGGACTTCCCCGTTGTGCTCGGCTACGACGACAGCCTGGGCAGTTCCAGCCCCGACGGGTTCGTCACCCTTCTGAGCGGCGACCTGTCCACGGTCATCGCCTCGACCTACATCGGCACAGAGACGTTCGACCGCGTCACGGATCTCGCGCTGGATCAGGATGGAAGCATCGTTTTGGCCGGGCAGGCCGGCTACGGATTCCCGGTGACGGACGGCGCCTATACCTGGAGCGGAGACAATCTGACCGGCGGCGGGTTCGTCGCGCGTTTCAGCGCGGATCTCTCGACACTGCTGGCCTCCTCGATCCCAACACCGACGGATTACCCCACGCGGATCGCGCTGGGATACGGAGCGATCTACTTCGGTGGCACGACCAATAATCCCAACTTCCCGATCACGCCGGGCGCGTACAAGACGACCTGCTGTCCGGCGGGCGGCTTCGGCATTCGTGAGTACGATGGCTTCGCCGGCAAGCTCTCCTCGGACCTGGGTACGCTCGAGGCAATGACCTACCTTGGCGGCGATCTGGTATCGGGCATCTCGGTCGCGCCCGACGGCAACCTGTTCATCACCGACGGGACGGACAACGCGATCACCGGATCCATTGCACGCATGGACGGCGGGCTGAGCACGCGCTCGGCCTTTTTGTCCTATTACCCGGGCAGCACCAGCGGTAGCAGCCGCACCTACTTCAACGACGTGGTCGCGGGCGACGGATTCGTCGTCACCGCGGGACAGACCTATATGAGCGACCTGCCGGTGACGCCCGGCGCGTACGATGCCAGCTGCGGAACCGACGGCACCTGCGACGGCATCGGCCCGTTGCAGGTGCCAAAGTCCGATGGCTTCATCGCGATCTACAGCGCCGACCTGTCACAGACGCTGGCGTTGACATACTTTGGCGGCTCCGACTTCGAGTCGATCCGCGCGCTGCAACTGGCCACGAACGGCGATGTCGTCGTCAGCGGGG
>JAXGTD010000112.1:0-13954 GCA_040775095.1 Chromatiaceae bacterium | reverse complement strand
GCGGGGGGCCGGCGGGGGGGGGGGGGCGCGGGCGCCCAGGCGGCGGGCGTGGGGGCCCCGCCGCGGGCGGGGGGGGGGGGGGGCGGGGCGCGGGGGGGGGGGCGCCCCGGCTGTGAATCTGTGGGAAACCTCAAGCGCAGACCCGGTGTTGTTATTACGGGCGCCGATCCCATGCCACGATGGCAGTGGACGCGCATCACCCAGATCGGCTTGAACGTCGCCAGGCACCTCCTCTACCATGGCGCCATCCCGCTCGGGCGATCACCAGGCGCGGCGAGCGACCGTGCGGGACCAGACCGCGAATACCCGCAGCCGTGCCGATCGGGTGGGATAAGTGCCGCGCCTTCACGCATCCAGGTTCCTGGCCAGCCGTCTTTCCCGGACGGCACCGGGCAACCCCCGGAAAACGGACAAACAGCCATCCTCATGGTCGAGACCCTGATGCCATTGGTGATTCGCGCTACTCCCCAGCTCGACGGCCTCCCACCGTCCGTGGCACTGGGTCCCGGCTTCCTGCCAGGACGACGGGGAACGAACGTTGCCACCGTGCTTGTCATTCCGGCCCGGATACCAGAATCCAGGGCCAGGGATGGGTACTTCGCAGACCCAACCGAGTTTCGACTCTCATCGCCATGCCATTCCGTCCCCTGAAATCCCGCCTGGCCATTGGAATCGGGATACTCGCCCTCTTCCTGGGCGAAAACATCGCTGCACAACCGCTCGTTATTCCTCCGCCTGATTCAGAAGGCGCCAATTGGAACAACAATCGGCTGGCCAATGCCTGCCAGCCCCCTGAATTGCCGAACAAGAGCGGATTGACCATGGGGTTCGCCTGCCCTCGCTTCATGCTTGGAAGCATCGAAATGCAGAAGGCCGCGTTTCTTGATGCGCGAATCAATAACTGGTGGATCGCACAAGGCCAAGAACCCTACTTCTCGTACGGCGTTATCGGCAGAGACCCCGGGCCGGATATTCAGAACGGATGTTGCACCTGTTATCAGCTGCAATTCGACAATCCCGACATCCGGCCATTGATCGTCCAATGGATCAATACCGGCGCGAACGGGTGCAGCGACCTGCACAACGGGGACTGCGATCTCGATCTCTTTATGGGTGCCGGAGGCACCGGAAACTTCAACGCCTGCGTCGCCGGCAAGCCAAACAGCTCGACCTTCGAGCAGTTCATGTACACGGATTATCCGTGGGAAGGGCAGCCCTGGGGCGGTGGTGTCAGTGATCCATCGAGCTGCCTGTTTACAGGGGCAAGCCGCTACCTGACAAGAACAACGGCAATCTCATGCAGGTCAAGTATTTACGAGGGATACAAGGGAAACCCGGAGGTGTCATGGACGCGCGTGAAATGCCCAGAGGGACTCATACGCGTCACGGGGTGCAAGAGCTCTGACGATGTGGATCAGCCGAGCGCGGTCACCGACCCCTCCACGGAAGACTGGAACAGAGGGTATGTAACGTCCATGCAGGACTGTTGTCTGCCCTCCTGCGGTTGGGTGAACAACGTCCCCAATCCCAGTGACCCCTGGAGCAACGTCTACGGCTGCAATGTCCAGGGCACGCCTTGGACGATCGGTAATCCGGTCCCGCCGCCCGAACCGCAGGTCCACAACTGCTGTTCCTGGGACAGCTGTCAGACCTGTGGCTCCAGCGAATACTGCAATCAGACCGAGCAACAATGTTCGGGTGACTGCGCCGGAACATGGTGTCCGTAGCGCACGGCGAGTCGCCCTAGTCCTCAGCGAGGAGCGCCTCCCACCGTCCGTGGCACCGGGTCCCGGCGTCCTGCCTGGACGACGGGACACAAACCTTGCCTCCGTGCTCGTCATTCCGGCTCGAATACCGGAATCCGACTTAACACAGGTTAAATGCCTCCTTGCTGGTGTCTACAACCTCTCAGTCGCCGTTTGGAAAGACGCCGTAGTGGTACGCGCCCTCGATGACACCGCTCGTATAGTAGCCGTTCAGGCCGCGGAACCCGCCTTGGGCGTGGTAGACGCGTAGACGGGGGTTTGCCCGCGCCGCCTCGCGAACGTGGGAGACGAGCTGCTCGTCCGCGTTGCGGACCATCACACCCGAGAAACCGGCGGTGAGGGGAAAGACGTCGTTGCCACTGTCGCCGCAGAAGACCACGTCCGCCTTGTCCTGACCGAGCTCCTCGGCGACGTACTCGAGCGCCGTCTGCTTGGTGGCGCTGCGCGGCAGGAAGTCGAGCAGCCCTTCGCCGGACTGGGAGTCGAAGCTGTAGACGATGACCTCGTCGAACCTGCCCTCGACGCGCTCGCGCACCGACTCCAGGACCGCGTCCTTGCGCTCGTGCTCGACGTAGTAGCTCTGCTTGAACGCCCCGCAGTGCTCGCGCTCCTGCTCGCGCATACCGTCCACCCCCGCGACCGTGCCACGAATCGCCTCTGCATCCCAACGGGGGCTGGTACGCCGCACGTGCGCGTCCCACCCGGGGTGAGGCTCCCAGCCATCGGCACCATAGCGCCGGATCGAGGTGCCGACGTCGCCGATGAGCACGTTCGGGTATCGGATCCCGAACTCCTCGATCGCCGCCTCGGCCAAGGTGAGGTTCCGACCGGTCACGTACACGACGTACACGTCGTATTTCTCCGTGAGCTCATTGAACAACGGGATCGCGTCGGGGTCGGCTGGCCAGCTCCCATTGGGCAGCAGGGTACGGTCCAGATCGGTGGCGAGCATTCTCATGGCAGGGCTCCACAATTGCAGTCGGTTGCGCGGACCGTCAGCGCGGCAGGCGTTGTCTCGCACGTGCAGGAAACGGTCCGGGACAAAGGGGTCAGGCGCGCTACCCGGTCGCGCCGCCTGGGCCGACCCGTCCACGGGGGCGCGCCACGAACGGCAGACAGGCGGGTCGCAGGCTGGGGATTCAGGTGCCGGGCACCATCCCCTGATCCCAGGACGGCGGCGCCACGGGTGGCATCTCCTCCGGCTCTCCCGACGAGATCAGGACCTCCTCGCCCGCGCCCTCGTCCAGCGAGACCCGGAAGGAGTGGCGGCGAAGATCGGCCTTCAGGGTCGCGCTCGCCTTCGGGTGCCGCCAGGTGATCTGCAGCAGGTGCGGCTCGGTGTCGGCGATCTCCATCTCCCCGGAGAAGGCCGGCGAGGTGTTGCGCAGGCGCAGCAGAGCGATCTGATCCCGCACCACGGGCAGCTTCAGCCGCGCCTCCACCTCGTCCAGCGAGAGGTTGGTCCGGTTGATCTCCTTGTGCTTCGCGTCGTCCCCCCGGTCCGCGGCCGCGTAATCGTTCTTGCCGGCGAACAGATCCAGGTACCAGACCTGTGGAACGCCGGGCATGAACATCTGGATGGCGCGGGCGAGCAGCAGCTTGTTCTCGTCCTCGCCCAGCGCGCTGAAGAAGGTCGCGTTGACCTGGTAGTAGTGGATCTTGTTGCCCTTGGCGTCGTAGAGATTCTTGGTGCGTCCGCCCCGGGCGATGATGCGCTGCACGTTCTCCTCGATCTGCTCATCCTCGAGCAGGCCCGGGCGATAGGTGCCGTTGAGCTGCTTGCCCTTGAGGTCGAGCACGGGAATGCCGTCGTGGGAGCCGAGCATGTTGATGGTCTGCAGCCCCTTCTCGCGCACATCGACGATCCAGCGCCGCAGGGCCTCGCTCGTACCGCGATCCAGGGCATCGATCACCAGCCCCGGGAAGAAGAAGTCGTAGATCGGATAGCCCTCGCGGGCGATCTCCTCGTGGATGCCCGCGCCGTACTCGGCGTGGATCTCGGGGAAGATAACCAGGTCGTACTTTCGTGCAATCCGGCGCAGACGCTCGAGATACTCCCAGGTTCCGGGTCGGTTGAAGAAGTTGGGCTGGCCGGGTTCCTTGTGCAGATAGGCGAAGGCATCGAGGCGAATGATCTTCGCACCAAACTCGCTGAGCTTGCGCAGCGTCTCGTCGTAGAACGCCCATACCAGATCGGAACGCGCGTTGAGGTCCAGTTGGCCGAGGTAGTCGCGCTTGCCACAGACGATCCGCAGGACCGCATCAGCCAGATGGCTGACGTCCTCACGCCGCGCGATATCCTCCAGGTCGACCAGCTCGAGATATTTCTTGTCCTTGATGACGATCTTCAGATGATGAATCAGCCGGGCCGCCACGCCGGGATCAAGCCCTTCCACCGAGTTCAAGTCCTCGGCCGTGATCTCCGCGAAGTCCACTTTCTGGTAAAAGGTGTTCCAATAGGTCTTCAATGTCCCGTCGGGAAAGCGCACGCGCAGGATCGGGAGTCCGGGCTTCCGCATGAAGAGCTTTTTGAGGTGTTCCTCGTCCGGTACCACATTCCCGCTCGGACCCTTGGTGCCGTGCCCCTCCCAGAACTTGTCCCAATCGATGAAAAAATCCTTGTAGGGCGATGCCTCGCCGTTGAGCAGCAGATCCTGGAACTGCGGCGAGCGCACCGAGAGGTGGTTGAGCACCAGATCGAGCTTGATCCCGATGCCCAGTCGATCCAGGTCTTCCAGATCTTCGGGGCCCACGAGCCCCTCATTTCGGTTGTAGTCGATGATCGAGAAACCGCGGTCCAGATCGCTGTTGAAGAAGGTGGGGAGGATGTAGAACAGCGAAAAGGCGTTCATCAACTCGGGCCGCTTCAGCAGCGCCACGGTGTCCGACAGCCGCGTTCCAATGCTGTCCGGATAGGCGTTGAGCATCACACCCTGGGGGAGCTTCTGCACGTTGATGTCAGTGGTTTGACTCATCATCTTTCTGCCCGTTCTTCGCGTTATTTACCGTCTCGCCGGCGCACCCGTTCGCCCTGCGGCGACGCAATCCCACGCGGGCGCGGCTCCTGCCGCGGCGCTCCTGGCACTCGTTTCTCGCGGGAGGAGCCTAACAAGGCAAGCGCAAAAAGGAAAACCCGATCGCCGAAACCGTAGCAAATTCAAGGTTAGAGTAGCTCGTTCTCCCAACGGGACCGAGACACAGCCCCCCTTGAAGATCCTGCCGGGATGCAAGCTCAAGAGCCTTGAATGGAGTAAGAGATGGGGTGACAATGACTTGGGATCCGGATCTGGAGCAGGGAAAGAGAGCATGCCGAGGAGCCCCCTTGCGCGCGAGCCAACCGCACGGACGCGCGCTTTCGCAGACGCACTGCCGAGTGTTCAACAGTAACCGCTTCCGTTCAGGCGCAGCACCTACACGAAACCTTCGCCCCATAGGTCGGCTCTCCAAGATGACACGGATCAAAAGCCTTCCTGGCATTTGATCAGCTTGCACCTCGCGAGACGCGGCTCGCGAGGTGGTTCATGTTCAGGCGCTTGCGGCGCTCGAAAACGCGGGGCGTTCCATGGCCCGGACGGGAAACTCTCAAGATCAGCTTTACCCCGGTCGGCACATCCCTCGGCACGAGCTAAAGCACTCAACCCCCATCGATTGTGTCAAGAGATGACACCATTTTCCCGCCCTGTTTCGCAAAGGACGATATAAACAGACTGGACTTGACACCAACTGTGCTCCTGGGGCATCACCAAGCTCAAGGGCCCCGCCAAGTGGACCCATTTCTACCGCTACCTGATCCTCGATGTCTTCAGCCGCCGCGTGGTCGGCTGGATGGTGGCTACCCGCCAGAGCGCCGCCCTGGCCGAGCGCTTCATCGCCGAAACTTGCGCCAAGCAGGCCATCGCCCCGGCCAGCTCACCCTGCACGCCCACCGCGGCTCGAGCATGAAGTCCAAACCGGTGGCCTTGCTGCTGGCGGACCTGGGCGCGACCAAGTCCCACAGCCGTCCCTACACCAACGATGACACTCCCTTCAGCGAGGCGCAGCTCAAGACTCTGAAGTACCGACCCGACTTCCCCACACGCTCCGGTTCTCTGCGGCACGCTCGCGCCCACTGCCAGACCTTCTTCCTCGGGTACAACCACGACCATCGTCACTCCGGGATCGCGTTCCCGACCCCCGCCAACCTTCATCCACGGCGCGCTGCTGGGATCCTGGAGCTTCGCGCTCAGACCCTGGCGGCCGCGTTCGCGGCCGACCCAAGCCGTTTTCTGGGCCGGCACTCACAGCCCCGGCGCCCGCCCACCGCGGTCTGGATCACCCCCCGCCGCCGACAAAACCCAACCCAAGGAGCCTCCCAGGCAACTCTAGTTTCAACACCCCGGTGTCTCATTTCCATTTACACATTCCGGCGAGACACGAACGTTGCCTATGCGCTCGGCATTCCGGCTCGGGTACCGCAATCCAGGGCCAGAGCTGGGTACTTCGCGCACCCAGCCGCGTTTCGACTCCAGTCGGGAAACGTCTTCGATCGGCGTTTCCCTAACGAAACGGATTCATGATGGACTCCGGGCGGGTGAACTTGTTCATATCCCCGGCCATGTGCGCCATATTCGCGTCCATGCGACCAATGGCCTGGTTCATCAGAAACATGGACTGGTTCATGGTATCAATCGAGCCCGTCATGGTCCCGATGGACCCGGTCATGGTCGCGATGTTCTTGTTCAGCGCGCCCATGTCTTCAGCCATCCTTCCCATGTCTCCGGTCATGCGCTCCATGCCAATGCGGACCTTTCCGAAGTCCGCCGACATCCCCGCCTGGCCCTCGACCATGCTATTTGCCATCACGCCCATTTGACCCATCATCTGCCGCATGTCTGCTGCCATACTGGTCACATCCTGACCCATCCGCACGACCGACTGGGTCATCGTCGACATATCCCGCCCCATGTTGAACATGAACAGCCCCATGCCGCCGGCCGCCACCAACATCCCCAGGCCTGCCATCCCAAAGACGGTGACCTTGGCGAACCGCCCCGCGCCACCGCCATCGGCCCCTTCTATTCTATCCGGCATGTTTTCACCCCGTTAGCCATGTACAACAGCCGTGCCGTTGCCTTCGACACGCGACCGGTTAAACGACGTTCGGGGAACGCTGTCCCATGTTCTGGCACATCGGACAGGTCCCCCGTCCGGGTCAAGGCCAACGCCCGTTGTCTCCGCCGGTTTGACAGACCGCGAACAGGCTCCGGAAAACAAGCGCACCCTACAGGGACTGAACCAGCGATTCCCGCTGCATAACCACCACCGGTACGGTGATCGTGTTCTCGCCGAGGATCTGATCTGCCAGGTGCTGTGAATACGACCGGTAGTTCAGCTTGACGTCGACCTTCAACTCCCCCACGGCATCCCCCGCATCAAATACATACCGCCCGGTTCCCTTACCCTTTGGCGGGATTGCGGTATTGCTCTCGAACGAATAGACCTCCCATGGCAGATGGGTCTCCCTTCCCTCTTTGTCGAGCGCGATGGAATGGAACATCGTCACGCGATCATAATCCAACTCACCATGTTCGTCGAGCATCCCACTACTGAAGATGATATTCTCCTTGCTATCGCGCACCACGACCTCAATCCAGATCTCGCGAATGTCGGTCAAGCTGGTTGGAAGATAATGTCCCGATGCGACGTTGTGCACGTCGACACGTAAGTCGTACAGGCCATCTGCCCTTTGGTCGAGCCCAACCTCCAGCTCCGCCGCACTCTGCAGGCGTTTTGTCGCTTCCTTGTAATTGACGCTGTCCTCTCCATGAAGCAAGGATGTCACGAGGGTGTTTCCGCCGGCAAAATAGTGGGAGTGTACAACCTGCCGCGTCTTCTTCGCCCCGATACCTGCAACCCCGCCCTGGTCGAGGCCACTCAGCTCTTTCACCGGGACCATCTCTTTCGCAACCCGCACCGCCACGTCGACGGGATTCATGTGGCAGTCCTGACAGACAATGCCGGCCCGCGCGTAGGGCGAGTATTTCCATTCATCATAGGTCCTCTCGACAGGGAAGCCGCTAAGCGAGTTGAAAATTTGATGGCAGTTACCACAAAAGTCCGCCTTCGTGTGTAGCTCCGAGTACTCTGTGACGTGATAAGGAGAAACCGCGTCCCCAAAGGGACCCCGCTTCGCCCCACCCGGCCCGGTTGGCTCGATCTTGAACGATGCGTTCCCATGCTCAAGATAGGCCGATTGCAGAAAGTTGGTCTTCGTGATGGTATGGCAGACATCGCAGGATACCCCCTGCTCAGCCAAGGGCCCGGCCGTGAACACGCTTTGCTCCTGGTCGTGAGCCACGTTTCCCGTTACGGTCCCGATCGGCGTATGGCAGGCCCCGCAGTCATTCATCAGAATACCCCCAGTCGCCTTCTCGGCCATGTCCCAGACCTTTTGAAACACGGGGTCAACGAAAGAATTCGCATGCATCGACCCCTTCCATCCGTCATATTGCACCGGGTGACATGCGGCGCAAACCGTCGGGTCCTCGAAATCAAGCTCACTCAGTCGCTCGTGTCCTTGGTTTGTCGTGATGTAGGATGGCGGGAACGGGCGCTCCCCCTCGTCGACAATCTCCATGTGGGCCGCGGGACCCGTGCTGGGCGCGGCCCCGTGTCCACCTCCATACGGCTCTTGCCCTCCAATATGCGTCGCCATGGAATGGGTCGCCTCGCTCGTGCTCGCGGCGAGCTCGTCAGCCGAGGCCCATACGTCCATTGTGGCTAGCCCAAAGACGCTCATGACGAGCATAATCAGGTAACGCCTGTTCACAGATTTCATCTCCAGATCTCCCAATCAGCGGTGGTCGGTCTATAAAGCGGAATAGTAGGCAACCAGATCGTCGATCTGCTGTTCGGACCATGTCCCCATGATGTTGAACATCAAACCGTTGATCTCGCTATGACGGCTCCCGTCCTGGAATGCCTTCAATTGCCGCTTCAGATAGAACGCGTTTAGGCCCGTCAAGGCCGGTCCCGCGTGGTTTTTCCCACCAAGCCCGCTGGCACCATGGCAACCGCGGCACATCTTCGCCAGCTCATGTCCGGGAACATCCTCGGGATTTCGCCCACTTGCGGGCCGAGGAAGAGACTCCAGATACACCGCCAGGTCCGCCATGTTCTGTTCGGTCATCGGCGAGGCCGCCGCGATCATCACGGTCGACTTGTCGTCGATTCGCAACGCCCCACTTTGATAGTCGAGTAGCGCCTTGTAGAGGAAGTAGCGATCCTGTCCGGCCAGAGCGGGCGCCCCATCGGTCAAGGGGGCGCCCGCGTCGCCGTGACAGGAGGTGCAATAGCCATGCTGGTACAGCTTCTCTCCGTTTCTGATGTCCCCGGCAGGCATGGATTTCATGGTTGCAACCCAGATCTGAGGCGACCAGTGCCTCGGATTGGAGGGCGCACCTTCACCCGCCGAGGCTGCCACCACCGGCAGGCTCAGGATGGCGATTAAAAAAATGGTTTTCATTGCTTAGCGCCCCCTCACTCTAATCAAAGATGTCGCGCCGGAAAGAGCGCTGCCAGGCCTCCGAGATGGAGGTCCGAATATGGTGTAGAAATGCGTTATCGACGTCTTCGGGATCAGGCATCTGCACGGTCTGCTGCACGATGAGCTCGCCATTCCTCTCGCGGAACGAGTCGGTAATGGCCATCGCATAGTCCTCACCGGCGTTTGCGACACAGTTGTTTGTGTAGAGGGGCTGACCGGGTTCACGACCGTGCAACCGGTCGTCGATCGCCTGCGCGACGACCTTCGCCTGGTTCGAAGCGAGGTAACCGGTCTTGACAAAGAAGTCCGCGGTGTCGCCGATGACGTATACATCGGGCTGCGCCTTTGCTGTCATATCTTTGTGGTTCACTTCGACCCAATCCCCGCCTTGAGTCAGGCCGGTCCTTTCCGCGAGCGCGTTGGCGCGATGGGTGGGAATGATGTTAATGACGTCACCTTGATAACGTTCCCCGGCCGCGGTGATGACCGTCTTCGTCTTCGGGTCCAATCCGGCGATTGCCCCCCCGTCTTTGGATGACACCCACTCGATCATGGAATGATCGGTGCCGTACCCGCGGTGTTTGGTCCAATAGTCGATGTACTTGTCTTGAAAAATGAAACCCACGTTCTTGTCGAGGATGATGATTTTGCCGGTTGGATTGTGGGCCGCCATCCACTCGGCCACGAAGCTCGCCCGTTCATAGGGGGCCGGTGGGCATCGAAATGGCATGCTGGGCGTGGCGATGATCAAGGTACCGCCCTGCGGCATCCCGGCAATCTGATCCCGCAGCATGGTCGTCTGCTTGCCAGCCTTCCAGGCATGGAGAAACCCCGTGTCCGCCAACTCCCGAGACCAGCCCGGGACGTCATCGAAAATGAATTCCGGGCCCGGCGAGATGACCAGAAAGTCGTAAGCGACGGTATTTCCCTGGACCGTCTTCACCTGCCGCTTGGCAAAATCGATATCGCTCACGGATTCCGACAACATGTCGAATCGGTAACGGCTCGAGGGGTGTTCGTAGCCCCGGGTGAAATCCGCGATGGGCTCGTTTCCCGTCAAGACCACGTTGCTCCCCGGACAAAAGACGTACTCAGGATTAGGCTCAATGACGGTGATCTTCACGTCCTGGTTGAGGATGCGCAGATACTTGGCTGTAGCGATGCCACCAATCCCCCCGCCAATCACGAGGACCCGCGCCGCCTTCGCCGCAAAGGCGCTCTTTGTGGAGCCCAATAGCCCCGTCGCGGCGAGCGCCGTCCCTCCCATCAGCGCGAGGATGCCACGCCGAGAAATCTTTCCCATGTTATCTATCCTCCTCGTTCGTTTTGGGCTCATTCGCAGGCCGTGGCAATTCAGACGGCTCGCTTTCCGACCAAGGGGTGGCTGGCATCTTGGAAAAATAGTCCGCCATGCGGACGATCTCGCCCTCGGTAAAGGCACGGGCCACCTGGTGCATCACGATTGTTTTTTTCGTCCCGGCCTTGAAATCGTTCATCAGCTTGATGAAGGTCTTTTTCGGTATCCCTGCCAGGGGAGGAATTGCCTCGTCGAATTGCCGGCCATGGGTCCCATGGCATGCCGAGCAGTTATCTCCAGCCATACGGCCGCTGACTGGCGGGTCGTTCGCATAGTTGTCCGGGGTGATAAAGATCTTCTCCAGGAACGGATTCGGGCCGTCGCCGTTGGTTTCGTCCGCGAGACAGGGCGTCGCCCCGAGCCCGGCCAAGAAGATTGCGAGATAGAGTCGTCTTTCCATTAGGAGCCCTTTGGTGTTTGACTGGCTACCGGAGCCTGGTTGTTCCGGCGAGCAAGGCCCGGGGGCGAGACCCCGAGCCACGGCGTCGCGAGATAGGATATGCTGCCGACCAGGCGTGCCGATGGACTATAAGCAATGGTTATGCCATTATTTTCCAGCACAACAACAATAGGTTAGGTTGGTGTCGTCGGCGGGGTCGCGTTGCGACGTTGCAGGGCTGGTAGTTGCATGCAACGCTTGGCGTCCTCGTTGCGCGGTCTCCGCGGAGGGTTCTCGTGCTTTGGGGCATTTCGCGATTGGCGCCTGCCGGCGCGCGAATAGACGGGCTGGCTCCGGGGCATCCGGTCAGGCTTTCCGTGGCCAGTCAGCCTCGTCTCGGCACGGCAGATTCCTATTTAAGGACCGGTTTATGACTGTTATTGAGCCTCAGCACATTCTTTCTTTATTGAAGCCTCTCCTGTCTCCAATCGAGGAGGGCGTATTGATCACCGATCGCAGCGGCGCGATTCTTCTGTGCAATCCCGCGGTGTACAGCCTGTTTGGAATCTGCGATGAGACCCGGCGTTTGTCGCTAACGGATGTTGGAGGCCACAACCTGCGGCGCTCGCTGATCGCGGCCGGCCTCGCCAGGGAAGACGAAACGAAGCATCACTGTGAGCTTTCGATCGAATTTGACGAAGAGATCTCGATCAACGGCGAGAGCCGCTGGGTTCGGATCAATTCCTGCCTTCTCGAGATTCCCGGTCAGCCTCCGAAGATGCGGATGATCGTGATCAGAGACGTCACCGCGGAGAAGCGCCTCTTCGCGGTGATGAGCGACAAGGATGCCTGTGGAATTGCGACCGAAGACCCGGACATGCTGAGACTGATCGAGCGGATCAATACCGTGGCGGCATCCTCGGCAGCAGTCTTGCTGCAAGGCGAATCGGGTACAGGCAAGACCGAGTTTGGGCGATTGATCCACCGGCGAAGCAAGCGACGCCATCGGCCCTTTGTCGAGGTCAACTGCGGCGCCATCCCCGCCGCGTTGATCGAAACCGAGCTCTTCGGGCATGTCAGGGGCGCATTCACCGGAGCGGTCCACAATCGCGTCGGACGTTTCAAGGCCGCCGATGGCGGGACACTCTTCCTGGACGAGATCGGGGAGCTGCCCAGGGAATTGCAGCCCAAGCTACTGCGGGTGCTGCAGGACGGCGAGTACGAGCCGGTGGGCTCCGACAAGACGGTGAAGGTGGATGTTCGACTCCTGTGTGCGTCGAACCAGGACCTCAGGGAACGGGTCGACGACGGACTGTTCCGCGCCGATCTGTACTACCGGATCGCGGTGGTCCCGCTTCACGTCCCGCCACTGCGCGAGCGCCCAGGGGATATCTCGCTCCTGGTCAGCGTAATCTATCGACGCCTGACCATGCGCGGGTACCCGACCGGAATCGAGTTTCACCCCCAGGCCATGCGCTCGATCATGAACTACCCCTGGCCGGGAAACGTCCGGGAGCTGGCGAACGCCGTCGAGCACTGCGTCATTTGCGCGGAGGATGGAGTCGTGACAAGGGAGAGCCTGCCGGACACCATCCGCAACTATTGTCAGGCGCGGGTTGGTGCCGCAAAGGCGGTCGCGCGGACAGAGGAGAGCCGCGGGGAGGAGATCGAGGCGGCCCTGAAGGCGGCGCAAGGCAACAAGACGCTCGCGGCGCAGATGCTGGGGGTCGACCGCACGACGCTCTGGCGCCGGATGCAACGTCTAGGACTGTCTTGATTGGACGCACGCCCTTGTCCGGTCCCTGCCCGGCCGTTCACAATAGACCCGCTGGACCCAGCCACGGCCCACCAGCGAGGCCCTTGTCGTCGAGCCCAGGATTGCAGGTGGCATCCGCCGGCTCAATGCTCGATACCGTCCCGAGGTGATTGACCATACCCATGACACTGATCGTGTTTCTGCTGGTCTATCTCGGCATGATCCTTGGCAGGTTGCCCGGACTCAAGGTCGACCGATCCTCGGTCGCACTCGGCGGTGCAGTCGCCCTGCTGGCAACGGGCGAGTTGGATCAGGCCGCCGCGCTCGCGAGCATCGACTTTGGCACCTTGGGGATGCTCTTCGGGCTGATGCTCATCTCCGTGCAGTTGCAGATTGCCGGACTGTATGCCGCCATCGCGGCGATGGTGGCGCGACTGCGTGCCACGCCCGCGCTGCTGCTGGCCCTGTTGACCGGGTTGGTCGGGTTACTCTCGGCATTCCTGACCAACGACGTCGTCGCGGTCGCGATGACGCCGGTGTTGCTCGCGATCGCCCTGCGCCGGGGCATGAATCCACTGCCTTTCCTGCTGGCGATCGCGCTGGCGTCGAATGCCGGTTCGGTGGCGACGATCATCGGCAGCCCGCAGAACATGCTGATCGCCCAGCAGTTGAAGCTGGGTTTCGGCGGCTACCTGGAGTACGCGCTGGTGCCCGCACTGCTCTCGCTTGGGGTGGTCTGGGGGGTGCTGGCCCTGGCCTATCGGGGGCGCTGGATGTTGGACCCTGATGCGGTCCCAAAGGGGGCCGCGCTACCAGAGCCGGCGTTCGACACGTGGGAAACCGTCAAGGGCCTGTTGGTCCTGGCCTTTATCCTTTACGCGTTCGTCTTCACCGATTGGGATCGCGGCATGGTGGCGACAGCCGCTGGCGTGCTGATGCTCTTCAATGCCCGCTTTGTGTCCCAGACCATGCTCGAGAAGGTCGACTGGGATCTCCTGATCCTGTTTGTCGGGCTATTTATCGTCAACGGTGCCTTCGCCGATGCCGGGCTGGCCAACCGGTTGGTCGCCTGGCTCGGAGGGATGGGGATCGACCTACATGATGCTGACGTGCTGTTCGGCGTCACCGCGGTTCTGAGCGACATCACGTCCAACGTGCCGACGGTGATGCT
>JAXGTD010000111.1:0-14073 GCA_040775095.1 Chromatiaceae bacterium | reverse complement strand
TGGCCCTCACGAGGGCCGTGCAAACTGCGCACGACTCCTGCTGGACCGGACCCAGCGCCATGTCCTACCAGGCTTTGCACACCAACCGACGGAGACCGGCGCGAGCACGCCAGGGGCCGCGCGACCAGGTCCTGATGGCCCACCCGGATCCGGGAACGTCCGGCCGCGACATGACTGATGCGCTCCCGGTGCCAGGAGTGGATCGCCAGGGTGCGCACCGGTGCCATGGCCATCGCCGCATCCCGCCAGCCATCGAGCAGCTCGCTCTGCAACCCAGGCTCGGAGGGCCCGATGTGCCAATCGCTCATGGCACACTCGACACGATAGCCCAGCGCCCGGCATCGCGCGCTCGCGTATGCCGCCGCCCCCGGGCCGAGCGCCGGGCCGAATCCCTTGTCGCCGCGCTGATGGCGGTTCACCAGTGCGATGATCCGCGCGTCGCCAAGGCCGGTGGTCACGGTCGGTTCCAATCCGACCCGTCCATCGTAGCTCAACGCAAACAGCAACCGGCAGTCACGCGAGCGAGCGCGCGCCAGCAGCCCGTCGAGCCAGTCGGCGGAGACCAGATCGAGCAGCGCGGAGGCGGTGACCAGCCCCGCCTCGGGCAGCTGCAGACGCGCGCCGTCGGTGGCCAGATCCAACCGCTGCAGCCGCACCGCGCAGGACCACCCCGGCGCTGACAGCCCGAAGGCATCGCCGTCCGGTTGCACGCGGTAACCGGCCGCCCCCGCCCAGTCCGTGGTCCGTGGCGCAAGATGCGCGAGCAGGGCCTGGTCGCGGTCGACGCAGACCCAGTGCTGATGCCCCCCAAGGCGCGGGGCCAGATAGCGCAGATTCGCGCCCGTGCCGGCGCCGAGGTCCAGCACGTCGCCGCGGTGCCCAAGTCCGTCGACCAGGCCGTCGGCCCGCGCCCGCGCATCGGCGGCCGCTCGCAGTTGAAGCCAGTCCTCGCGAAAGTCGGTCACGGCCTCCCATCCTCGCCGGCCGATGGCGGGAGGCAAGGGCGCAGCCCATTTCGGCACCACGGCAGGTTCAACCTGCCCGCGGCACGGCGGCCCAGCTTGCGCCCGAAAATAGCGGGCGCGTGATCGAGGTAGAGTGGGGCACGGAAGGGGCCGCGCGCTCCTGGAGGCCAAGCTGGTGGACGCCGAAGGACCGGAACCACAGTTCTCTCCAACCCCCCCGGCAGGAAGCGACAACTCCGGTGCGGAATCTGGGCGCGCCAGAAGGCATAGTGCTCGGCGGGATAGTGATGGACCGCCTTCTCCGGCCCGCCTTGGTGGCGGCGGTCCGCCTGCCGGTCGCCGACCAGGCCCCCGGCGGTCAACTTAAAGGGCCCAGTCACACGGCATTTGTCGATACCGCTTATCCGGCCGTCCGGCCCGAGGGGCCGCGGGGTACGGATGCGTAGCTCCAGCAGGGAGATCGCGAGTGCAGAATCGCTCGTCATATGGTGTACACCAGTCCGTTGCCGGGGGTATCACAGGGCGTTATGGTCGAAACCGTTCCGGGCGGCGCGACCCCTATCGCGTCGCCACCATCGGCTGTTGGAATCCCGCCCGCACATAGTGCACGATCTGCCAGATCTCGTGCTCCCGAAGCATGCCGCCGAACGCCGGCATCGCCGTGTCCAGATGCCACCCCCTTCGGAGATCGTCCAGAAGAGAAACCGGTCGGTGCGGACCGGCGTGACGCGCGTGAAGACCAGGTTCGCCGGCCGTGGGTTCAGGGAGGCGCCGGCCGGGCCGTCCCCCCTTCCCGGACACGCCGTGACAGACCGCGCAATGGTCCCGATACGGCCCGACACCCGCCTCGGTAGCGGCGTCGGCACCGGTCAGCGGGTTAGTCCGGTGCGCGTGCGGCTCCGGTAATCCGTCCCATGGGTATTCGATACAACGAGAGTACTTGCCCGGGGCCGCCTTCTCGCCGTCCAAGGACGCGCGGCCGCTCAGCGTCCATCCCCGCGCCGTACCCACCAGTGCGGCTGCCCGGATACCGGAGGGGCTCATTTCCCCGCTAGGTCCAGGTTCGGGGTTCCGGCCTCCGGCGAGGACGGGCCGCCGTTCGCTTCCAGCGATCCGGCGCCGGCAATTGCCGGCGGGCGATCAGCGCGATCGCCGTCCACACCGCGGAGCGTATGCCCATGGCAATCACCGTGCGCGTCTCGTAGGCACCGCCGGCGCCGATGTGCAGGCCGAGCAGGCCATAGACCGCGAGCGTGGAGACGGCGATGACGGCGGCGAGGCGAGCCGCCCAGGGGCGTCGCCCCCACAGTCCCACACCGGCGGCCAGGTAGGCGAACCCCGCCAGAAAATTGAACCAGAGCACGAAGGGCACATAGGCCCCGGCCGCCACGCGCGCGGCGCCATCGCCGAATAGGACCGCCCCACCCGACTTGAGGGTAAGCAGCCCGAACGCCACGGCGACCAGGGCCAAGGCCCGGAACCCGATGGGACGCCACGATTGTAGGAGACTCATATGTTGTTTACTCATGCCATGTCGCACGCAGGGCGGCGCGATCAAGGGGCCAGGTGCGTTCGGCCGCCCGCTGCAGCCGGTCCGGATGGCGCTTGTCTCCGCGGGCTGTGACGCCCGCAGCCAACGCAAGGATGATCCCGATCAGGCGTACCGCGGCGGCCTGGACGTCGACCCGGCCGTCGATCAGGCCCTGCCGCTGCAGGGCCTCGTGCTCCAGCACACCCATCAATCGCGCGTGATGCCAATCGAGAACCGCACGCCAGAGGGCCTGTCGGTCCGGGAAGGCCTCCCGCATTACGGATTCCGACAGACCCAGTCCGCCGGCGATGGCACGGATGCCGAGTCCGCCGCAGCGCCCGCGACGGCCACCCCCGATGGACCGGGGCAATCTGGCTCCGCAACGCCCCGGGTGGCGCCGTTCATTGCGGGGTGCCATAGAAATGCCCGACGACGGGCTCGCGGAAGACCTGGTGGCAGGCCAGACAGGTCGACTGCAGGCGTTGGAAGGCATCGATCGCACCCTGGCCATCACCCTTGCGGGCCGCCCGCGCCACGTCGGTCGCCGCATCATGGGTCTCGCCGTCAAACTTCTTGAAGCGCGGTGCGTCTGCGCCAACGAAGGCGACGAGCCGTGCTCGCTCGGAGAGCGGGGGCCGCGGATGGTCGGCGATGCGCAGGGCGGCCTTTTCCACCAAACCGTACTCCCCCCGGGACAGGCCGTCGGTAATGGCCTGCGCATCGCGCCCCAGGTCAGTCATGATCTGCCGAAGTGCCAGGGGCTCCCCGGCAGAAACAGGGCCCATGCCCCCCAGGGCGATGCCGAACGCGGCAACAGCTACGCTGTGGATTCTCGAAGCGACTGCCATGCTTTTCGTCCCCTCATGGTGCCGAAGCCAGAAACCGATTGCGCAATTGATTGCTCACAGCCTGGCCCACTCAAAGTCGGTCCGGAAAGAGTGTCCCGCTGTTCGTACGCAGCACGGCCACCCCGAACCAGGCACAGCCGACCACG
This sequence comes from Chromatiaceae bacterium, assembly GCA_040775095.1. GTDB lineage: Bacteria > Pseudomonadota > Gammaproteobacteria > Chromatiales > Chromatiaceae > JAXGTD01. Next base: position 10,583 of record JAXGTD010000111.1, on the reverse strand, counting down.
ATCGACACCGCCCCCACCAGGACCAGGACCGGGGGCGTGCCGAATACCACCTCGCCGAGGATCCCCAGGGGCATCAGCAGACCCGCCAGGGTCAGCCAGGAGATCCCCCGTGCGGCGTTACCCGGCAGCGACAACCGCATGAGCAGGTAGCCGACCACAATGTTGATGAACGCAAAAAGCCCGCCATGTACATGCGCCAGACGCGCTTCGAAGTGCTTTCCGAGCCCGTAACTGGCGACCCATTCCTCCTTTCCCGGCGCGAAGTCGCGCAGGTAGATCAGCAGAAATCCGTACAGCATGAAGCCGGCGAGAAACAGGAAGCCGGCGGCGATGTTTTTTCGACCTGTCATCGTGATCTCCCAATTAAGAACAGTCCCGGCCCGGGTCGTCCCCGGCGCCGCGCTTGATCGCGAGCGGTGCATCCGACCCGGACTCCCGCACACACTCGATCTGTGGGGGGATTGCCCGACCTCGGGGCCGAACGATAAAAGAGCCCCAAACAAGCAAGCATGTAGTTGCATTTTTTTCGGCAGGCGTTTTCCTAAGCCTTGCTGGCGAGCTCGTGCTCTCGCCGGCGACGTTGTCACACCCTTGGTCACCGCCGGTGGCTGGAACGCCAACAGGAATGATCGATGGATACAACACCGGGCCGGAGGGGGCGGCCCGCGTGAAAAGCGGGCCTTTACGAACAGGCCTAGCCGCGGCTACTCCGCGGCCATGCGCAGACCTGCACCTTACCGCGCTTAGCACTGGCGGAATCAGGTCAACCCGTACTCCAGGCGCGCGGCCGCCTCATCCCGGCAATCCGGCAGGCCTGCTTGACATAGCCGTAGGGGAATAGCTCGAACAGGCGCGCCTTCGCTTTTCGCCCGTACCCGAGCTCCTCACCCAGGTATTTGACGACGAACCGGGCATCCACCGCGATCCCGTTCTCGCGATAGTAGTCGCGCATGAACCGGATGACCCTCCAGTGGTCGTCGGTCAGGGAGATCCCTTCCTCCGACGCCAACTGCTGGCCGATCGCCTCGTTCCAGACCTCCGGGTCCGTAAGATAGCCCTCACCATCCAGGGGCAGGGCATTGGATTCGACTTCGCTCGACATCGTTTTACACCTCTCGCTCGGTGACGGGACCGCCGGGGCCGACAGGCCCCGGGCGGTCCGCGTCGCAGTCTCCGTGACATCAGAACCGGATGTCGGCGGAGTGATTGAACCTGTAGCACGCCCCCGTCGAGTTATCGATGTGCACGCGGGTAAACAGCAGGTCGATCATCCGGAAAAACCGATCCCAGCCGATACCCTCGACCCATTCGCTGCCCCGATCCCAGTCGCGGGCGTCCTCCCGGTAGCGGCGCGCGGGATCCGCTTCACGGCCGCGGCCGCCCCGGCGTATTCGTCGGCGATCCCGCAGAGCTTGCGGATGGTGCCAGTGTCCATCTGGCGCTGGGTGCCGACCCGCACGGTGCAGATTGCGTGGTCCCCGAGGCCACGCGGTGCAGAGCGCCGGGACGCGGGCGCCCCCGCTCCAGGCCGTTCTCGGCCCGGGAGTCGATGGTCGTCTCCGCCCGCTCGCCCAGGCTGGCGGAGTCCTCCTCGGTCTCCAGCTTCTTGGTGACCGTACCCGCCACATGCTGGTCGCCATCGCAGACCACGACCCGCTTGATACGGGGCATTCCGATCGTTGAGACAGGACTATAAAGACCGCCTTCAATCCAGATCAAACGATAGTTATAGCGTTTTACAATCGCTATTTTAGATATAACAACCCTGTGGCGACCTCGAGCACCTTGACAGAAATCAAGTACATGGCGAACGGAAACGGGCAGAAATGGAGGTCGCAATATCCGACCACATTGATAGGCTTTGCCGAGGATTGCATGCGTCGATCTCATCGGAGTCGATCGCCATGATCAGTCTGAAAAGATTCATGAACGTGACCAGCGAACCCCTCAAGCACACCCCGGTGTTACTGCGCCGGGATGCGGACGGCAGCGAGACCCCATCGGTTCCAACCGATCGCACCGGCGTCGCCCGCTCCGATATCGCACCGACCAGCGGGAAGATCCTGGTCTCCGGAGTCGAGCGCTACCACGGCCTACTCGAGGCAGAGATCCCCATCGCTCTCTGGTCCAGCACGCAGACCAGCGGGGCGTTTCCCAGGGGCAGCAATGCCTACCCCGGCATGAAGACCCGCAGCCCGCGGGTCGACGGGCGCGAGGTGCTCACCGACAGTGAGGGTTATCCGGCAGACCCGTCCGATTGGTCCGAGGCCGTCGCGCGCGCCCAGGCGGCGGCCGAGGGGCTGGTGTTGACCAACGAGCGCCGGGAGGTCACACGCTTCCCGCGCGCGGTATGCCACCCGGGGTGTCCAGGCGACGGTCCGCGACATGATCCGCCATTTCCGCGCGCCCTGGGGCGAGGGAAAGGGCAGCAACCGCAACCAGCACGCGATCTTTCCAGCAGGCGGACCCCAGAGGCAGGGCAACCGCTTGGCCAGGCCGCTCCGGACCAAGGGAGGGCATTGAGGTCGAGGCCGACAAGGCACCCGCATCGCGCGGTGCAACGGCTGCGCCATACTCGAGGGCACCACGGCAAGTTTAAGGGTGCCTCATGATCGAGGAGAAAGACATTGCGGAAGCCGTTCGGCGTGCCTGCCTGAAGGCCGCGCTGGACGCCTATGAATCGGCCGGCATCAGCGGGTTGTGCCGCGAGGGTCGCTGGGAATTGGCCGTCCAGGCGATCCGGACCCTGGACCTCGACGAGGTGATCGCCGAGGCGCGAGGTCTCGGCGGCCCGACTCCCTGACCCGCGCCGACCCCCGCCACGGCTCCGATCCCGCCGGGCATGCATCGCCCGACACACGGGTCTATGATGTCTGAATCCTCCGAGCCTCGGCATGGGCCTTCCTCGCGACAAGCGGATCGGATGACGCTCTAGCCGGGGCCCTGGTCGGAAAACGTATCGCATCTGCAGGAACTCCTTGCCCAATCAGTCAAACCGACCGATGGATACTCTCACCCCAAGGCCCGCCGACCGCCTTTCAGAGCTCAGCCGCATCGTTCATGCGGTCGACCGGGCGTCCGATCTGGAGGCTGCGCTGCAGGAGGTGGTCAAGCAGACGCGTGCTGTCATGCAGGCGGATGTCTGCACCGTCTATTTCTCAGACGATGCGCAGCGCCGCCATGTGGTCGCGGCGACAGATGGCCTCGCTTCGCGCTATGTCGGGAGGCTCGCGGTCGATTTCGGCAGCGGGGTCATCGGGCGGGTCGCGCAGGAGCAGCGGCCCATCAACCTGGACCACGTCCCCGAGTCCATGGATCAGGGGTTCGTCGAGCAGACGGGTCTGCAGCCCCATGCGGGTTTCCTGGGTGTCCCGATACTCCACAAGGCACAGGTGCAGGGAGTGCTCCTGGTTCGCCAGCGACACCCGCGGCGCTTCGACCACGCCGACGAGGCCTTCCTCGCCACCCTTGCATCCCGCCTCGGCGGGGCGATTGCCTACGCGAAGGCCAGCGGCGAAATCTGCGAGATGTGCCGCCCTGGACGCGTGCAATCACGCTGCCTGGAAGGCCGCGCCGGCGCACCCGGCGTCGCGATCGGCACAGGCACATGGGTCTTCTCCGCCACCGAGCTTCAGGACATACCCGCCCGTACCGCCGAGGATATACCACGGGAAGAGGCGCGCTTTCTGGAGGCTTTGAAGCAGGTCGGGAACCAGGCGAAGGCCATGGCGGACTCGCTGCAGGGTCGAATCGCCGACGCCGACCGCGCGCTATTCGACGCCTTCGCCATGATCCTGGAGAGCCCCGAGATCCGGGAATCCGTGGTCGGCCTGATCCGCGAAGGCCAGTGGGCCCCCGCTGCGGTGCGCACGGCCATCGAGTCCTATGCCGGCAGTTTCGACACCATGGACGATCCCTATCTGCGCCAGCGGGCGACCGACCTCCGGGCGCTGGGGACCCGGCTCGTCGCACGCCTGCTCGGCGAGGAGGAACAGGTCGTGCCGGAGACCGGGGCGACGGTCCTGATCGGCAAGCAGTTGAGTGCCATGGATGTCGGCGAGGCGCTCGCCGGGAACCTGGCGGGGATCGTCTCCGCCGACGGATCCACCCTGTCGCACGCCGCCATCCTGGCACGCTCGCTTGGCATACCGGCGGTGATGGGCGTTTCGGGGGTGCCGCTCTCCCAGCTCGACGGCCAGACGGTGATCGTGGACGGCAATTCGGGGCGCGTCCACGTGCGGCCGGACGCGGCCACCCGACACACGGTCGAGGCCGAGATCGTGAGCCGACGCACGCGCAACGCGGCCCTGGAACCGGTTCGCAACCTGCCAGCATGCACCCCGGACGGAAAACGGATCAGCCTGTTCATCAACGCGGGACTGACGGCGCCACATCTGCGGCTCGGGGACGCGGGGTCCGACGGCATCGGCCTGTTTCGCTCCGAGCTCCCCTTTATGATGTTCGACCGCTTTCCGAGCGAAGCCGAACAGCTCGCCATCTACCGTGAGGCGCTGGCGGCCGCCGCACCGGCGCCCCTGGTCCTGCGTACGCTGGATGCGGGCGGCGACAAGCCCCTGCCCTACCTGTCGGAGAGCGAAGGCAACCCGGCCCTGGGCTGGCGCGGCATCCGCTTCACCCTGGACCACCCTGACATCTTTCTCACCCAAATCCGCGCCGCCCTGCGTGCAAATATCGGCCTCGGCAACCTGCGCTTGATGTTCCCCATGATCAGCGCCTTGGAGGAGGTCCTGCAGGCGAGGCGCGTGGTCGACCAAGCCGTCGAGCAACTCACAGCGGAGGGGCTCGCCGTGACCATGCCGCCCATTGGCATCATGGTCGAGGTCCCCTCCGCGCTCTTTCAGGTCGAGGTACTGGCCCGACAGGTGGATTTCCTCTCCGTCGGAACCAACGACCTGGCCCAGTACCTGCTGGCCACGGACCGCAACAACCCACGCGTCTCGGCACGCCTGGACCCCTTGCATCCGTCGATGCTCAGTGCGCTCCAACTGATTGTCACGTCGGCCGGCCGCGCCGGCAAGCCAGTGAGCGTATGCGGCGAGATGGCCAGCGATCCGGCCACGGCCATGGTGTTGATCGGCATGGGCTTCGACGGGCTGAGCCTCAACCCCACCTCCCTCCTGGAGGTCAAGTGGGCGATTCGGAAGGTCAGCTTCCGTGATATGCAGTCCCTGGCCCGTCAGACGCTGACGATGGACGACGCCGAGGGCATTCGGCGTTTGCTAAAAGTGGCCGTTGCCCGTACCGGACTGACCGAGGCAGATACCACCGAGGTACCCGCGCCGTAGCCTGACAGCACACCGGCGGTGCGTTGACGAATCAGCCGCCGGGCTTCGGGTTCGCTCGAGCGAGCCCCCGACCAGGCCGGCCTCTGCCGACAGCGGTCGTCACGCAGTAACCCGGCCGACACGCGAGACACGCGCCAGGATCCGCGGGAGCCCGCCGCGGGTCGGTAACGGCGAGACCCCGTCTCCGGATCGGAGGATCCGGGGGCGCCGCCTTCCTCATCCGGGTCGCTCGACCGCAGCCCGAACAGACCGATGCCACCGCGCTGATCGGGTCGCCCGGCGGCAACGGCCTACGGTGCGGTGCGCGCACCGCTCACCCCGTACCACTCTCGTCCTCCCGCACCAACGCGTAGTCTTCCTCGCGGGCGCTTCCGAGCACGGTATCGACACTTTGACTGCGCAGCCCCAGGGATCTGAGCACCTCAGCACCGAGACGCAGGCTCGCCTCAAGCGCCTCCGGGTATGCGAGGTTCGCCCCGGCCTCGGTCAGCGCGCCGCAGGCCGCAAGGTCGCGGGCCCTGGCGATGATGGTGGCCTTGGGGTGATTGGCCCTTATCAGCGAGACCGCCCGCAACACGGAGGATGCGTTGTTGCTGGTCAGGACCACGGTCTCCACTCTGCCCAGATCGATGGCCTTCAACAGGTCTGGATCGCTCACGTCACCGTAGTAGATGGGGCGCCCGTCGCCCTGCCCGTCGGCGACGTGGGCCGGGTTGGTGTCGAAAGCGATATAGGGAATACCGCTCTCCTCGAGCAGGGTGGCTACGGTGTGACCCACGCGGCCATAGCCGGCGACGACCACCCGGGGAGAGGGGTGATCCGCGTCCCATTGGTAACGCGGCGGGGCCTCGCCCTGGGGAACGGGGATGCGCGCCGCGAGCGCGTCACCCAGGCGCATCAACAGCGGCGTTAGCAGCATGGAGGTGGAGATGACGCTGATGGTCACGATGAAGGTCCGGTCATCGATCACCCCCAGGGCCTTGGCCGAGCCAAACAGGACGAATCCAAACTCGCCGCTCTGGGCCAGCAGGAAGGCGATGCGGGTGGCGATCCGCCGATCGTGGCCGAACGCCAGGGCCAGCGCGAACAGCACCAGGATCTTCAATGTCACGACCACCAGCACATGCTGGGCGAACAGCAGCGGCTCCTCTGCCAGGGCACCGATATCGATGGACATGCCCACCGCGACGAAGAACAGGCTCATCAACAGTCCCTTGTAGGGTTCGACGTGGGCGTGGATCTGGAAGCTGTAGCGCGACCCCGACAGCAGCATGCCCATCATGAAGGCGCCAAGCGCCATGGAGAGCCCGGCGAAGTGCATCGCGGCCGCGGCCACGAACACCCCAAGCATCACCACCAGAAAGAAGGCGTCGCGGCTGTCCTGGCGCATCAGCCGTTCCAGTGCGGGCGGGATCAGGAACCGCCCAAAGACGTAGACCAGCAGGAGCATGCCGGCGACGATGCCCACCTGCTGCCACAGCGGCACCTCGCGGGACAGGGTGCCGACGTCGGAGAGGATCGGCACCAGGGCCAGCAGCGGTACGATGGCCAGGTCCTGCATCAACAGCACGGCGAACGAGGTGCCGCCGAAGCTGGTGCCCAGCTCGCCCTGTTCCTGCAGCAGTTGGAGCACGAAGGCAGTGGAAGAGAGGGCCAGGCTGAAGCCGATCAGCAGCGCGGTGGGCCAGGAGCCGTTGAAGAGATAGCTGTAGGCGCCGATGGCGAGCCCGGAGACGATGATCTGCAGCGATCCGAGCCCGAACACCTGGCGACGCATCGCCCATAGCCGCGTCGGGTTGGTCTCCAGGCCAATGAGAAACAGCAGCAACACCACGCCCAGCTCGGTGAAATGGCGCACGTCGTCGACGTGGGTGGTGACATAGGGGCCAGGCGAGTAGGGACCCACGGCGATGCCGGTGACCAGCAGCCCCAGCACCGAGCCGAGGCCGAGGCGCCGGAACAGGGCGACGGCGAGGGCCGCCACGGCCAGCAGCAGGGTGGCAGAGAGGACGAAGCTGTCGAGTTCCATCGGGAATGATCGTGAACTATACGGCGCGGGTCGACGCTTGAGCTTGCAGAGATCGGAGCGATGGCTCGGTCCGCCACCGCACAACTTCTCCAGTGCGGTCGACCCGCTGCCGGACGCACTTCGGGTACGGTGCACCCCAACCCGTCATCCGCTCATTGCCCGGTTTTCCAGGGTGACGCTCTGCCGCCCGCCGTCGGCCAGTATGCGCAGCACCCGCTCCCGCCACAACTCCTGAAACCGCTGCCTCAGGGCGGGGTCAGCGTCTACCTGCCGGATCTGCTGCAGCAACGGCATCAACTCCGGGGCAGGCGGAAAGGGCGACGGGTCATAGGCCACCGTGACCGACTGCCCGGTGTCGACACGCTGGAAGCGAAACGGCCCCGTCCCACCCTTGCCGAAATGCATCAGGCCGTGACGGCTGAAGCGGCCGCCGAGCCCCTGGAAGCCGTTGTCCCCCGCCGCCCCCGTAATCAAGGTGAACACCTGACTGATGGGGCCGTTAACGCCCTCGTCGGCCGCGCCGGGGACCTCGATCCGAACCGCGCCACGGCACGGTATGTCGTCGCCATACAGGGCCTCCAGGGCGCGAACGGCCATCAGGAAGGCACCAGCCACCGTGGGACAGGCGTGGCCGGCAAGCTTCACCGCGTCTTCGAATCGATAGGTAAACCGGCCATCGCCCGCCCCCAGCAGGTCGGCCAGGGGATCATACAGGGTGATGGCGGGAGTGTCGGGAAAACGGCCGTTCATGTCGCTGCTTGCCTCCAGGGGTGTCGGATATTTCATTCATTGCCGTCGCACGCTGCGCGGCCGCGGGTCGCCACCCGGGACCCGCGACTGACCTCAAATCAGGACGCCGCCCATCGCCTGCTGCATTCTGCATCGACAATTTTGTCAGCTTGGCAAGGAACGCGGGGACAGTATCTCAGAGATGAGAACCTTCCGATGAATGCAGACGATGGGCGGAAAACGCCCGGGACGGCCGGCGGTACTCAAGGTCGCGGCATTGGACGCTGCCGCTCTTCCATATTCCTTGCGCATTTCCGTCCATAATGAGGAAATCGACGCGCTATCCGCCGCGATGTGGCCCGGAAATTGAAAAAGACCATCACCCGCAAACTGTTCCTTATTCAGCTGCTCACATCTTTGGTGCTGGTAAGCGGCATGTACGTGTTCGTGCAATGGTCGTTCGATCGGGGATTTATTCGCTACGTCGAGCAACGCGAACGGCAGTTGATCGACGGTTTGTCGGAACAGCTCGCTGCGGATTACGCGGCGCATGGTGGTTGGGAGTCTCTCCGAACCTCACCCCGGCGTTGGTTGCAGTTGGTCTTGTCTTCTGTTGGTCATCCTGTGCAAGGTGACCGGTTTGAGAGAATACTCGCCCGTCTACACGCGGACGAATGGCCGCCTAAGCAGTTACCGCAGCCACCGCCGGGACTACCGCAGCCCTTGGAATGGCGGATTCGTCTGCTGGATGCCGGACAACAGGTCGTTTACGGGCGGACAGGTGAACCCATCGCCGAATTCAAACTCTACCCGATCGAAAACACCGGGGCGGTCGTCGGCTATCTCGGCATGCGCGCAGACGAGGTATCCTTCGCCGTGGGTCACGATCTGCAGTTCGCCGAGCAGCAAAACAAGTCCTTTTTGCTCATCGCCCTGGTCATGCTGGTGATCTCGGCGGCCATAGCGATGCCGCTCGCCCGCTACTTCGTCGATCCGATCCGGGCCGTGACAAACGCCTCCCGCCGGCTGGCATCCGGTGACTACAGCCCACGCATCAGCCACAAGACCGACGACGAGCTCGGCCAGCTGGCCCGCGACTTCAACGAACTGGCCCATACCCTGAGCCGCAACGAGGCGCTGCGCCGCCAATGGGTGGCCGATATCTCACACGAGCTGCGCACCCCCGTGACGATTCTGCGGGGCGAGATCGAGGCGATCCGGGATGGCACGTACGCCTTGAATGCCGAGGCGGTGGAGTCACTGCACGAGGAAACGCTGCACCTGTCCCGCCTGATCGACGACCTCTACGAGCTCTCGATGTCGGATATCGGGGCACTCGATTACCACAAGGTGCCGCTCAACCTGGGGGCGGCTGCGACCGATGTCCTGGAAGGACTGGAGCGGGCGTTCGATGCCAGGTCCATACAGCTTGAATCCCATGGCCTCGATGATGCCCAAGCGATCATCCATGCCGACCCGGACCGAATCGCCCAACTGTTGTCCAATATCCTGCAGAATTCTCTGCGTTACACGGACAACGGCGGCCGGGTCCGGCTCACCGTCGCTGTGCAGGAGAGACGCGTTCGGCTGACCCTGGAGGACTCCGCCCCAGGCGTATCCGGACAGGATCTAACCAGACTGTTCGATCGTCTCTATCGGGGCGACTCCTCCCGAAACCGCAAGGTCGCCGGTACCGGGTTGGGACTGGCGATCTGCCGCAATATCGTCGAAGCACACGACGGCACCATCGCCGCGGAGGCATCGACCCTCGGTGGGCTGTGTATCCGCGTGCAACTGCCACTCTCCGTCGAGGCACCGACATGAACCAGACCGTGCTCATCGTCGAGGACGAGGACAAGGTCGCCCGCCTGCTGACCACCTACCTCGAACAGGCGGGTTTTACCACCCACCGCATCGACAATGGCCTCGACGCCCCTCCCTGGATCCGCCAGCATGAGCCGGACCTGGTGCTGCTGGACCTGATGCTGCCGGGCGCCGACGGCCTGGACGTGTGCCGCGACGTCCGGGGTTTCAGTAGGGTACCCATCATCATGGTGACCGCCCGGGTGGAAGAGATCGATCGCCTGTTGGGGTTGGAGCTGGGTGCCGATGACTATATCTGCAAGCCCTTCAGTCCGCGCGAGGTCGTGGCCCGGGTACGGGCGGTTCTGCGGCGATTGGGCGATAGCACGGCCCTGCCGAAGGAGCCCCTGCGACTCGTCCCGGATCAGTTGCTGGTGATGGCCAACGACCGGGCCCTGGAGCTCACTGCCGTGGAGTTCCAGCTGCTGGACACCCTGTTTCGGTCTCCCGGGCGGATCTACTCCCGCGATCAGCTGATGGACCGCATCTATTCCGACCACCGCATCGTTGGTGATCGCACGATCGACAGCCACGTCAAGAAACTCCGGCGCAAGCTCGCCACGCTGTTGCCCGATCAGGAGCTCATCCACTCCGTTTACGGGGTCGGCTACAAATACGACAGCAACACCTGATGACGGCCTCTTTTCGCAGCGTCC
>JAXGTD010000110.1:0-14180 GCA_040775095.1 Chromatiaceae bacterium | reverse complement strand
CTCATCTCATTGGTCTGCATCCAGTCGGGTAGCGCAGTCTCGTCCAGACGCTCGGCCTCGGTGAAGAACTTCAGCCAGCGTAGTTGCTCGGTTTCGACCACGCTGGTCGCCGGCGGATGCCGTGGTGCACCTACCGCAACCCGCGTTCCCCGAGAAATCGCTCGAAGTAGGTGATCGTAGGTCGCAGCCCCTCTTCCAGCGGGATGCGCGGCTCCCAGCCGAGTTGCTCGCGCGCGCGTGTGATGTCGGGGCGCCGCTGCCGCGGATCGTCCTGGGGGAGTGGTTGATGCACGATGGCCGAACGCGAGCCGGTCAGCGCCTTGATCTGCTCGGCGAGCTCGATCATCGTGAATTCGCCCGGATTGCCGAGGTTGACGGGACTGATCACGTCGTCGGGCGCCTTCATGAGGCGGGTGAATCCCTCGATGAGGTCGTCGACGTAGCAGAAGGAGCGGGTCTGGGTGCCGTCGCCGTAGATCGTGATGGGTTCCCCTTGCAGGGCCTGCATGATGAAGTTGGACACCACACGCCCATCGTTGGGGTGCATGTTGGGGCCGTAGGTGTTGAAGATGCGGGCGACGCGGATGTTGAGCCCGTGCTGGCGCTGGTAGTCGAAGAACAGGGTCTCGGCGCAGCGCTTGCCCTCGTCGTAACAGGAACGCGGCCCGATCGGGTTGACGTTTCCCCAGTAGGTCTCGGTCTGCGGGTGGGTGTCGGGGTCACCATAGACCTCGCTGGTGGAGGCCTGGAAGATCTTGGCCTTCACGCGCTTGGCGAGGCCGAGCATGTTGATGGCGCCGTGGACGCTGGTCTTGGTGGTCTGGACCGGATCGAACTGGTAATGGATGGGCGAGGCGGGGCAGGCCAGGTTGTAGATCTCGTCGACCTCGACATAGAGGGGAAAGGTCACGTCGTGTCGCATGAGCTCGAAATGGGGGTGTTCGAACAGGTCGATGACGTTGTCTTTGGTTCCGGTGAAGAAGTTGTCCAGGCACAGGACATCATTGCCATCCGCGAGGAGGCGACGACACAGGTGCGAGCCCAGGAAGCCGGCGCCGCCGGTGACCAGAACACGTTTTCTGAGCGAATAGTCCATCGGGGCTCCTGGGATACTGGATAGGAAGGCTGCGCGGGCGTCCGCGTTGCGTCGGGTGTGCGGGGATCAGGCCGCCGAGCGGGACGCGAGGGCATCGCTGCTCAGGGTGACGGGGGTCTGTCGGCCGAGGAAATCGAGCAGGATCATGAAGCGGTCTTCGCCGCGTTCGGCCTGGTAGATGCCCTCGAGGCCGGCGAACGGGCCCCTGTCGACCCGGACCTTGTCACCCTTTTGGAATCTGGGTGCATGCAAGCGGTGCAGACCGGTGTCGGCGTCGGTGGAGGCCTGCAGGTAGGCGATGACGCTGTCTGGCACCGGTAGCAGCTGGTCGCCAAAACGCACCATGGCGGTGACGCCGAGGGTGCTGCGGACGGCGGCGGTGCACTGCTCGCGCAGATTTACCTGGATGAACAGGTAGCGCGGGAACAGCGGCAGGATGACCTCGACGCGCCGGTCGCGTCGGCGGCGGGTCTGTGCAATGAGCGGAAGGTAGGTTCGGAATGCCTGGCGGTGTAGATGGGTCTGCGCGAGCATTTCCTGTCGGGGCTTGGTGTGAACAACGTACCAACGCGTCATATCCTATTGACTCCCTGTGCCGATTTCTCGTGTACGACTGACCGGGGGGCATCCCGTTCGGCGTCTCCACGCCGCCCCTGACTCACCCGGACATGGGCGCATTATATACCCCCGCGGGGGATTTAAGCACGGGAACCAGGTCACAATCGGCGCACAAGGGCGGGAGCCAGGTTATACACCGCCACGCGTCGGCCGGCACGCCCCGTGTATTTTCTGGCGCAACGGGGCCATTGGGTGGGGTTGGGGGATGCCGCTCGCGCCCTAGCGCGCGCTCGATCGGCGCGCGATCCGGACACGCCGGTGCCCGGATCGCGCCATCATCAGGGGGGAATGGCGTCGAGGCGCTGGACCGCCCGCGGCCCGCGTGGTCAACGCCTCGGATGGGGGTGTGTCAGTTCCTGCTCTTGTCGACGAGCTTCTTCTCGCGGATCCAGGGCATCATCTCGCGCAGGCGCTCGCCGACCTCCTCGATCTGGTGCTCCTCGCCCAGGCGACGCAGCGCCTTCATCTTGGGGGCGCCGGCCTGGTTCTCGAGGATGAACTCCTTGGCAAACTCGCCGGACTGGATCTCGGCCAGGATGCGCTTCATCTCGGCCTTGGTGCCGCCGGTGACGATGCGCGGGCCACGGGTCAGGTCGCCGTACTCGGCGGTGTTGGAGATGGAGTAGCGCATGTTGGCGATGCCGCCCTCGTAGATCAGGTCGACGATGAGCTTGACCTCGTGCAGGCACTCGAAATACGCCATCTCGGGGGCGTAGCCGGCCTCCACCAGGGTCTCGAAGCCGTTCTGGATCAGGGAGGTCAGGCCGCCGCAGAGCACGACCTGCTCGCCGAACAGGTCGGTCTCGCACTCCTCGCGGAAGGTCGTCTCGATGATGCCTGCGCGGCCGCCGCCGTTGGCGGACGCATAGGCCATGGCGACGTCACGGGCGTGTCCCGTGGCGTCCTGGTAGACCGCGATCAGGCTTGGCACGCCGCCGCCCTGGGTGTAGGTGGAACGCACCAGGTGACCGGGACCCTTGGGCGCGATCATGATCACGTCGAGGTCTTCACGCGGCTCGATCTGGCCGAAGTGGATGTTGAATCCGTGGGCGAACGCGAGCGCCGCGCCCTGTTTGATGTTGGGCGCGATCTGCTCCCGGTAGAGCGTCGCCTGGTGCTCGTCGGGGGCAAGGACCATGACTACATCCGCTCCGCCGACCGCCTCGGGGATGGCCTTGACCGTGAGACCGGCATTGCCGGCCTTGGCCGCTGAGGCCGAGCCCGGGCGCAGGCCGACGACGACATCGACTCCCGACTCCTTGAGGTTGTTGGCGTGCGCATGACCCTGGGAGCCGTAACCGATGATGGCAACCTGTTTGCCCTGGATCAGTGAGAGGTCGGCGTCTTTGTCGTAGTAAACGTTGATGGCCATACGTGTTCCTGAGTCAAAAACCTGTGATCGTTTGTAGGAGAGGGTTTGGTTCACGACGCCCGCCAATGCGTGCCAGGCGTCGCCAGAAGGTCAGAGCGTGAGGCCCTTGTCCCCGCGGGCGATGCCGGTGGGGCCGGAGCGGACCACCTCGGTGATCAGTCCCTCGGGCACGGCCTGGATGAAGGCGTCGAGCTTTCTCGATGCGCCGGTCAGCTCGACGACGTAGCTCACGTCGGTGACATCGATGACCTTGGCCCGGAAGATGTCGGCGAGGCGCTTGAGCTCCTCACGATCCTGGCCGGCGGCCTTGAGCTTGATCAGCATCATCTCGCGCTCGACGTGGGGTCCGTCGGACAGGTCGAGCAGCTTGACCACGTCGATGAGCTTGTTGAGCTGTTTCTTGATCTGCTCGACGATGTCGTCGTTGCCCACGGTGACCAGGGTCATGCGCGAGAGCGACGGGTCGTCGGTGGGGGCGACGGTGAGCGACTCGATGTTGTAACCGCGGGCGGAGAACAGACCGGCGATGCGCGACAGCGCGCCGGATTCGTTCTCGACCAGCATCGACAGGATGTGTCTCATCAGCTTGTTTCCGGCCTAGGCCAGCTCCCTCTCGAACATGGTCGGCGGCAGGTGCATCTCGTGCTGGCCCTTGCCGGCGGCGATCATCGGATAGACGTTCTCGGTTGGGTCGACGACGACGTCGAGGAACACGAAACGGTCTTTTTGACCGAAGGCCTCCCGCATCGCCCCCTCCAGTTGCTCGGGTTTCTCCACGCGCATGCCGACGTGACCAAAGCTCTGGGCCAGCGCGACGAAGTCGGGCAGCGCGTCGACATAGGAGTGCGCGTAGCGGCTTTCGTAGAAGAACTCCTGCCACTGGCGCACCATGCCCATGTAGCCGTTGTTGAGCAGGATGACCTTGATGGGCAGGCCGTACTGCTTACAGGTGGCCATCTCCTGGATGCACATCAGGATGCTGGCCTCTCCGGAGATGCACGCGACCGGTGCGTTGGGGTGCGCGAGCTGTACGCCCATCGCCGCGGGCAGACCGAAGCCCATGGTGCCGAGCCCGCCCGAGTTGATCCAGCGGCGCGGTTTGTCAAACGGATAGAACTGGGCCGCGAACATCTGGTGCTGGCCGACGTCGGAGGTGAGGTACAGCTCGCCGTTGGTCACCTTGTAGAGGGTCTCGACCGCGAACTGGGGCTTGATCATCGCGCTGGTGCGGTCGTAGCGCATGCAGTCCATCTTGCGCCAGTCGTCGATCTGCGCCCACCAGGCGGCCAGGGCCGCGCTGTCGGGTCGGCGGCCGAGCTCGCGCAGGATACCGAGCATGTCGGTCAGCACGCTGGCGACGGGACCGACGATCGGGATGTCCACGCGCACGTTCTTGGAGATCGACGCCGGGTCGACATCGACGTGGATGATCTTGGCGTGCGGACAGAAGTGCTCGATCTTGCCGGTGACCCGGTCATCGAAACGGGCGCCGATCGCGATCAGGCAATCGGTCTCGTGCATGGCCATGTTGGCCTCGTAGGTGCCGTGCATGCCGAGCATGCCGATGAACTGCCTGTCGGTCATCGGGTAGGCGCCGAGCCCCATCAGGGTGCTGGTGATCGGGTAGCCGAGGGCACGGACGAGCTCGGTCAGTTGCGTCGAGCCCTCGCCGAGCACGACGCCGCCGCCGGTGTAGAACACCGGGCGCTCGGCCGCGACGATCGCCTCCATCGCCTTGCGGATCTGGCCGTGGTGCCCCTTCTGCGCCGGGTTGTACGAGCGCATGCGCAGCTCGCGCGGGTATTCATAGGGTATACGGATGTTGGGATCGGTGACGTCCTTCGGGATGTCCACCACCACCGGACCGGGTCGGCCGGATTGGGCAATGTAGAACGCCTTCTTGATGGTGTTGGCCAGTTGGTTGACGTCCTTGACCAGGAAATTGTGCTTCACGCAGGGGCGCGTGATGCCGACGGTGTCGACCTCCTGGAAGGCGTCGCTGCCGATCACCGGGGTGGGCACCTGGCCGGTGATGACGACCAGCGGGATCGAGTCCAGGTGCGCCGTGGCGATGCCGGTGACCGCGTTGGTCGCGCCTGGACCGGATGTGACCAGGCAGACCCCGCACTTTCCGGTCGCGCGCGCGTAGCCGTCGGCGGCGTGGGTCGCCCCCTGCTCGTGACGAACCAGGATGTGCTTGATCTGGTCCGCCTTCTTGAAAAGGGCGTCGTAGATATGCAGTACGGCGCCACCGGGATAGCCGAAGACGTATTCGACCCCCTCGTCGATCAATGCCTGGATGGTGATTTCTGCACCACTGAGCATCGGTTGCGCGGCCTCTGTCTGCAGCGGCTGCTTGGATTCCGGTTGGTCGATTTCCACTGGTGATCCTCCATCGGATCGGGCTACGCCCATATGCGAGACAGAGCGCGCAGGTCGATTGGCAGCGGTGCGAACCACGCGCCGGACCCGAGCGTCGGCGACGCGGCGGGGGTCCTGGACGCGCGCGGCGCCCGCTGAGCCGGCGTTGGATGCCCCGGGTCCGAGGGACCCGGGGCCGGGAAGCCGAAACCCCGAGCGACCCGGGAAAAGCTCGCGCGCGTGGTATAGACGAGTGCGTTCTGGAAAACGCTCGAACATACAAGAGACGATGGGCCCTGGTCAAGGCACGGATCTAGGGCCGCCCCGCCTGTCGGGCATTCTGCCGCCGAAGGGGTAGCGTCCGCGACCCGACGGCGCGCGACGGGTCTGGCGGATCGGCGTTGACCGGGTCCTGGCGCTTCTCGGATACTCGGCCACCAGATCCCCCTAGATCCCCGAGGTCCGGAGCCGAGCGATGCGCTGGTTGCGCCGAAGCCCTCCCCGCATGAGCGCGAGCGCGATGCGCGTCGTGCTCGGATGCCTATCCCTGTGCTGGGCGGTAGCGGGGGGCGCGGATCTGTATCGTTCTGTCGACGAGGACGGGGTCACCGTCTACTCGCAGTCGCCGCCGGCCTCCGGGGATGCGATCCGGCTGCGTCCGCCGTCCGGGCCGTCCCAGGCGGAGGCCGAAGCCGCGCGCGAGCGGCTGCGCCGCCAGCTCGAGGCCGAGCAGGATGCGCACGAAGACGCGGCCATGGCCGTGGAGCAGGCGGGGGAGGCCGCGGGGCGGGAGCGCCAGCAGGCGGCCTGCGAGGCCGCGCGGCAGAATCGGGCTACGCTCGAGGGCATTGGCGCGCGGATGCTGCGCACCCCGGATGGGGAGCTGAAGCTGCTCTCCGAGGAGGAGCGGGCGGCCCTGCTGCGCGAGACCCGCGACCAGATTGAGCTGCTTTGTCACTGACTGCCAGGAGATCCGCGATGCCGACGCTGAAGATTCAGACCAATGTCGAGCTGGCGCTTGGCGCTCGCGCTGAGCTGTTGAGGGCCGCGTCTCAGGAGGTCGCCGAGATGTTGGGCAAGCCCGAGCGGTACGTGATGCTGATCCTCGAGCTGACACCCGCGATGAGCTTTGGCGGCGACACCTCACCCCTGGCCTATCTGGAGCTCAAGAGCCTGGGGCTGCCCGAGCAGCGCACCGCCGAGCTCTCCGCGGGTCTTTGTGCACTGGTGCAGGCGCACCTGGGGGTGCCGGCGGATCGTGTCTACATCGAGTTCGCGTCACCACCGAGGCACATGTTCGGGTTCGACGGCGGCACGTTTTAGGTAGATGCTGATCGGATGGCTTCCGGATATCTCGTCGGCTCCCACCTCGACAGTCACGCCCCGCGGCAGGCTCCATCGCGCCGGCGGGTTACCGCGGCAAGCGCATTGACACCCGGCGGGCCTGGGCGGTGCACGTTGATTCCTCATCATGGACCGAGGGCTCATCCACGGCGACCTGCGCCGGTCGTTTCTGCCAGCCGAGGACCTGCCGGCGACCCTGGTCAGACGCGGGCCAGGGACTCTGGCCAGCCTGCAATGATCGATACCAATCCCGGCCGGGGCCGTCAACAGCAGTTGGCGGCGTGGCGATGAGCGTCGCCACGCGTTGGCGCATCATGGCGCTGTTGCCCATCGTCCTGGGTGCGGCGATCAGTGCCATCGTGCTGTCCACGTCGCACGAGCTCGATCGCGCGCTGCAGCAGGACCAGGAACTGAGCTCGGTGAGCCGGCTCGCCTCCTCTCTCGCCCTGGTGAGTCAAGAGCTTGTCTCGGCCCCCGAGAGCCCGCGCGTCCGGCAACAGTGGGCGACGGCGTATCGATCGCTCACCGAACAGGTCGCCGCCATAGACCCGGAGTGGGGAGGGCAGTCGCAGACCATGGACCGCGTGGGCGTGGAGGTGCAGGAGCTCGGGGAGCTCTTCGCGAGATTGACCCGTCCGCCGGCGACCGGCGACCACGGGCCGCCGCCAGCGGCCGCCGAGCAGAGGTGGGCGCGTCTGGCAGGGCGCATCCTCTCCAACGCCCAGGCCATCATGTCCGATATCCAATCGCTTGCCCAAGCCGTGCAGGATGCACACCGGGCCGCCCACGGGCGCAGCGGGTCGTGGATCATCGTCCTCACCCTGGGCGCCACGCTGGTGCTGACGCTGCTGGCGCTGGTCATCGGGCGCAGTGTGCTCGGGCCCCTGGCCAGGCTGCAGCAGGCGACCGAGGTCATCGCTGGTGGAGACCTCGATGCCCGTGTCGGCACCGGGGGGAACGACGAGATCGGTCGGTTGTCCCGGTCCTTCGATCGGGTGATCGACCGGCTCAGGCAGTCCCTGGCCTCGCGCGAGGAGCTCGAGCGCGAGATCGATCTGCGCAAGGAGGCCGAGGCCAAGGCGCGGTCGCGCGAGGTGCGCCTGCGCACACTGCTCGACACGATCGTCGACGGCATTGTTGTGATCGATACCCAGGGCCTGATCCAGAGCGTCAATCCGGCGGCGGTCGATCTGTTCGGTCATGCAAGGGACGCGCTATTGGGACAAAACGTCCGGGTGTTGATGCCGGAACCCTATGCGCATGGGCATGACGAATACTTGAACAACTATCTGACCACCGGCGTTCGGAAGATCATCGGTCTCGGCCGCGAGGTCAGCGGCATGCGCAAGGACGGCTCGACCTTCCCCATGGACCTGGCGGTGAGTGAGATGCAGGTCGACGGAGAACGCCTGTTCATCGGCGTGGTGCGCGACATCACCGAGCGCAAGGCGGCGGACGCCCAACTGCATCGAACCCTGGACGAGCTGTCCCGTTCGAACGAGGAGTTGCAGCAGTTTGCCTATGTTGCCTCCCACGATCTGCAGGAACCGTTGCGCATGGTGGCAAGCTATCTGCAGCTGCTGGAACGTCGCTACAAGGGGCGCCTGGACCCGGATGCGGACGAGTTCATTGCCTACGCGGTGGATGGTGCAACCCGCATGAAGGGGCTGATCAACGATCTGCTCGTCTACTCCCGGGTGGGAACCAAGGGGAAACCTTTTGCCCCCGCCCAGATGGAAGAGGTCCTCGCGGTCGCGCTCGGTAACCTGGGGCAGCTGATCCAGGAGCAACGGGCCGTGGTGACGCACGATCCGCTGCCCGAGGTGAACGGCGATGCGGGACAACTCGTGCAGCTGTTGCAGAACCTGATCGGCAACGCGGTGAAGTTCCACGCCGAGGAGCTGCCCCAGGTGCATGTCTCGGCGCGGCGCATCGCCGAGGGGGAGGGCGGGCTGTTGTCGGTCGGGGCCTCGGACGGTTGGTGTTTTTGTGTGCACGACAACGGAATTGGAATTGAGCCCAAGTATCGCGAACAGATCTTCGGTATCTTTAAGCGCCTGCACGGACGGGGGGAGTATCCCGGCAGTGGCATCGGGCTGGCGGTGTGCCGCAAGATCCTGGCCCGACATGGCGGCTCGATCTGGGTCGAGTCGGGGCCAGGCGGGGGCAGCGACTTCTGTTTCGCGATCCCCGACGAGCCGCGTTCATTCGTTGATGGCGAAGCCGACTGAACAGACATACACTGCGAGGAACCTGCCGACCATGTCCGACCCGCTAACCGTCGCACCGGCCGAGATCCTGTTGGTGGAGGATAACCCCGGTGATGTCCGCCTGACCCGGGAGGCCCTCAGTGAGAGCAAGCTGGTCAACAACCTCTATGTCGTCGAGGACGGCGTGGAGGCTATGGCGTTCTTGCGTCGGGAGGGCCGTTTCGCGGATGCGCCCGCCCCGGACCTGATCCTGCTCGATCTCAACCTGCCGCGCATGGACGGGCGCGAGGCGCTTCGCCAGATCAAGCAAGACGATGCCCTCAAGCGTATCCCGGTGGTGGTGCTGACCACCTCCAGTGCCGATGAGGACATCCTCAAGACCTACGCGCTGCACGCCAATTGCTATGTCACCAAGCCGGTGGACTTTGTGCAGTTTGCCAAGGTAGTGAAGAGCGTCGAGGACTTCTGGTTTACCATCGTCAGGTTGCCGCATGTTTGAAGAGGCTCGTCCGTGTTTTCCTCGTTACGTGTGCTGATGGTCGAGGACAATCCCGGCGACGCCGGGCTGGTCCGGGAGATGTTTCGGGGTGTCCCGTCCTGGGACCTGCTCCATGCCGACGCGCTGGCGGGGGCCCGGGCGATCCTCACCACCGAGTCCGTGGACGCCATCCTGCTCGATCTCAACCTGCCCGACAGCGAGGGCGTCGAGACCGTCGATCACGTGCGGGGTGTCGCTGGCGACTTGCCCATCCTGGTGCTCACCGGCATGGACGACGAGGATCTGGCGCTGGCATCCCTGCAGCGCGGCGCCCAAGACTATCTGACCAAGGGGCAGATCGACCCGGATCGCCTGAAACGGGCCCTGCGCTACGCCATCGAGCGCCGGCGTCTGACCCTGGCACTGGAGGCCGAGCGCCAGCAGGCCCGCCGCGAACGGGAGTTGCGCCAGTTGGCGGCCATTTCCGGCCCGCGGGAGATGGATGTCACCGGCGCGCTCTATGGGAAACTGCCGCTCAAGGCGTACTCGAAGAGACACTTCGAGGCCCTGGTGTCGCGCTATCGGGACCTTCTGGACGCGGTTGCGGAGGGGCAGAAATACAAGGTCGATCACCGCGTCTCGGCGCGCCTGCGGGACATGGCGGGAGACCTTGGGGTGCTCAAGGCGGGGCCCAGGGACCTCGTGGAGATCCACACCGAGGCATTGGGCGAGATCATCTCGACCCTGACGCCCCAACAAGAGCCACTCTACGCCGAGGAGGGCAGGCTGATGCTATTGGAGCTGATGGGCTATCTGGCCGGCTACTATCGGCAGTTCGCCCCGGCCAGCCGGTGGGCGGAAGCGGGTGGAAAGGACGACTGATGGGATGTCTGTGTGGCGCCACCACGGAGGGATTCAGCTCGCGACCTGGGCGCGATGATCCCCGTATGGCGCCATCTTCAAGCGCTGCCAGCGCTCGAGAATGCCGGGCCTTCCATGGCCCGGGCGGAAAACGCTTTAGATCAGCATTTCCCTAACCGATCCAATCCGACGCTACCGAGGCGCGCAATGGAACAATTTCAGCTCAGGCTCTACATCACCGGCCGTACCCCCCGGAGCGAAATGGCCCTCGCCAATCTGCATCGCATCTGTGAGACGGATCTGGGCGGGAGGTATTCCGTGCGTGTCATCGATGTGTTGGAACAACCACAGTTGGCCGAGGACGAGCGCATCGTGGCCACCCCGACCCTGATCAAGGCGATCCCGCCGCCGCTGCGCCGGATCGTCGGCGACCTCTCCGACAGGGAAAAGGTCTTGCTGGGGCTCGATCTGATGCCGGTACCCGACGGCAGCGCAACGCGATGAGGGGCCGACACCCTGCTCCCGCGCCGCCAATGGCGGGTCCCTGTGTCGCTGACAGTTTGCTGTCGAACCACCGAGATGGCGTGAAGTGGAGGGTGAGCCATGAACTCGACTGAACCGTCGCGCGATGGCGTGACCAAGGTCCCAACCGGAATCGACGGTTTCGACCTGATCGCAATGGGTGGTCTGCCTGGCGGGCGCACCACCCTGGTGGCGGGCAGCGCGGGTAGCGCCAAGACCATGCTGGCGACGCAGTTCCTCGCCGAGGGCATTCAGAGGTACGGCCAGGCGGGCGTCTTCGTGACCTTCGAGGAGCCGCCGGAGGACACGCGCCGGAACATGCTCTCCATGGGCTGGGACATCCAGGCCTGGGAGGCGGAGGGCAAGTGGGCCTTCGTCAATGTTGCGCCAAGCCCGGGGGATGAGGTCATCGTCGCCGGGCGCTTCGATCTGGGCGCCCTGCTGGCGCGCATCGAGAATGCGGTCAGGCGGGTTGGCGCGACGCGCGTCTCGATGGACTCCCTGGGGGCCATCTTCACCCAGTTCGCCGATGCGGCGTTGGTGCGCAACGAGCTGTTTCGCGTCGCCTCGGCCCTCAAGTCCCTCGGCGTCACGGCCCTCATGACCGCCGAGCGCGTCGTCGAATACGGCGAGATCAGCCGTTTCGGGGTCGAGGAGTTTGTCGCCGACAACGTGATCATCCTGCGCAACGTGCTGGAGGCGGAGAAGCGCCGCCGCACGCTGGAGATCCTCAAGTTTCGCGGCACCCAGCATCAGAAGGGCGAGTTCCCGTTCACCGTGATGCCCGGGCACGGGCTCATCCTGATCCCGCTCTCGGCCATGGAGCTCAAGCAGCGCTCCTCGTACGTGCGCATCACCACGGGCAACGAGGTCCTGGATCAGATGTGCGGCGGTGGCTTCTTCCGCGACTCCATCATCCTGGTTTCCGGCGCCACGGGTTGCGGCAAGACCCTGATGACCACCGAGTTCATCGCCGGTGGCGCGGCCAAGGGCGAGCGCAGCCTGCTGCTGGCCTTTGAGGAGAGCCGCGATCAGCTCTTTCGCAATGCCTCCGGCTGGGGCAGGGACTTCGAGCGCATGGAGCAGGAGGGCCTGCTTCGCGTGCATTCGGCCTATCCAGAGACCGCCAGCCTCGAGGACCACCTGATCCACATCAAGACCCTGATCGAGGACTTCCAGCCCAACCGGGTGGTCATCGACAGCCTCTCGGCGCTGGAGCGGGTCGCCTCCGTGAAGGGCTTTCGGGAGTTCGTCATCGCCATCACATCCTTCATCAAGCACAAGGAGGTCGCGGGACTCTTCACCTCGACCACCTCCAGCCTGCTGGGCGGTGAGTCGGTGACCGAGGCCCATATCTCGACCATCACCGATTCGATCATCCTGCTGCGTTACGTGGAGATGTTCGGTGAGATGGAACGCGGCATCACCGTGCTCAAGATGCGTGGCTCGATGCACGACAAGGACATCCGGCAATACACAGTGGACGCCACGGGTA
Source organism: Chromatiaceae bacterium (assembly GCA_040775095.1). GTDB lineage: Bacteria > Pseudomonadota > Gammaproteobacteria > Chromatiales > Chromatiaceae > JAXGTD01. The sequence continues at coordinate 1,823 of JAXGTD010000110.1, read as the reverse complement.
TGCATATCGGCAACGCCTACCGCAGCGTCTCAGGGATCCTCAGCGGGCATCCCCGGCATGTGACGCCCCGGGAGCTGGAACGTCTGGATGGCCTGTTCCAGGACGAGCCGAGCTCGACACCGGCCGGCTAGGGAGCCACCGTGTCGCGCGTCATGGCTGCCGGCCCCTGTCGGCGGCTTGCGGCACGGCGTCGCGGGCAATGGGAGACGCAGGCCAGTGGTGATCGCCGCTCTTCCGGGAGCTTGCCCGCGTGCAAGACCCGGGTAGTGGGCGCGCCGGCCCGAGGCGGCAACCGGCGACGAGCAGGGGCCGGGTTTGGTCCGCCACGGGTGCGCCGGGGTGCCGATCGCGTCGGCTTGGTTGTCCCGCGTCGGCCCCGTCGCTACACTTCTGCCCTTTGCCCCCGCCATTTTCCCCATGCGTACCTCCCAGTTCCCGCTTCAGACCGTCAAGGAGACCCCCGCGGACGCCGAGATCGCCAGCCACAAGCTGATGCTGCGCGCGGGCATGATCCGCAAGCTCGCGGCGGGCCTGTACACCTGGCTGCCGCTCGGGTTGCGGGTGCTGCGCAAGGTGGAGCGCATTGTCCGCGAGGAGATGGATCGCGCCGGTGCGCTGGAGGTCTCGATGCCGGCGGTGCAGCCGGCGGAGCTGTGGCAGGAGTCCGGGCGCTGGGAGCAGTATGGCCCGGAGCTGCTGCGCCTGAAGGACCGCCATCAGCGCGAGTTCTGTTTCGGTCCGACGCACGAGGAGATCATTACGGATCTGGCGCGCGGCGAGCTGAAGAGCTACAAGCAGCTGCCGGTCAATTTCTATCAGATCCAGACCAAGTTTCGCGACGAGATCCGCCCGCGATTCGGGGTGATGCGCGCGCGCGAGTTCCTGATGAAGGACGCGTACTCCTTCCATGTGGATCAGGCCTCCCTGGCGGAGACCTACGCCGTGATGTTCGACACCTATAGCCGCATCTTCCGCCGCTGCGGGCTGGACTTCCGGCCGGTCCAGGCGGATACCGGCAGCATCGGCGGCAATGCCTCCCACGAGTTCCACGTGCTGGCGGCCTCTGGCGAGGACGAGATCGCGTTCTCGACCGCAAGCGATTATGCGGCCAACGTCGAGCTGGCCGAGGCCGTCGCGCTGGCCGATACGCTCCCGGCGCCCGCGCAGGAGGCGCGCCTCGTCGGCACGCCGGACGCGCGGACCATCGACGACCTGGTCAGCCAGTTCGGCCAGCCCATCGAGCGGACCGTAAAGACCCTGGTGGTGGCCGCCGCGGACCCGGACACGGGCGCGGAGCGCGGCCTGATCGCACTGCTGGTTCGTGGCGACCACGAGCTCAACCCCATCAAGGCGGCCAAGCTGGTCCAGGTGGCAACGCCGCTGCGCATGGCCAGTGAAGAGGAGATCCGCGCGGCCATCGGTGCCGGCCCCGGCTCATTGGGACCCAAGGGGCTGCCGATCCCGTGCATCGCCGATCGCACCGTGGCGGTGACCGCTGACTTCAGCGCTGGCGCCAACCAGGACGGCCAGCACTGGTTCGGTCTGAATTGGCAGCGCGACCTGCCGCTGCCGCCGGTGGCCGACCTGCGCAACGTGGTCGAGGGTGACCCCAGCCCCGACGGACAGGGCAGGATCACGATTGCCCGTGGCATTGAGGTTGGCCATATCTTCCAGTTGGGACGCAAGTACAGCGAGGCGATGAAGGCCGTCGTGCTCGACGAGGCGGGAAAGGCGGTGACCATGGCGATGGGTTGCTACGGTATTGGTGTCTCGCGGGTGGTGGCCGCGGCCATCGAGCAGCACCACGACGATCGGGGCATTTG
>JAXGTD010000109.1:0-14241 GCA_040775095.1 Chromatiaceae bacterium | reverse complement strand
CAGCTTCGCGACCCGCGGGATGAAGCTCCAGCTTCGCGACCCGCGGGATGAAGCTCCAGCTTCGCGACCCGCGGGATGAAGCTCCAGCTTCGCGACCCGCGGGATGAAGCTCCAGCTTCGCGACCCGCGGGATGAAGCTCCAGCTTCACGAGACTCCGTCGCTGGCGCCTGGCTGGCGGACTCGCGAAGCTGGAGCTTCATCGTGTGGGTGATGCGGCTGGAGCCGCGTCACCAGGGTAGATGATCACCAGCGTCGCGTCGTCGGCAGCGGCTCAGCGACGCCTTTACCGGCCGGCTCCGAGAGTGCCAGATTCTCATCAGCGTGGACGGGCGCTGGACAATGTCTTCATCGAGCGGCTGTGGTGCGCGCTGAGCCACGAAGACATCTACCCGCGCGACTAGGCCGACCGTCACGCCCTGAAAGCTGGATCCTGGCGGCTGGGCCGCCGGAGGGTCGAAAGAGGCTTCGGAACGGGGTGGATTGTGTTGGGGCTGGAACAGCGGTTTCAGACCCGGATCATCAACTTCGCCGATGATTTCGTCATCTGCTGCCGCCACGGGGCGGGCGACTCGCCTGGCCACGTGGCAGCGATTGGTGCGCTGCCACGCTGGCGGTGCTGGGGCCCCGCTGGTGGGGGCCGCTGCTGGGTCAGTCCTCGTGGCGCTCGAAGGCGTCGCTAAGCTGCTTCTGGATGTTGCCGGGGACGGCGGCGTAGTGGCTGAGCTCGATACTGTAGGTGCCCTCGCCGCCGGTGATCGATTTCAGCCGCGACTCGTAGCCTTCCAGCTCCGCGAGCGGGACCTCGCCGTCGATGGCGATCCGCCCGAGGCTCTTGGACTCGCTGCCGTTGATGCGGCCGCGACGCCCGGCCAGGTCGCCGGCGAGGTCGCCCATGGCGCTGTCCTGCGCGACGATGCGGATCTTGACGATGGGTTCGAGCACGACCGGTTTGGCCTTCTCCACGGCCTCGATAAACGCCTTGCGACCGGCCGTGGCGAATGCGATGTCCTTCGAGTCCACCGGGTGGAACTTCCCGTCATAGACGGTGACGCGCACGTCCTGGAACGGGAACCCGGCCACGGCGCCCTCTTCGAGCACTTGGCGTACGCCCTTTTCGATGGACGGGATGAACTGGCCTGGGATCGACCCACCGACGGTTGCGTCGATGAACTCGAAGCCGCCACCGTATTCCATTGGCTCGACGCGCAGAAACACCTCGCCGAACTGTCCCGCGCCGCCGGTCTGTTTCTTGTGGCGGTGATGGCCTTCGGCCTTGCCCGTGATGGTCTCGCGGTAAGGGATGCTCGGCGGTCTGGTGTCGACGTCGACGTGGAACTGCTCGGACAGACGCCGCAGGAGCACCTTCAGATGCAACTCACCGAGGCCGCGCATGACGGTCTCGTTGGCCGACGCGTTGTGCTCGACATGAAAGCAGGGGTCTTCCGCCTCCAGCTTGTGCAACGCGTCGGTCAGCTTTTGCTCGTCGCCGCGCTTGGTCACGGAGATGGCCAGTCCGAAGAGTGGCACGGGGCATTCCATGCTCTCGAGGTGGAAGTGGTCCTCGTCGTGGGAGTCGTGCAGGACCGCATCGAAGTGGATGTCATCGACCCGGGCGACGGCCCGGATATCGCCCGGGACGCCCTCGTCGGTCTCGGTCAGCTCGCTGCCGTGCACGCTGTACAGGTGGTTGATCTTGAACGGCTTGCGCGCATTGCCGATGAACAGCTGGCTATTGGGGGTGACGCGGCCCTGATGGATACGGAAGATCGACAGCTTGCCGCGGAAGGGGTCGTTGATGACCTTGAACACGTGGGCGATGGCGTGCTGGGTCGGGTCCGGGGTCACCTCGACCGGCTTCATATCGGCGCCTTCGCCCTTCATGAAGGGGGGTGGGTTGCCCTCGGCGGGGTTCGGCATCAGGCGCACGAGGATGTTCATCAATTCCGCGATGCCGGCGCCGGTTTCGGCCGAGCAGAAGCAGATCGGGACCAGGTGCCCCTCGCGCAGCGCGACCTCGAACGGGTCGTGAAGCTGCTCGGGCTTCAGGTCCTGTCCCTGCTCCAGATACAGCTCCATCAGCGCCTCGTCGACCTCGACGACCTGATCGATGATCTGGCTGTGGGCGTCTTCGACGGATGAGAAATCGGAGCGGTCCTCGGCGAGTTGGAAGAAACAGTCGATCACCCGTTTGCCGCCGTCGGCCGGCAGGTTGATCGGCAGACATTCCGCGCCGAAGGTGTCGCGGATCTGATCGGTCAGCGCGACCAGGTCGGCCTCGGTGGAATCGATCCGGTTGACGATGATCACCCGGCACAGATTCCGCTTGACCGCGGCCTTCCACATCCGCTGCGTGACCGGCTCGATGCCGTTCTCGGCATTGATGACGATCGCGGCCGTCTCGACCGCCGACAGGGCCGAGATGCTGCGGCCAAGAAAGTCCGGGAAGCCGGGGGTGTCGATCAGATTGATGTGCTTGCCATCGGCCGAAAAGCCGGTGATGCCGACGTCCAGGGAGTGCTGCAGGTCCTTCTCCATATCGTCGTAATCACAGACCGTGGTGCCCTTTGCGACGCTGCCTGGCGCGGGGATCGCGCCCGCTGCCGCGAGCAGGGCCTCGACCAGCGTGGTTTTTCCGGCGCTGGCGTGGCCGACCAGGGCAATGTTGCGGACGTCCTCGGCGTTGTATTCAGACATGAAGCGACCTTCTTCTTTGACGACGCGTTGTGCGCACTCGCCCGGGGCCCGTCGGTGCTCGAAGTCGCTGCTGCATTGCGGTGCATCCGAGGGCGGGTTGGGCGGAGGCGCGGGATTTGCAGGGGCAAAAGTATACCGTAACGGCTTGGACATGCACCTTGCGCTGGCACTGAAATCGGCGCCGCGAGTGCTTTGGATCAAACGCCCGATTACCATAGCGCGGTTGCGAACGATCGAATCCGGACGCGCGAAGGCGCCGGCCCGGGTGGGGCTTCAACGTGGCAGGAGTGGCCGTACATGCTCGACACCATCTGGATTGCCCTCGCGTTCGGCCTGGGGTTGGCCGCCCGGCAGGTCGGCTTGCCGCCGCTTATCGGTTATCTGGTGGCCGGTTTTGCACTGCACGCGGCGGGTGCGCGCTCGGATGCGGTGATCGAGGAGCTGGCCGGTGTCGGTGTCACGCTGCTGTTGTTCACGATTGGCCTGAAGCTCAAGCTCCGGAGCCTGGCGAGGCCCCAGGTCTGGGGTGTGACCAGCCTGCATCTGGTGGCCATGATGGTGTTTCTTGTGCCGCTGCTGCTCGCGCTCGGCGGTCTGGGCACGCCGCTGTTTGGCGGTCTCGATACCCGGGGGGCCAGTCTGCTGGCCTTCGCGCTGAGCTTCTCCAGCACCGTGTTCGCGGTGAAGGTGCTCGAGGAAAAAGGGGAGATGGGATCGCTCTACGCGACCATCGCGATCGGTATCCTGATCATGCAGGACCTGGCCGCGGTGATGTTTCTCGCCGTCTCCACGGGTAAGGTGCCGTCGCCCTGGGCTCTGCTGTTGCTTGGGCTCATCCCGCTGCGCCCGCTGCTGATCCGCCTGATGGAACGCGCCGGTCACGGCGAGCTGCTGCTGCTGTTCGGACTCACCCTTGGCCTGGGCGGCGCGCGGTTGTTCGACCTGGTGCACCTGAAAGGGGACCTGGGCGCACTGATTTTGGGCATCCTGGTCGCGTCGAGCCCCAAGGCCGCGGAGCTGGCGAAGTCGCTGCTGAATCTGAAGGACCTGTTTCTGGTCGGCTTCTTCCTCAGCATCGGGCTCAGTGGGGGGCCGACGATCGAGATGCTCCTGGTGGCGTCCCTGATGCTGTTGGCGGTGCCGTTGAAGGCAGGGTTGTTCCTGCGTCTGATGTTGGGCGCGCGCCTGCGGGCGCGCACGGCGTTCCTGGGCGGGCTGACGCTGGCCAACTACAGCGAGTTCGGCCTGATCGTCGCCGCCCTCGGTGCCGACGCCGGTTGGCTGGGTCACGAATGGGTTACCATCCTGGCGATCGCGCTGGCGCTGTCGTTTGTTCTGGCCGCGCCCGTCAATAGCCGCTCACATGCACTCTACGAGCGCTTCAGCCAGTCCCTGCGCCAGCGTCAGCGCGAGCCCCGCGTCTGGGAAGAGGCCGAGATCGATCCCGGTGAGGCGAACGCCATGGTCGTCGGCATGGGGCGGATCGGCACCGGGGCGTTCGACGCGCTGCGGCATGAACGTGGGCTGAATCCCGTTGGGGTCGACGCGGACCCGGACATGGTGGCCCGCCATCACGAGATCGGACGACACGTCGTGCAGGGCAGCGCGACCGACGCCGATTTCTGGCATCGACTGCATCTTGACGACGGTCACATCAAGCTGGTGCTGCTTGCGATGCCGCAGGTGTCGGAGAACGTCTTCGCCGTGCAGCATCTGCTCAAGGACGGCTTTCAAGGGGCGATCGGCGCCATCGCCAAGTACCCCGACGACGAGGTCGTGCTACGCGATGCCGGTGTCCACCAGGTGTTCAATCTCTATGCCGAGGCGGGCGCCGGCTTTGCCCAGCATGTCTGTTCAGAGGTGCGATTGACGTCGCGGCTCTGAGCGCGCGCGGGCCTCAGGCGGGGCCCCGCGTCTTGATCGACCCGAAGGCTGTGTTCAGCCCGCGTTTGCCTCTGGCGAGTGGGCAGGGTCCGGCCCATGTGTCGGGGCGAAAAAAAAGCGGCCAATCGAGGCCGCCAAAGGACGCACAGCTAGGGACCATATTCGTCTCGTCACCGGACCCGGGGCCCCGGGTGAGCGAGTCGAGACAAGTTCTTGCACTCTAGCCTGACTGTTCGAGTCGGAGCAACGCACGTGGCGGAGCGACACGGGGACTCTGTCCGGAAAACGCCGTCACATGCGGGGCATTCCCGCGCGTGACCCGGTCGAGACGCAAAACCAGACTGGCCACGGGCCGTCCCATGGCCCTATTTATACACCGAGATACGGCCGTCCGGCTGTGACGCTCGCCACAATCCCCGCCTCGGGACATGCCGGTTGTCGTTGGAACGGCAGCGGGTTCGGGTTCCAGGGGTGGCTGCCATGCACGCGACTCGGGCCCGGGTGGACGCGGTAGCGACGACCGTCATAAAGAAAGGCTCTCAAATGCCGCTCTGTCACTCGATCAGCTCCATTTTCAAGCGCTTACAGCACTCGAAATTGCCCCGTGGCGCGTGAGCGCCACGGGCCACGGCTCAATACTCCACGCACTCCTCGCTTACCGCGCGGGACGCCACCGTCCGGCCTGTCGGCGGGAGTGTCTGCTCGTCCGCGCATTCCTCGACGCGAAACAGCTCTCGACCAAAGAAGAATGGCATCGATGCATAGGCGGATGTGATCAACACGCCGGCGATCGTGAGATTGTCGATGATCAACTCGGATGTGCTCCTGGACCGCGGAGGGTCCATGAAAATGGTATTTGGGTAGTAATTTAGCAAATTAGGAGATAATGATCAAGTGCCGGTGTCGACTGGCGGATGGCCCAGCCATGACCTGTTTGATCGGGCGAGCCTTGAGAGAAGCCGATGATTGAACTAGCTTTGTTGGCATAGAGACGCCTTTTCGGCGCAAGCGAGTCAGGATCAGAGGATCCGGTCACCACCCGCCCGGGGGCGGCGGGGGCCGATCGCGCGCGACCCGACGATGGGCCTTGGCTCGCTTTGCCCGCCTTCTGCCACGATGTGCCACTGAGCGTTCAGTACCATGCCAGACCAGCCGAGGACTTCCGCGTGGGACGATGACGGCCGTGCGGGCGGTAACGGCGCTGGTCGCGGTGATGCCCCGGCCGCGAATACGGGGCTCGCGGGGCGCATCGCACGCATGTTCATCAATACCCCGGTCACCCCGATGCTGTTGATCGGGTGCCTGTGTATTGGTCTGCTCGGACTCTTCTTTACGCCCCGTCAGGAGGACCCGAAGATCTCGGTGCCGATGATCGATGTCTTCGTGCAGTACCCGGGCGCCTCGGCCCAGCAGGTGGAGAGCCTGGTGACCGAGCCGTTGGAGCGGCTGATGATGGAATTGCCGGGCGTTCGGCACGTCTACTCCGCGACCCGGCGTGGCGCTGCTATCGTCACGGTGCGTTTCCTGGTCGGTGAGGACATGGGCGAGTCCATCGTCAAGGTCCACGACAAGCTGCAGTCGAATATGGACCGTATGCCGCCGGACGTGAAAGCGCCATTGGTGAAGCCCGTGGGCATCGACGATGTGCCGATCGTGACCCTGACGCTCTGGTCCGACGACATCGAGGACAGCCAGCTGCGGACGTTGGCGCTGGATGTGCTCCAGGAGCTGGGATCGGTCCTGAACACCGGTAGGGGGTTCGTCGTCGGGGGGCGCGAGGAGCAGATCCGCGTCGAGGTGCTCATGGAACGGCTGGCCGGCTATGGGGTCACGCTCGAGCGGATCGCCGAGACCATCCGCTCGGCCAATGCGGAGATGTCCACCGGTGGGGCCGAGGCCGGTGGGACGGCCTTCAACGTCTATTCAGGCGCGTTCCTGCGCGACGCCGAGGACATTGCCCGCCTCGTGGTCGGCAGCCAGGGAGGGCGACCGATCTACATCCGCGACGTGGCCCGGGTCTATCGGATGCCGGAGGAGACCGATGAGGTCGTCACCCACTTCACGGGTCCCGCCTACGAGGGCGCCTATCCGGCCGATGGGGCCCAGGCGGTCACGCTGGCCATCGCGAAGAAGGAGGGAACCAATGGGGTCATGGTTGCCAACGCGGTGCTGGCCAAGCTCGATGGCCTGCGGGAGACGCTGATTCCGGGCAATGTCCACGTGGAGGTCACGCGCAACTACGGCAAGACCGCGAATGACAAGGTCAACGAGCTGTTGTCCGCGATGTTCGAGGCGGCGGTGATCGTGTCGGTCCTGTGCCTGGTCGGCCTCGGCCTGCGCGCCGCGGTCGTTGTCATCGCGGTGATCCCGGTGGTCATCCTGCTCACCATCTGGTGGGCCTGGATGGTGGACTACAGCATCGATCGGGTCAGTCTGTTTGCTTTGATCTTCTCGATCGGTATCCTGGTCGATGATGCCACCGTGGTGGTCGAGAACATCTTTCGGCATTGGCTCGAGATCGGCAAGACCTCGATCTCCGAGGCCATTGCGGCGGTCGACGAGGTGGGCAATCCGACCATCCTCGCCACATTCACGATCATCGCCGCGTTGTTGCCGATGGGATGGGTGAGCGGCCTGATGGGGCCGTACATGCGCCCGATCCCGGTGTTGGGGTCGTCGGCGATGTTCTTTTCGCTGATCGCGGCCTTCGTGTTTACGCCCTGGTTCGCGCTGCGGCTGCGCCCGCGGATGGCCGCGCTGCATCGCGCGGAGCGGCGCGAGGAGCGCTCCCGCCGCCTCGTAAGTCGGCTGTACCGTCCGCTGGTGGTGCCGCTGATCGAGTACCGCGTGCTGGGCATCGGATTCCTGGCGGCCACCGTTGCGACCACCGCGCTGGTCTGCACGCTGTTCTATTTCGAGGTGGTTCCGGTCAAGATGCTGCCGTTCGACAACAAGCCGGAGTTCAGCGTCGTCGTCAACATGCCGGAGGGGACCGCGCTGCCCGAGACGGCCAACGTGGTGCGCCGACTGGCCGAGAAGCTGCGCACGATTCCGGAGGTGGTTGCCATCCAGGGTTACGCGGGCACCGCGCAGCCGTTCAATTTCAACGGCATGGTCCGCCACTACTATCTGCGCGAGCAGGCCTGGGAGGGCGACCTGCTGGTGATGCTGAAGGACAAGCGCGAACGCGAGCGCGGTAGCCATGAGATCGCGGTGGCGGCGCGCGCGCTGCTCAAACCCTTGGCCGAGCGGCTCGGCGCACGGATCGCCGTCGTCGAGATGCCGCCGGGGCCGCCGGTGCTGCAGACGGTGGTTGCCGAGGTCTATGGCCCCACTGGTGAGACTCGGCGGCAGGTGGCGCGGGACATGACCGCGATGTTTGAGCAGGTCGATGGCATCGTCGACGCCGACAACTATCTGGTGGAGCCCTACGAGCACTGGCGTTTCGAGGTCGACACCGAGAAGGCGGTGCGCCAGGGCATCTCGGTCGACGCCATCAATCGCAATCTGGCCATGGCCATGGGCGGGTTCCGGGCCGGCGACGTCAAGCGCGGTACCGTGCAGGAGCCGACCTGGATCGTGATTCAGGTGCCGCTGTCGTATCGCTCGGAGATCACCACGCTGGGCAGTCTGCCGATCCAGTCGCCCACCGGGCAGACGGTCCCGCTGGCGGAGCTGGGATATTTCGTGCGTCAGCCCGAGGGGCCGATCCTGTATCACAAGGACCTGCGCCCGATGGAGTACGTGGTCGGCGAGATGGAGGGGCGCCTCGGTGCGCCGATTTACGGCATGTTGGGCGTCGAGGAGCTGCTGCGCGATTACGATCCGCCGGGCGACGGGGAACACATGAGTGGGATGCCTGATGGCCTGATTGGACCGCCGGGCAACGACCGGGTGGCCGATTTCGAGTGGACCGGCGAGTGGACCGTGACCTACGAGACCTTCCGTGACATGGGGCTGGCCTTCATGGCCGCGCTCGTGCTGATCTACGGCCTGATCGTCTGGGAGTTCCGCGATTTTGGCCTGGCCGGACTCATCATGTCGCCCATCCCGCTGACATTGATCGGGATCATTCCCGGGCACCTGATCATGGGGGCGGAGTTCACCGCGACATCGATGATCGGGATGATCGCGCTTGGCGGCATCATCGTGCGCCAGTCGATCCTGATCGTCGAGTTTGTCAAGATCGAGGTGGCCAAGGGGAAGCAGGTGCGTGAGGCCGCCGTGGCCGGCGCCGAGGTGCGTATGCGCCCGATTCTGATCACGTCGCTCACCCTGATGGCCGGGGCGTGGGCGATCATCAACGACCCGATCTTCCAGGGCATGGCGGTGAGCCTGCTGTTTGGTGCCGGCGTTGCGACGCTGATGGCCGTGATCGTCATACCGCTTGGCTGTATCTCGCTGCGCAGGCGGTTCTATATGCTGGAGACGGAGGCCGGTGAGATCGAGCTGTCCGGTCGCTTCGCCGAGATCGAGGGGGAGTCTGGCAACTCGACACCCAGTGCCGGACCGCCACCAGGCTCGCGCCGCGCGGTGCCGGTTTGGCTGCGACTGTGGTCCGGCGTCGCCCTGAGCATTTCTGCTGTGCTGAAAGTAGGAGGGATGATGTTCGACATCTTTAAGGCTATCTTCGAGAGGTTCTTCGGGGGTCGAAAGGCCAGTAGGACCGGGCCGAGCGGGTCTCCACCCTCGTCATCGGCAGCTGCCCCGGCGCGGGCGGATTCGCCGAAGGTGGAGCCGGTGAGCGCCGCGCCGGCGGGCGCGGGTGCATCCGCCCCTGAGGTTGCCCCGACGACGGTCGCCTCGGCGGCGCCGAGGCCGGCGACCGCCTCCGCGGACGTGGCGCGCGCCGTGCCCGCGGCGAAAAAGACACCGGCAAGAGTGGCAAGCCCTGGAAACGCCGCGGCGGCCGCGGAGGTGGCGCCAACCGATCCGCCGGCCACCGCGACACCGGCGCAGACGAGCCCGCCCGCGCAGGCAACGCCGGCTGCCGAGAGGCCCGTCGCGAAGAAAACGGTCGCGAAGAAGACCGTGGCCAAGAAGGCGGTGGCCAAGAAGACCGTGGCCAAGAAGGCAGTCGCGAAGAAGACGGTTGCAAAGAAGCCGGTGGCCAAGAAGACGGCGGTTCGGACAACGGTGGCCAAGAAGACGGTCGCCAAGAAGACGGTCGCGAAAAAGGCCCCGGTCAATAAGCCGCCGGTTCAATGAGCGTCTGATACGCATTGTCCGGCAATTTCCGCCACCCGGGTGGCTGAAGATGGAGCGAATCGGGACCTTGTTCTTCGGTTCGCGAGCTGATCCAAGGCCAGGACGGCATTTGATCAGCGTCCCCTCTGTGAATTGGAGGCGGCAGGCGTGGTCGAGATCAGGCATCGGGACAGTGGTGAGGTACTGCGCATCGTCAAGGCGGGCAACCTCATCGGAGTGGACCTGCGCGAGGATATCCTCGACGGGGCGGACCTGCGCGGGGCCGACCTGAGCGGCGCCTGGCTGCAGGAGACCGATCTGGCGGGGGCCGACCTCTCGGGAGCGATCCTGAAGGGTGCGATTCTGGTGCGTACCCATCTGGTTGGCGCGGACCTGAGCGGGGCGCGGTTCGAGGGTGCGCGGCTGAGTGACGGCTCACCAGGCGGTGGTGCCTTGCTGGCCGGGTGCAACCTGGTCGGCGTCGTCTTCGATGGCTGTGATCTGCGTTACGTGGATATGCATGAGTCCGACCTCAGCGATGCCCAGATCCGCCGTACCGATCTGACCAACGCCTGCTTCCGTTCCGCCCGGCTGCGGCGTGCGCAGATCCGCGACTCCCTGCTCATGGAGGCGCTCTTCAGCAATGCGGATCTGAGCGATGTCGACATCCAGAATACGCACATGAACGGGGCCAAGCTCTACCGCACACGCTTGGATCGCGCCCGGCTCGGCAGCAGCGGCGGGCGCATCCCCGTGGTGCTGAATCTGGCCAACATGCGCGAGGCGAGCCTGGTCGACGCGGACCTGCGCGGGGTGTCGATGTGCGATGTGAACATGCACCATGCCGACCTGACCCGCGCCGACCTCTCCGGTGTTCAACTGATGGGAGGGGTGCTGCGTCATGCCGACGTCACCGACGCGGACTTCAGCGGCGTCTCACTGGAGACGGTGAACGTGACGTTCGCCAACTTCTCCTGCGCCCGCAACGCCGTGGTGCCGGCGTTCAAGCACAATGTGCGTTAGCGTCGAAACGCACCTGGGTCTGCGGGGCACCCACTCCTGGCCCTCAGATTTCCGTATCCGAGCCGGAATGACGAGCACCGAGGCAGCCTACGTGTCCCGTCGTCCCAGCAGGACGCTGGGACCCAGTGCCACGGACGGTGGGGACCATCTCGCCAAGTGAGTGAGCGCGCCAATCACCTCAGGTCACCGATTGCCGATGACAATCTTCACCGGGAACCGAGGTCGTTGTTGCGGGGCCTGCGGACGATCCCGCCAGGGTGCGGCGAGCTGATCGGCCACCCAGACCCCGAGCAGCCCCGTCGGCAGCATCCAAAGGAAGCCGATCAGCGGGACGCCAAGCCAGAGGGGGCCGTCCACCAGCGGGAGCGTCACGACCCAGCCGGGGCCGATGGCCGTATTCCAGCCTTGGAGCAGCAACCCGATGATCAGCGCCGCCAGCGCCGGTAGCAGGACACGGCTCCAGTCACCGTTGCCCAGGCCGGAGAACAGCGTTGGCCGGCCGCCGACCTGCTGCATCCCAAGGGCGCACAACAGCGGAGCGAGCATGGTCAGCGGATAGATCCGGTCGGGCCAGACCGCGGTGCCGAGCAGGCCCGCGCAGGCCAGCGCCAGCAGTATCCACCCCTCCTCCCGGCTACCGCTGCCGCCGAGGGGGCGTGCGCGGGTGGTCCAGCCGAGCACCCGCGGAAACGACGCCAGCCACTGGCGAATGCTCAGCAGGGCGGGCAGCAGGAGCGCGTCGCCGACAGACTTGCCCAGCACAAAAGGGACAGACTCCGTGGCAGCCGGGTAATGCCAGAGCTGCACGAACAGGTCGATCCAATAGAACGCCCAGCCGAGGGCCAGGCTCGCGGGGAACAGGCTCAGGAAATAGCCTGGTCGCCGCGAGATCAGACAAGTACCCGTTCGCCGCTGGGTGTCGGCATTGGCCAGTAGTGCGACCGAGAGGGTCGCGAGTCCGCCGCCGAGAAGGATCGCGCCACCCTCCACCGCGATCACCGTCAGTCCCAGCGACAGCAGCGCGAACCAGGTAAAGCGGGGCAGAGGTCCGGGCGTTGCGGGCGCGCTCGCGCGCGCCGGGGTGCCACGGGGGCGGGCGAACCAGAGTGCGGCCGCGAGCGTGCACAGACTCGCTGTCGTTAGGAGCGCGGACCAGAGGGGCCCGGCTGGAAGCGGATCCCAGGCCCGTTGCGTCAGCGGTAAGTGCATGAGCTCCGCCAGCGGCTGTCCACTCAGGAATGCGCCCAACAGCGGCATAGCGAACAGCAGGCTCAGCAGTGTGAGCAAAGGGGTCAGCGCATGGAACATGACGAAGAGATACTCCGGCGGTTGAATCGATCAAGCAGGCGAGTCGTCGCCGATCGCCTCCGGTGCCCTGAGTTGCGGTCTGCGCGGCGGTAGCTGAGCGAACCAACCCACGCCCATGAGCAGTGTCCCGACGGCGAGGAACGAGATGATACGCTCCAGGGTCCCGCTGGCGGCGAGATCGATGAGAAACAGCTTGGCCACCACCGCGACCAGCACCCCGGCACCGACGAACCACAGATGTCTGGAGACGGTGCGTCTGGCGCTCAGCAGCAGCCCAACGCCGGTCAATCCCCAGAGTACCGAGACCGCCATTTGGGTGGGTACGGAGCGCAACAGCGCATGGGCCTCGTACGGGACACCCCACCAATGATGCATGGTCCGTAACAACACCAGGTTGAGCCAGAGGAGGCCCAGTCCGCCGAGGATGATCCAGATCAGCGGCTCGTCGTTGAGTCCCGCGTTCATCCGCAGCCGTTGATGAAGCAGCCGCGCCCACTGGTAGAGCGTGAGCAGCACCAGCGCGAGCATCAGATCGGCCGGATTCAGGATGGGTAACCAGATCAGCGGTGCGGCGCCGCCCGGTGAGCTGGCCGACCAGACGCCCCAGAGGGCGACAAACGCCGCCAGCGTGCCGCCGAGCACGAGCGCATAGGCCGTCCGCCATCGCGCCAGCGGCCAGCCGCCGGCGTGCATGGCCAGCTGCAGCGCCAAGGTGGGAATCAGCGCGAGACCGGCGACGCGCCAGCCCTCGCGTAGCTGCCACCGTTCGATGAGGTGCCAGAGCAGCTCCCATTGCAGCACGACCACCAGGAGCAGGCCGGTGCCGATGTGCCCCCAGAACAGTGACGGATGCGGGGCGCGCGATTCGGCGCGGGCCAGCACGAGCCAGCAGGTGGCAAGCAGCAGGACCCAGGCATAGGCACCGCCGAAGAGCGACGGGTGCGAGAGCACGCCGATGCTCATCGCGAACGCGCCGATCCCCGCCAGTGGCAGCGCGGTCTGTGCCAGTCGCAGACGTGGCCAGGGCCAGAGCGTGGCCGCGAGCTCGGCGAGCAGAGCGGTGAACGCCGCGTAGAGCAGCAGTCCCGTCGGAAATTGGACCGAGGGATAGGCGTGCCGTAGTTCCGACACCCCCGCGCCGAACCACCAGCCAATCGCCCAGAGCAACAGCCAGACGGCGCCGCCACGCTCCCAGCCCTGCCGCTCAGGACCAAGCCGGTCCAGCCAGTGGCTGCTCACGGCACCGGCGACGGCGAGCATGGCGGCGGCGGGGTAGAACGCGTTCAGGAAGGGGGTCGTGTCGGGATAGGGGTAGCCTTGCACCAGCGCGATGGCCGCGCCGGCCTGCAGCAGCAACCCCAGGGCACGGATGCTCGGGCGTCGTTGCCGCGTGCCGATCCAGACCATGCCCGCGCCCTCCAAGGCCCAGACCCCGGCTGTCTGGGACTCGCTCAGCGCGTAGGGTACGGCGATGGACAGGAAGATCGCGCCGAGGACCTGGAATGCCCTTGCCAGTAGGGCAAAGTGCTCGGACCAGGGGCGTATCAACAGGGCCAGCATCAGATAAAAGCCGCCGAGGGTCGCCGCGGATGCCTCGATGCCGTGCGCGATATGGCCGATCAGTGCGACCTGGTAGGTGAAGCACAGGGCCGGTGTCCCGAACAAGAGGGACGCATCGATCCAGCCTTTGAGCTGGGGCGGCTGGCGTAAGGTGTAGAGGATGGTGATGACGACAAAGAACAGGAAAAACAGGATCAGGAACGGCTGCGTGGTCGGAAACAGGGCGGGCACGTAGTGGAGCGCTCCCCACAGACCGGCGATGCCGAAGGTGAAGGCAAAACCGAGCAGATTCAGGGCCCGCCAGTGTTTGAACCAGGCCACTCCGAGGATGGCGGCGTCGAGCAGGGCGTAGAGCCCGAACAGCTTGACGTGGGCCGTGCCCAGACCTCCCGCCGCCAGCGGCGCCAGGAAGCCGCCGGTGAAGCCGAACCAGGCCAATGCGGGGGCGTCCTGAAACAGGGCCAGCCCCGCGGCGAGAAGGCCAATCAGCACCAACGCGGTGAACGCAGCGCCTGCCGGGAGCAGTTGGTACAGCTCGTAGGCGCCGTAGGCATCGAGGTACAGGATGCCGATGCCCGCGCCTT
>JAXGTD010000108.1:0-14277 GCA_040775095.1 Chromatiaceae bacterium | reverse complement strand
GGTCTGCGCCGCTTCCAACCCGCGGCGATTGCGCTGGCCGCCGGCGCGAGCTTCATTGCCCGCGGTTTCTCCGGCGATCCCAATGGGCTGACCCACCTCCTGGTGCAGGCGATCGAGCATCCCGGTTTCGCCTTCGTGCATGTCCTCAGTCCCTGCCAGACCTTCCGACCCGAGCAGAAGGCGTGGAAAGAGCAGGTGCACCCCTGTGAGATCGGCCCCACCAGCGACAGCGCTCACGCCGCGGAGCTGATCCAACGCGACGATGGCATGGCCCTCGGGCTGCTGTATTCGCAGCGGCTGCCAGTCTATCAACCGCGCAACCGCGTCGAGGGTACGCTGGCTCAAACCGAGCAGGAGTTTTGCCTATGACCGCCCGCAACGGACTCATTGACAGCCTCGGCGAGTTTCTCGCGCACGCGCTCGAGCTCGAACACGAGTCCGCCGCGCGCTACGAGCAATTGGCAGACAGTATGGAAATCCATCACAACCAGGACGTGGCGCAGCTCTTTCGGCGGCTGGCGGCGATGAGTATCGAGCATGCGAAGGCCGTCGAACAACGCACCCAGGGCATCGAGCTGCCGCATATTCCGCCTTGGGACTTCAAATGGAACTGCCCGGGGAGCCCCGAGAGCGATTGTCTCGAGATCGAGGTCACCTACCTGATGACCCGGGGACAGGCGCTGCAGCTCGCCTGGCACAACGAGAGCCGCGGCCACGCCTTCTATGCCCACGTCGCCGCCGATTGCACGGATGCCGAGGTGCGCCGCCTTGCCGACGAGATGGCGGTTGAAGAGGCGGAGCACGTCAACCTGCTGAAAAACTGGCTGGCGAGGGAACGCGACGTCAACGGGGCGGGTCACGAGGACCTCGATCCGCCCAATGTTCCGGCCTGAGCCAGACGCGCGCCGACTCCGACCAGCCGCGTAACAACGAGCTCAGGATCGAGACGGCACGAACGTGGTTCCCGGCACGCGGCTGGCGCGTCGAGCAAGGGACAGCGGAGCCTGGCGAGGGAGGGCGGCTTTCACCAGCCTGGGAGGGGTGCGCACATCCTTGTGCGAAAACGCGTCCGTGCGTTTCAGCGAGCGATCCGATCGGTACTGCATCGGCCCTGGGCCGACGAACGGATTACTTGGCCTCGGGCTGAGCCGGAGCCGCGGGAGCCATCGGCATCGCAGGGGCGGCATACGGGAGGGCATACGGATAGCCGTAGCCATAACCCGGGTAACCGTAGCCGTAGTAGGGGTAGTCGTAGCCATAGCCGTAGCCACGACCGTAACCACGGCCACGACCCCAACCATGACCGCCACCGCTCATGCTCATGTTGAAGTCGCCGTACCCGTCACCAAAGAAGTCGTCCATCCAGTCACCCATGCCCGAGCCGTAACCCGGACCACCCCACGAACCCGGACCCCACCAAGCGGAGGCCGAGGCGGACACACCCAACAACGCGGTAATCGCGGCAGCGGTAGCAAGCTTTTTCATCTGTTTTCTCCGATAACGTCTTTCTGGTTTAGCAAGCGATGGCACTCTGCGGCGCCAACGGTGCGTATAATATTAGTATTTACTTATTTTCACAATTAATTATTACTATCGCACTGACGGTGGGCATAGACACGCCCCCTGTCCGAGCCAAAAGCACGATCGCCTGGCCGCTGGCGGCAATGCCGATCAGGTTCCCGCATCGCCGTCCGCGTGGGCCTCTCGCAACAGCCCCATGAGGCGCTGAAGATCCTGCCAGCCCTGCGCCTTCGCCGCAGGGTTGCGCAAATAATACGAGGGGTGATAGGTGACCAACAGCGGGATCTGTTTTGGACCATAGTGATGCACACGCCCGCGCAGCCGGCCCAGCGAGTCGCCACATCCGAGCAAGTGTTGGGCGGAGATGCGCCCCACGCAGAGCAGGAGTCTGGGAGCAACGAGCTCGATCTGCCGCGCCAGGTAGGCTTGGCACGCGGCGGTCTCTCGCGGCAGCGGATCCCGGTTGCCCGGTGGCCGGCACTTGAGCACATTGGCGATGTAGACCTGCCCGCGCTCCAGCCCGATTGCGGCAAGCATGCGATCGAGCAACTGGCCGGCCCGGCCGACGAATGGCTCGCCGCGGCGGTCCTCTTCCTGACCCGGGGCCTCGCCGATCAACATGAGCTCGGCCGAGGGTGCACCAACACCGAATACGGTCCGGGTCCGGCCCTCGCTCAGGACGCAGGCCCTGCAACCGGCCACCGCGGCCTCCAGTTGGCCCCAATCCATGGTCCCGACAAGCGACGGTGTGTGATCCGTCGCGGGCGCGGGGGGATTCTTCGCCGGGGACGCGCCCTCCGATCGTGCCACCGGCGCGGTGGCGGGCTCGACGCCTGGCCCAGAGAGGGGTCTGGAGATTGGCTTGGAGACCGGCGCCGACCCGTCCGGGGCCCCGGGGATCGGCGCCTGTTCTTGCCCAGGGGCATTCGGCGGTGCGCCGCGGCCGCCTGGCGCCGGCGCGACACCCCCTGCCAATCCCTCGCGCCGTCGCCAGCTGACGACGCCGACCGCCGCGAGATAGCGTCGGCTGCGCTCCGCGTCCATCAGGCCGTCACGGGATGCGGCCGCAATGCACGAGGTCGAGCCAGGCGGGGGGCGCCATGGACCACCCGTGCGTGGGGCTCACCACGGCTCACACATCGCCGGTCTGGGGGTGCTCGCGCTCGCGCGGGTGCATGATCTTGTTGCAGGCATTGATATAGGCCTTGGCCGAGGCGATGACGATATCGGTGTCGGCCCCCTGCCCATTGACGATGCGCCCCCCCTTCTCCAGCCGGACCGTGACCTCACCCTGGGCGTCGGTGCCACTGGTGATGGCGTTGACCGAGTACAGCTTCAACGTGGTACCGCTGTTCACAATGGACTCGATTGCCTTGAAGGTCGCATCCACCGGACCGCCGCCGATGGCGGTGCCCGGCTCTTCTTCGCCATCCAGGCTCAGCACCAGATCGGCACGGGGCGTCTCGCCGGTCTCCGAGCAGACCCGCATCGAGACGAGCTTCAGCCGCTCATTGCTGGCATCGAGGGTGGCATCGGTGACCAACGCCTGCAGGTCGTCGTCGAAGATCTCGTGCTTCTTGTCCGCGAGATCCTTGAAACGGCTGAAGGCCGCGTTGAGGTCCTCGACGGTGTCGAAGACCACACCGAGCTCCTGGAGCCGGGCACGGAACGCGTTGCGGCCGGAGTGCTTACCGAGCACCATCCGGTTTTCGCGCCACCCGACGTCCTGCGCCCGCATGATCTCGTAGGTCTCGCGGTGCTTGAGCACACCGTCCTGGTGGATACCGGACTCGTGGGCGAATGCATTGGCCCCAACGATGGCCTTGTTCGGCTGCACCGCGAAGCCGGTGATACCGGACACGAGCCGCGAGCAGTTGACGATCTGGGTGGTGTCCAGACGGGTCTCGCAGTCGAACAGGTCCTTGCGCACCCGCACCGCCATCACCACCTCCTCGAGTGACGCGTTACCGGCGCGCTCGCCCAGCCCGTTGATCGTGCACTCCACCTGGCGCGCGCCATTGCGCACCGCCGCCAGCGAGTTGGCGACGGCCAGCCCCAGATCGTTGTGGCAGTGCACCGAGAAGACTGCCTTGTCGGCGTTGGGGATGCGCTCGCGCAGGGTGGCGATCAGGCTGCCGAACTGGTGAGGGATCGCGTAGCCGACCGTATCCGGAATATTGACGGTGCCGGCGCCAGCGTCGATGACGGCCTCGAGCACGCGGCACAGGAAATCGATCTCGGAGCGGCCGGCATCCTCCGGGGAGAACTCCACGTTGTCGGTGTAGCGGCGCGCCCGCTGGACCGCGTGCACCGCCTGCTCGACGACCTGGTCCGGCGTCATCCGCAACTTCTTCTCCATGTGGATGGGAGAGGTGGCGATGAATGTATGGATACGTCCGGCCGCCGCTCCCTTCAGCGCCTCGCCAGCGCGATCGATGTCCTTGTCCAGCGCCCTGGCCAGCCCGCAGACGATACTGTCCTTGATGACACTGGCGACGGCCTTTACCCCCTCGAAGTCCCCAGGACTCGCGATCGGGAAGCCGGCCTCGATCACGTCGACACGCAGCCGTTCGAGTGCCTTGGCGATACGCACCTTTTCGTCCCGGGTCATCGATGCCCCGGGGCTCTGCTCGCCATCGCGCAGCGTGGTATCGAAGATGATCAGATGCTCTTTGTCGCTCATGGATGTCTCTGTGGGGCATGGCCAGGGCCGGGCTGATGCCGGTCCGTGGGTGCAATTGTGCCGCGTCGTCGCTGATTTGTCGCGTCGACCGTCCCATCCCGCTCGTTCCGTCCACGCCGCGGGGCGCGCAACCCCTGTCGCCACCCGGGGGACCGGCTTCTGCGCAAGGCTGCACCTCACCGGAGGCAGAGGCTTGGCGCGGTTGCGGCCGGTTTCGCCAGCTCCGGGTATTCTTGCTAGATTCCCCGACAACACCATCGGCCGCAACCGCCCATGAACGACCTGCACGATCTCGAATTGCTGCTGCGTTCTGAAACGCCAATCCTGCTGATCGAGTCGCTCGAAGAGCCTCGCATCCTGGAGCTGTTCACCCGCCTTGGGCTGAGTCTTGCCGAGCCGGTGTTCTGCTGGACCATGACCGATGGCCTGCGCCGGGCGGAATTCGACGCCCATGCCCGGCGTGACCTGGCCGAGCCGGCGGAGCTGCTGCGGCATGTCAAGCTCAGCGCGCAGCGCGGGATCTATCTGCTGCTGGACTTTCATCCATTCCTGGACCACCCGCTACACATCCGTCTGTTGAAGGAGATCGGGCAGCAATTCTCCGATGTCCCGCGCCGCCTGGTGCTGGTCAGCCATGCGCTCGACACGCCCGCAGAGTTGCGTCATCTGAGCGCGCGCTTCAGCCTGAGTCTGCCGGACCGCAGCCGGTTGTTGGCACTGATCCGCGAAGAGGCCCAGCGCTGGCAGCATGCCGCGCCCAGGCGCAGCTTTCGAGCCAACCGGGACGCGGTCGACCGGCTCTCGCGCAACCTGCTGGGCATGACCGAATCCGACGCGCGCCGGCTGATCCGCAACGCCATCCACAACGACGGTGCCATCACCGACGACGACGTCGTCGAGGTGACCCGCGCCAAATACGCGCTACTCAGTCCGGGGGGCGCGGTGTCGTTCGAATACGACACCGCGAGCTTCGCCGATGTGGCCGGGCTGGACAACCTCAAGGGCTGGGTCGACCGCCGCCGCGAGGCGCTGCTTGCCGGCGGCGCGGGCGGCGAACGGCCCCGCGGGGTAATGCTGCTTGGCGTTCAGGGCAGCGGCAAGAGCCTCGCGGCGAAGGCCGTGGCCGGGCGCTTTGGCGTGCCGCTTCTGCGGCTCGACGTCGGGGCGCTCTATAACAAATTCATCGGCGAGACCGAGCGCAACCTGCGCGACGCGCTGAAGACCGCCGACGTCATGGCCCCATGCGTACTTTGGCTCGACGAGATCGAGAAGGGCCTGTCCACCGGCAGCGGCGACGAGGGCACGGGACAGCGCATCGTCGGCACCCTGCTGACGTGGATGGCCGAGCGCAAGACCAGCGTGTTCATTGTGGCCACGTCCAACGATATCGCCCGACTGCCGCCCGAGCTGGTGCGCAAGGGGCGGCTCGATGAGATCTTCTTCGTGGACCTGCCCGACACGTCGGTGCGCCGCGAGATCTTTCGCATTCACCTGGCAAAGCGCGGACTGGACCCCGAGGGCTTCGACCTGGATCGGCTGGCGGAGGTTGCCGACGGCTTCTCGGGGGCCGGCATCGAGCAGGCCGTGGTCTCGGCCCTGTACGCCTCGCGCGCCGAGGCGTCCGCCGGGCCGGACACCGAATCGGTGATGGCCGAGATCGAACGCACGCAACCGCTGTCGGTGATCATGGACAGCCAGATTGCACAGCTGCGGGCCTGGGCACGCGAGCGCACGGTTCCGGCATAATGGCAGGGACAGAGCGTTCAGCACAGGGGCACCGGAGCATCGGCCGCCCACCGGGGAGCGGGCGGACAGCCAATCGCCGGCCGCACGCCAATCGTCGGCCGCACGGGGGTACCATGGGGTCCACGACAGGCGCCCCGGCCGGCAGGCGCCACGGCCCGCGGGCCTGTCCCTCGATATTGCCGTAACCCACGAGACACCGGAATGAAATTCAAGGACTACTACAAGATCCTGGGCGTGTCCCGCGACGCCAGCGCGGAGGAAATCAAGCGCGCCTACCGCAAGCTCGCCCGCAAGTATCATCCCGACGTCAGCAAGGAACCGAATGCCGAGGCCCAATTCAAAGAGGTCAATGAGGCCAACGAGGTCCTCAAGGACGCGAAGAAGCGGGCGGAATACGACGCGCTCGGCAGCGGCTGGCACGCCGGCGACGAATTCCGCCCGCCACCTGGATTCGGTGGCGGCGGCCATCGGCGCGAGCAGGGGTTCTCCGCGGAGGAGGCGGCCCAGTTCAGCGACTTCTTCTCCAGTATCTTCGGCGGCGGCGACGTCTTCCGCCATGCGAGGGACGACATGCGCAGCCGACGCGGGGCGGACCAGAGCGCACGCATCCAGATCTCTCTCGAAGACGCCTACCACGGCGCCACGCGCCAGCTGCGCATGGAGGTGCCGGAGATGGACCAGGACGGCAACGTCAGCCTACGCGGCCGCACGCTCAACGTGCGCATCCCGGCCGGCGTCACCGAGGGCCAGCAGATCCGGCTGACCGGACAGGGCGGGCCAGGCATCAGCGGCGAGCCAGGCGACCTGTTCCTCGAGGTCGAGCTGGCACCGCACCCGGTCTACCGCAGCGAGGGCAAGCACATCCATCTGAAGCTGCCGATCGCCCCCTGGGAGGCGGCGCTTGGGGCGACCGTACCCGTCCCCACCCTCGGCGGCACGGTCAGCCTGAAGATCCCGCCCGGCTCGCAGAGCAACCAACGTCTGCGATTGAAGGGACGCGGCCTGCCCGGCAGACCGGCCGGAGACGCCTTCGTGCAGCTGGAGATCGTCAACCCGCCGGTGGGCGACGACACGAGCCGCGCGCTTTACGAAGACATGTCCGCGCGCTTTGCGTCGTTCAACCCACGCGCAAAGCTGGGAGTCTGAGCCATGGCAGAGATGAATCACGGAATCGAGGGTGTTCTGCTCGACGAGCACACCCTGCTCAGCGTTACCGAGCTGACCCGCGTGTGCGGCGTGAGCATCGAGCAGATCAGTCTGATGGTCGGCGAGGGTATGCTGCATCCGCGCGGGAAGGTCCCGGAGCAGTGGCGTTTCACCGGCGTGGAGGTCAAACGCACCCGCCGTGCGCTGCGTCTTCAACGCGATCTCGAGGTCAACCTGCCGGGTGCCGCGCTGGCCCTGGATCTGCTCGAGGAGGTCGAGCAGTTGCGCGCACGGGTGCGCCGCCTCGAGCAGGTCCTCGGCAGCCTGTCCGATGCCAAGGAGACGAGGACCTAGCCCATCGTTGGACGGGGTCCGCCCCCGTCCCGCGCGCCGGGACCGGTTGGCCGCGCCAAGATCGCCATCGTACGGTGGCCGGTCTCTCAATCGCGAACCAGGTCACAGATCGCGCGTCGCGTTTTTGATTGGATCAGTGGTCTGCGACCCTTAGGGAGACGTCGATCAGGAGCGTTTCCCATCCGGGACACGGACTGCCCGGCATTTTCGAGCGCTGAGCGCGCTTGAGAATAGAGCTGACCGAGTGCCCGGACGACATTGAATCAGCGTCTCGCCAAGTGAAGAACCGACCATCAAGGAGCCGACGATGCATGACGATGACCCCCAGAGCACCCTCCCCGGTATCCGCCCTCGACTCGACCGCCGCGGCTTCCTGCGGCTCGCGGGCGCGGCCGCGGGCGCCGCGGCCATGGCGGGACCGCTCTCCGCGCTGGCGGGGAAAACGACAGATGTCTCGTTCGACATCAAGCCAGGCTGGGACGACGACAAGATCTTCAAAGAGGTTCGCAAGCTGTTCGTGCTCGACAAGCACAGCACCTACATGAACATCGGCACCACCGGGTCGATGCCCGCCCAGGTGCTGGAGAACTACGACGCCTATAACCGCCTCGTCGCCACATATCCATGGGATATGCAGGGAGAATGGGGCGGTTTTCCCTATACCAGCGGGCTGGTGGCACGCATCGCGCCGCACTTCGGCTGCAACGATTCCGAATTAGTCATCAGCCGTAACACCACCGACGGCATGGTCAGCGTGCTGCACGGTCTGGACTTGCGCGCCGGCGACCACGTGATTACGACGCATCACGAGCACGTCGCTGCCACCTCGCCCTTGTGGGTGTTGGCCGATCGCATCGGCATCGATCTTGAAGTCGTCGACATCCCGGTCTTCCCCAGCTCGGAAGAGGACTATCTCGACGCGATCGCCGCCGCGGTCCGTCCGGAGACGCGGCTGATTGTGATATCGCACATCACCTACAAGACCGGCGCGGTGTTACCGGTGGGGCGCATCTGCAACGAGATTGCGGTGCCGTCGGGCATCGTGACCCTGATCGACGGCGCCCACGGCTCCGGTATGCTCAATCTCGACCTGCATGCTATCAACTGCGACTTCTACGCCGCATCCGGCCACAAATGGCAATGCGGCCCCGGCGGAACCGGGCTGCTCTATGTGCGCGCGGACGCGAGCCGCGTTGCCGAATTCTGGCCCGACCGCGAGCCAATGTGGGCAATCAATTCATCCCTTGCGCAGTATCTGCCCGTGTTTGGCTGGCAGACCGTGCTGCAGTACAAGGGCAACGACAACTACCCGGCCCTGCGCGCCCTGGCGGATTCCTGCGACCTCTGGGGCCAGATTGGCCGCGACCGCATCGAGGCCCACGACAAGGCCCTGGGCAGCTACACCAAGCAGCTCATCATGCAGGCCTTCCCGGATGCCGTGCTGTACTCGCCCGACGTACCGGAGCTGACCAGCGGCATCAGCTCATTCAATCCGTTCCCGGACCAGACCGACCTGGCCACGCTGAACCTGTTCCGCGACCGGCTGCGCGAGGAGTATGGCTATATCGTGCGCACGACGGATTTCCACGTGCACAGCAGCGATCCCGAGGAGGTGCACGCGCTGCGCATCTCCACCCACCTGTTCCACAACGACAACGACGCCGAGGGGCTGGTCAGGGCCATGGCGGCGCTGTACGCCACCATGTAGGCGGACGGTCCGCGCGGCGCTAGCGGGGGCCCGATGAGGTCCCCGCCAGGCCAGGCATGCTTCCTCGCCCGCTCGCCGGGTCTCGAGCCCGCGGCTCAGCCATCCACCAGTCGCATGGACAGGTCGATGGCGTCGACGCCCTTGGTCAGGTCTCCGACGGAGATATCGTCGACGCCGGTCTCGGCGATCTGGCGCAGCCGCTCCATGGTAATGCCCCCGGAGGCCTCCAGCCTGGCACGACCGGCACCGATCGACGCCGCCCTGCGCATGTCCTGGAGACTGAAATTGTCGAGCAGTATCCGTTCGGCGCCCGCATCAAGCGCCTGTTCCAGCTCGGGGAGGGATTCGACCTCAACCTCGACCCACACGCCACCGGCGAGCCGCCTCGCGGCACTGACCGCCGCGGCGATGGAACCGGCCGCCATGACATGGTTCTCCTTGATCAGAATCGCATCGAACAACCCCATGCGGTGGTTGTAGCAACCCCCGCACAGGACGGCATACTTCTGCGCCAGCCGCAGCCCCGGCAGGGTCTTGCGGGTGTCGAGGATGTGCACCGCAAGACCCGCGACCGCATCCGCGTAGCGGCGGGCACGCGTCGCCGTGCCCGAGAGGGTCTGCAGAAAATTCAACGCGGTCCGCTCACCGGTGAGCAATTCCCGCAGCCCCCCGCGGAGCTGGCAAAGGGTCTGACCCGCGTCGACCCGCTCGCCGTCTTCGGCCGCCCAATCGATCCGGATCCCTGCATCGAGCTGCCGGAACACCGCGTCGAACCAGGCACGACCGCTCAGGATGGCCGGCTCACGGGTGATCACCTCGGCCCGCGCCAGGCGCCCACGCGGCAGCAGCGCCGCCGTGAGATCCCCGCTACCAACGTCCTCGGCCAGCGCCTCCTGCACCTGTTGCTGGATCAGCGCAAGCGGGGGAAGCGAGCGGGCCGGTGTCTGGGCGAGGTTCGCCGATGAGGTTTCGCTGTCGGCCATGGGCGCACTCCGGTGGGCAGGGTTGTGGCCGGCGCAATCCGTGCGCCGGCCGGAGGGGTGGGCCTGAATTCTACGTCGCCGCACGCCAGATCGACAGCCCGCGGCGCTGCCCCCGCGGCCGGGACACATCGGGCTCGAGGGCCACCGCGCGCCCTGCATCGGCGCGGGGTGCAGCCGTTCGCGCCGAAGGCGCCAGGTCAGGCGGCTTGACGTTGCCGCCCCGGCTGCGGAAACTGCGACGGGAGTCGGCGCCCATATGCGGTCTCTCGCCACCGCCGAAAGACTACGCGCCGGGAAGCGGGCTTGAGCCCCCGGCGATGGCGTATCCGGGAGTCGAGGTGCCACACGCGGCGACTGGCCGAGCGGCCATTCGCGTCGATCTGCAGCGAGAGCCATCTGTTTTCATGCCACACCATTGCAAGCACCCGCTGGTTGCGTTCCCGGCCATCGCTGATGTAGGCCGCGGGCGTTGAAGACGCTCGCCCGGCAATTGCTCGGGTCTCTCCTCGACAGCCTGCGTGACCTGCTCCCGATCGTCGCGGTGGTGGCGTTCTTCCAACTGGCGGTACTCGAGCAGCCGATCCCCAATCTGGGCGATCTGTTCTGGGGCAGCGCCATGGTCGTGATCGGGCTGACCCTGTTCGTGCAGGGGCTCAAGCTCGGACTGTTCCCGCTCGGCGAGAGCATGGCCTGGGATTTCGCCCGCAAGGGCAGCCTGCTCTGGTTGATCGCGTTCGCGTTTGCCCTGGGTTTTGGCACGACGGTGGCCGAGCCCGCGCTCATCGCGGTGGCCGATGAGGCGGCGGCGGTCGCCGCCAACGGCGGCATGATCGATGACACGCCCCCGGCCAGGGATGCCTATGCGGAGGGGCTGCGGTACACGGTCGCGTTGTCGGTGGGGTTTGCCATCGTCCTCGGCGTCTTGCGCATCCTGCGCGGCTGGCCGATCCAGTACCTGATCATCGGCGGCTACCTCGGCGTCGTGATCATGACAGGCCTGGCGCCCAAGGAGATCATCGGCATCGCCTACGACTCCGGGGGCGTGACCACGTCGACCATCACCGTCCCCCTGGTCACCGCCCTCGGTGTCGGGCTGGCCTCGAGCATCGAGGGGCGTAATCCGATGATCGATGGCTTTGGTCTCATTGCCTTCGCGTCGCTCACACCAATGATCTTCGTGATGGCCTACGGGATGGCCCTATGACCGACAGCATCTGCCCGTTCGACGACCTGGTGCCGATCTGCACCACGCTGGACGATGTGCTGCCGATCCTCGGCATCCTGATCGGCTTCCAGGTGCTGGTGCTGCGCCGACGCATCCCCAATCTCGGGCGCGTCGTCACCGGCTTCGTCCTGGTACTGCTTGGCCTGGCATTCTTCATCCAAGGGCTCGAGACGGCCCTGTTCCCGCTGGGCAAGCTGATGGCCCAACAACTCACCGCACCAGAGTTCCTGGGGCTGACTCCCCTGTCGGATGGGGTCGGGCCGGCACGCGGGCACGACTGGCACGCCTATCTCTGGGTCTATCTCTTTGCGTTCGCCATCGGCTTTGCGACCACCATCGCGGAGCCATCGCTGATCGCGGTGGCGATCAAGGCCAATCAGGTCTCGGCCGGTGCGATCAGCACCTGGGGGCTGCGGATCGCGGTCGCCATCGGCGTCGCCATCGGCATCGCGCTGGGTGCCTATCGCATCATCAGCGGCACACCGCTGCACTACTACATCATCAGCGGCTACGTGGTCGTCCTAATCCAGACCGCCTTCGCGCCGCGCACCATCATCGCCCTCGCCTACGACTCTGGCGGCGTCACGACCTCGACCGTCACCGTGCCCCTGGTTGCGGCCCTCGGCCTGGGTCTGTCCAGCAGTATTCCCGGCCGCAATCCGCTGCTCGATGGATTCGGCCTGATCGCGTTCGCAAGCCTCTTTCCCATTATGAGCGTCATGGTCTACGCGCAACTAAGCGCCTGGCGCGCGGGGTACGGCCGCCGCGTCGGCGAAACGATAACCGAGGATTGAATCCATGCATTTCAAGCTCATCATTGCCCTGATCGAGCGCGCCGAGACAGAGGCCGTGCTGCAGGCGGCCCGGGCCGCTGGCGCCACCGGCTCGACCGTCATCAGCCAGGCCCGTGGCGAGGGCATCGAAAAGCAGAAGACCTTTTTCGGTCTGAACCTCGAGAGCCAGCGCGACGTGGTGCTGTTGCTGGTGGAAGAGCACCTGAGTCGCGCCATTCTCGAGACCATCGCCGATGTCGGCCGGTTCGAGGAACAGGCCGGCAGTGGCATCGCCTTCCAGGTCGATGTCGAGGACGCCGTGGGCATCAGCCATCAGATCCGCATGTTGTCAGAAAAGGTCCAAGAGGAGATCTGACCATGACCCAACGCACACCGATTCGCGTCCGCGACGTGATGAAGACGGAATTCGATCTGGTCGACGGCATGGCAACCGTCGCGCAGGCCCTCGAGCGCATGCTCCATGTCGACACGAAATCGCTGGTCGTCCGAAAACGCCATGGGGACGACGAATACGGCATGGTCTTGATCTCGGACATCGCCCGCCAGGTACTGGCGCAGGACCGCGCCCCGGATCGGGTCAACATCTACGAGATCATGTCCAAGCCATTGCTGAGCGTGAATCCCGACATGGACATCCGCTACTGCGCACGGCTGTTCAACCGGTTCGACCTCTCGCGCGCACCGGTGCTCGAGGAGGGGCGCGTCATCGGCATCGTCAGCCTGACGGATCTGGTCATCAAGGGCATGATGCCGGGACTGCACCGCGGTCACAACGAGCCCTAGCCACGGGCGAGCGCGATGCCATCGACCAAGCCCAACGTCGGCGCCACATCAGGCCGCCTGGACGACGCCCGACAGGCGCCCTCGCCGAACCACGACCCCCGCGCACGGGGTACCCTGGTGGATCTGCTCGTGATCCATAACATCAGCCTCCCTCCCGGACGGTTCGGAGGCCCATGGATCGAGCAGTTGTTCCTCAATCGCATCGATCCATCGGCGCACCCGTATTTCGAGCGGCTCGCGGGGCTGCGCGTGTCGGCGCATCTGCTGATCCGCCGCGACGGCGAGCTGGTGCAGTTTGTCGACCTGCGAGAGCGCGCCTGGCACGCCGGCACCTCGAGCTTTCAGGGACGCAACGCCTGCAACGACTTTTCGATCGGCGTCGAGCTCGAAGGGGACGATACGACGCCATACAGCGATGCGCAGTACGGGCGGCTCGCCGAGACCACGGCCCGGATCATGGCCCGATTCCCCGCAATAACCCCGGCCCGGATCGTCGGCCACAGCGACATCGCACCCGAACGCAAGAGCGACCCCGGAGCGGCCTTCGACTGGGCGCGCTATCGCGCCGGGCTCACCGAGGAGCTCGCGCTCGCAACGCAACCCACGGCACGACATCCGGGCGATGCCTCGCCCGCGCGCGCAACGCCGATTCCACGACGGTGAGGGTGCCGACGTATACTGGCGCGTTTTCGCATTCTCGTGTCTTTGGAGCACAACCATGGCAAAGAGCTCGATCAACAAAGTCGTCCTGGCCTATTCGGGCGGCCTCGACACCTCGGTCATCCTCAAGTGGCTGCAGGAGCAGTACGACTGCGAGGTGGTCACCTTCACCGCCGATATCGGACAGGGCGAGGAGGTCGAGCCAGCGCGTGCCAAGGCCGAGGCGGCCGGGGTCAAAGAGATCTTCATCGACGATCTGCGCGAGGAGTTCGTGCGCGATTTCGTGTACCCGATGTTCCGCGCCAACGCGCTCTACGAGGGCGAGTATCTGCTCGGCACCTCGATTGCCCGACCGCTGATTGCCAAGCGCCTGGTCGAAATCGCCCAAGAGACGGGCGCCGACGCGATCTCCCATGGCGCCACCGGCAAGGGCAACGACCAGGTGCGCTTCGAGTTGGGCGCCTATGCGCTGAACCCGGACATCAAGATCATCGCGCCCTGGCGCGAATGGGACCTGCTCTCGCGCGAGAAGCTCCTGGCCTACGCCGAGGCACATGGCATCCCCGTGGAGATGAAGCGCGGGGGCAGCAAGTCGCCATACTCGATGGACGCGAACCTGCTGCATATCTCCTACGAGGGCTACGATCTGGAAGACCCCTGGTGTGAGCCGGGCG
>JAXGTD010000107.1:0-14422 GCA_040775095.1 Chromatiaceae bacterium | reverse complement strand
CAGTTCGCGCGTCCCGCCTCGCGAGGTGCGAACGGACTCAATGCCCGGACGCCATTGAGTCAGGGTCTCCCCTCGGCCACCGGCGTCGAGGGCCTGGGGGCACGCGCTGTCCCCTGCGGTCGGGAGCGCGTGGCCATGTTGATTACACTGCACCGGGTTTGCCAACCCGAGGAGTCGCTTCGATGAAAGGCTTTGCTTTGTTGGTCGCGCTTGGCCTGTCACTGACGTTGGCCGGTTGCGGCACCACGACGGCGTCGCGTACCGCCAGCGGTGCCGCCGGCGGTGCGGCCGCCGGTGCTGCCATCGGGTCGCTCAGTGGCGACGCGGGCAAGGGTGCGTTGATCGGCGCGGGTGCCGGGGCGCTGGGTGGGCTGCTCTACGACTCGCACGAAAAAGAGAAGGAGAATCAGAATCGCGGCTATTGAGGAGGCGCCGACTGCGTCGATCTCTCGGCCAGAGCCAGTTCGCGATCCGTTCGCTGCGATGCCCTGGACCAGGACGGGAAACGCCTCGGGAGAGCGTGCCCCGGGGGCGCTGTCGCGTTGTCCGCTCGGCGCCGGGTCCGTCCGTGGCGCCGCAGCAGATGAATCACCCATCCCGGTCCCGTAGGTTGGTCCATCATGTTCGCTCGCTATCTTGCTGATGTCTGGCAGATCATGCTCGAGCTCTCGCCCTCGCTGCTGCTGGGGCTACTCATTGCCGGGCTGATGCACGTCTACCTGCCCTCGGGGCTGATCCACCGCGGCCTGAACCGGCCTGATCTGCGCAGTGTCATGCGCGCCTCGTTGCTGGGTGTGCCGCTGCCGCTGTGCTCCTGTGGTGTGATCCCGACCGCGCTGGGGTTGCGGCGGGAGGGGGCGTCACAGGGTGCCGCGACGGCCTTCCTGATCAGCACGCCACAGACCGGTGCGGACTCGCTCCTTGTCAGCGCCGCGTTCCTTGGCTGGCCGTTTGCGATCTTCAAGCTGGTCGCGGCATTCTTCAGCGGGCTCGTCGGGGGCGTGCTCGCGAATCGGCTCACCCGCGACACGGCGTTGTCGGCGAGCGCCGCGTCAGCGACGGGGTCGAACGAACGCCGGCGGGAGGGTATGGCGGGCGTGTTGCGCTATGCCGTGCGCGATCTGCTCGGCGCGATCGATCTGTGGTTGATTGCCGGCGTGCTTGCCGCGGCGCTGGTCACGACGCTGACCCCGGCGGACTTCTTCGCCGGGCAACCCTGGTCCCAGGGGTTGCTGGGGATGCTCGTCGTGCTCGCCATCTCGCTGCCGCTGTATGTGTGTACGACGGCCTCCGTGCCGATCGCTGCGTCACTGATTGCGGCGGGCATGCCGGCGGGCTCGGCGCTGGTCTTCCTGATGGCGGGGCCGGCGACCAATCTGGCCACCATTGGCGCGGTTTACCGGGCTCTCGGGGCCCGTGTCCTGTCGATCTACCTTGGCACGGTGATCGTCATGAGCGTCCTGTTCGGATTGCTCTTCGAGAGCCTGTTGGCCGATCCGTCGGTCACAATGACCGCCGATGATCACGGGGCGGGATGGATCGGTGTCTCGTCTGCCATGCTGCTCATTGTGTTGCTGCTGTGGCTGCAGGCGACGCGTGTGCGCGCGCGCCTGGCGCCGAGGCAGACCTCGGCGCAGAGCGGCGACCTGTTGCTCGAAGTCCAGGGCATGACCTGCGCGCACTGCGTGCGCAGTGTCAAGCATGCCCTGGAGGAGCTGGAGGCGGTCGACGAGGCAACGCCGGATCTGTCGTCCGGTCGCGTCCATGTGCGGGGTGGACATCTGGACGCGAGCGCGCTGGCAAGCGCGGTTGCGCGCGCCGGATTCCAGGTGAAGGGTACACGCTCGCACTGATTTTTGGTTGACGCTGCCGGGTCGATGCACTAGATTCAGGCCAAAGCTCCAGCCATCGGCAGGCATCAGGGTTTCAGTCCAAGTCGCAATCCAAGCAGCGAAACCGACATGCTCCCCGCCCGGTCCGGTACCCGCACCCGGGTTGCACCGGGGTGCCAGGGGCCCCGCGGACGATGGCCTACCCGTCTCGACGCCTGCGACGGTGGTCGCGTTGGCAGCGTGCCCCTCAAGCGTGGTTCCCGATGTCTCGCCGCTCGGCTCGTTGTTGGCCTCGACGCGGCAAGCCCGATGTCAGGTGTTGGCAGGGCAGACCCGCACGGGTCGTCCAGCAGGGATACGGCACGACGTTGCCGTTCACCGTCAGCCGGTTTGTGCGTTGATCGGCCGTCGGTGCTCGCGTGCTCAATGCACCAATGTATCGAGTGTGAGCGATGAGGATCTACGTAGGCAATCTGAAGTACTCCGTTACCGACGACGACCTGAGGGCGATGTTCAGCGAGTTCGGCGAGGTCGCGAGTGCGGACGTTATAAAAGACAAGTATTCGGGACAATCCAAGGGCTTCGGCTTCGTCGACATGCCGATCGACAGCCATGCCGAAGAGGCCATCAACAGTCTCAACGACACGACACAGGATGGGCGTAAACTGACCGTAAACGAGGCCCGGCCGCGCGCCGACCGGGGATCGCGCCGGTACTGAACGGAAAAGCCGGCGCGGAGAGCATGAGTACCCCCTCCGACACCCTTTCGCGGGTGTCGGAGCTCTTGGTTGGCCCGCCAGCCGTTGTGGTGATCGTCCTCCGTCCCAAAGACGGGGCGCCGGGAGGGTCTGCACGTGCGCTGTCGTTGCAAACTGCCCGGTGGTGCGCGCCTGGCCCCGCGGCAATGCCCGAACGCGACCGGCGTGAGGATGTTGGGCGAACGCGCGAGCGCCTTGCGGTTGCGCCCACATCGGCCGACTCAGTCGTCGTGCTGAGAATCGATGCCCAACTGTCCCCAAATGCTGTCCACCCGCTGCTTGACGGCCTCGTCCATGACGATCGGGCGCCCCCATTCGCGGTTCGTCTCCCCGGGCCACTTGTTGGTTGCGTCGAAGCCGATCTTGGAGCCGAGGCCGGATACCGGTGAGGCGAAGTCCAGATAGTCGATCGGTGTGTTCTCGATCATCACGGTGTCCCGCGCCGGATCCATGCGCGTGGTCATGGCCCAGATGACGTCCTTCCAGTCGCGCGTGCAAACGTCGTCGTCGACGACGATGACGAACTTCGTGTACATGAACTGACGCAGGAAGGACCACACCCCCATCATCACGCGCTTGGCATGCCCCGGGTACTGCTTGCGGATGCTGACCACGGCCAGGCGATAGGAGCAGCCCTCTGGCGGCAGATAGAAGTCCTGGATCTCCGGGAATTGCTTCTGCAGGATGGGCACGAATACCTCGTTGAGCGCGACCCCCAGGATCGCCGGCTCATCGGGTGGGCGGCCGGTGTAGGTGCTGTGGTAGATCGGCTCGCGGCGCCGCGTGATGCGATCGATCGTGAACACCGGGAAACGGTCGACCTCGTTGTAATAGCCGGTGTGGTCGCCGAAGGGGCCCTCGGGGGCCGTATCCTCGGGATGCAGCTGTCCCTCGAGCACGATCTCGGCGCTGGCGGGTACCTGCAGGTCGGACCCCTGGCTGGCGGCCAGCTCGGTGCGGCTCCCGCGCAGCAGACCCGCGAAGGCGTATTCCGAGATGGAGTCAGGCACCGGCGTGACCGCGCCGAGGATCGTGGCCGGGTCCGCACCCAGCGCGACACTCACCGGGAAGGGCTTGCCGGGATGGGCGCGTTGCCAGTCACGGAAATCCAGGGCGCCGCCGCGATGGGCCAGCCAGCGCATGATGACGCGATGGCGGTCGATGACCTGCATCCGATAGATGCCGAGGTTCTGACGGGGCTTCTCCGGCCCCCTGGTGATCACCAATCCCCAGGTGATTAGCGGTGCGGCGTCCCCGGGCCAACAATGCTGGATGGGCAGTTGCCTCAGGTCGACCTGGTCGCCTTCCAGGATGACCTCCTGGCATGGGGGATTGCGTCGGGTCTTGGGGGCCATGTCGAGCACCTTCTTGAAGATCGGCAGCGTCTGCCACGCCTCCTTCATGCCCTTGGGTGGGTCGGGTTCCTTCAGGAAGGCAAGCAGCTTGCCGACCTCGCGCAGGGCCTCGACCGACTCCTCGCCCATGCCGAGCGCCACCCGCTTTGGCGTGCCGAACAGGTTGCCGAGGAGGGGGATTTGCGAACCCTTCGGGCGCTCGAACAGCAGCGCCGGGCCACCGGCGCGCAGGGTGCGGTCGCAGACCTCGGTGATCTCCAGATAAGGGTCAACCTCGACGCCGATGCGACGCAACTCGCCGCGCTGCTCGAGTTGGTCGATAAAATCGCGTAGGTCCTTGTACTTCATGGCTGAGGCTCCACGGTGGCAGTCGACAGGGGGGACGAGACAGGGGCCGGGACTTGCTCAGGCGCCGCGGCTCAACGGCAGGCCCGAGTCCCTGCCCGCCAGTCGCAGCAGATCGCCGCCGCGATATCGATCGACAAAATCCGCGATCTGCTCCGCCGGCATGGGCCGGCTGATCAGATAGCCCTGGACCGCATCGCAGCCGGTGTCGAACAGGAAGCGTAGCTGGGCCTCGGTCTCGACCCCCTCGGCAATGACCTGCTTATCCAGGGTCTTGGCCATCGCGATCACGGTGCGGCAGATGGAGCGGTCGTTTTCGTCGGTCTCGATGTCGCGGACGAAGCTGCGATCGATCTTCAGTGTGCTGACCGGCAGCTGCTTGAGCCGACCAAGGGATGACTCGCCAGTGCCAAAGTCGTCGATGGCCAGGTCGAAGCCCGCCGCGACCAGCCCGTGCCAGAGCTCCAGGGACTGCTGAGACGGATGCATCGCGGTCTCGAGGATTTCCAGCTCGATGTCGGCGGCATCGATGCCTGCCTCGCGCACGGTCTTGCGCAGCAAAGCCAGCAGCGCCCGCGGGTGGAAGACCAGCGCGTCGAGGTTGCAGGCGATGCGGCCCACGGGGATCCCGTCGGCGCGCCAGACGGCGCAGTCGCGCGCGGCGCGCTCCAACAGCCACTCGGTCAGCGGCTGGATCAGACCGGCGTCGCGCGCCTCATCGAGAAACTGGCTGGGTGGGAGTAGGCCCTGTTCCGGATGGGCCCAGCGGATCAGGGCCTCGAAGCCGATGATGCGGCCGTCGGTCAGCGAGACCTTTGGCTGGTAGAAGAGCCTGAACTGCGCCTCACTGAGCCCGCGTCGCAGACTGGACTCGAGGGCGAAGCGACGGTCTGCATCGGCGGCCAGCGACGGCGTGAAGAATCGATAACCGTCGCGGCCGTGGTGTTTGGCCAGATACATGGCCGCGTCCGCGTTCTTGAGCAACGTGGTGGCGTCCGCGCCGTCCTGTGGATACTGGCAGATTCCAAGGCTCGCGGTCACGTGCAGCTCTGTGCCGTAGAGCCGAATTGGCTCGCGGATCACGGACAATACCGCCTGGGCGATCCGCGGCGCGGTGCTGTTGTCGTCCACGTTCTCGAGCAGGATCGTGAGCTCGTCGCCGCCGACCCGGCCCATGTCGTCGTGCTGACGGACGCTCTTTCGCACCCGCGCCGCCACTTCCAGCAGCAATCGGTCCCCAATATCGTGTCCAAGCGTCTCATTGATGCGCTTGAACCGATCGATGTCCAGATAGAGCAGGGCGAGCCGGCTCTTGCGCACCTGGGCCCGTTCCACCGCGCGCGCCAGCACATCGATAAACGCGGTACGGTTGTAGAGTCCGGTCAGTTGGTCGTAATAGGCGAGGTCGCGAAGCCGCGCCTCCTTGGCGCGGGCGTCGGTGACGTCGGTGCCGACACCGACGTAGCTTACGACCTGCCCCTGCTCATCGCGCACCGCCGTGATCTGTATCCACTCGGGGAAGATCTCGCCGTCCTTGCGGCGATTCCAGATCTGCCCGGCCCAGCTGCCCTCGCGCGCGATCTGCGCCCACATGTTCCGGTAGAACGCCTCGTCCTGACGGCCCGAGGACAGGATGCGCGGGTTCAGGCCAATGACCTCCTCCTCGGCATAGCCGGTCATGGACGTGAAAGCCGCATTGACCGCGCGGATGCAGAGGTCGGCGTCCGTGACGATCACGGCCTCGGCCAGATTGCTGAACGCCGTGTCGGTGTGCCGGAGCCTCAGCCGCGCCTGATACTCCTTGGTGATATCCCGGAACAACACGATGATCCCGTTGATCTGGCCGTGCTCGCGCAGCGGAGAGGCCACGACATTCACGCGCAGCAGGCCGCCGTCACGGTGCCTGAATACCTCTTCGTCACTGCGATAGATGTCGCCGCGCAACGCGGTGGAACGCACGGGGCAGCCGTCCTTGTTCGTCTGCTCGGTGCCATCGTGACTGTGGAACAGGGTGTGGGCGTCACTGCCGAGCAGGTCGCTCTGGCTGTATCCGAGCAGCTCCGAGGCGGCGCCATTGGCATAGATGATCCGGCCGTTGGTCGCCATGACGTAGAGCCCCTCGCCCATATGCTCACCGATGGTCTGCAGTCGCCTGCGCGAGGCGATCAGGCGCCGCAACGCCGAGACGCTGATGAGGATCAGCACCGAGCCGATCACGAACAGCACCAGGAATCGAGACAGGCGCACCGCGTAGAGTGGATCCTCCGCATACGACACGACGTAGGCCGCGACCCGACCCTGGCTGTCCCTGACTGGCATCAGCGCCGTGGCAAAGCACTCTGTCAGCGCCGTGCACAGGTGATTGGTGAAAGCGGCGCCGTTGGCAATGGCGTCACGCAGGCGAGGGGTCCGGGCCAGGTGTCGGTCGACGCCGTCGACCCAACCGGGCAGCCCCTCGGCATCGGTGTCCGCGGTGCCGTCTGATCCGGCAGGCGCCCGTTCGAGGACGAACCCCTCGTCGAGTGAGACGGGTTCGAACAAGGCGCGGGTGCTGGGGTGGGCGACGGCCTCGAGCAGGTCGCGGCGCAGGATCAGACGGCTGGTGGTGTTTGGCCCCGCCTCGCTATGCACGTCGCCAATGCGCTGCACGATCCTGACATCGACACCGAAGTCGACCACCGCGACCAGCTGGTCGGCGGCAAACAACGGAAAGGCAAAGCGGAAACCGGGGGCCTCCCGACCGTTTTCGAACGCCTGCTGTTTCTCCCCCCCGGCGATGACGCGGCGCAGCAGCGGGCTTTCTTTCGCGATCGGGTCGCCGAACAGATCGGGGCGGCTGAAGCGCAGAAAAGAGCGCCCATCGGGTGTGACGAACTGCAGCATGCGCACGTCGTGCGCGGCCAGGATGCGATAGGTATGGATGAGGGCACGGTAGAGTAGTCCACGCCGATGTTGCCGGGTCGCCGGATCGGCCGCGTCGAGCTCGAGCAGCAACTCTTGGATGCCGGGCCGGTCAATGGCCTGCTGAAAGACCACCTCGACCAAGCGCTGGTAGCTGCTGATGACGGCACTATGTCCTGCTGCCTGCTCGGACGCGAGGGTCTTCAGTTGTTGCTGCGAGTCGGTGTCGAACAGCCGCCACAGCACCCAGCCGAGTGCGACCTCGGCAGCGAGGGTGAGGGCGATGGTGAGGCCGGCAAGGCGTGTCATTGACGCGCCCCGGGCGGGGGCCATGAGACCTCCGACAAGGCGCGCTCCACCGCGCTGTAGTCACACACGGACGTCGGCGCCATCCCGTAGCGCAGCGCACCTCCCCAGTCCCGCATCCGTGTCGCCACCTCGGCCTTGGTCCCCCGTTGGGGGTCGAGTGCGCCCACCGCCTGCTCCAGGGCCGCGAGGGTGGCCGTGTCGAGGGTCTCGGTATTGGCGACCAGGGCGAAGCCGGGATAGGGGCGACTGGTGGCGATGATATGCAGGTCCATATGGGCGTAGCGGCGGGCAATGGCCGTCTTCACGCCAGCGACGTCATAGTCACCGGCGACGACGCCGAGTGCGGCCGCCGAGTGACTCCCCGTGTAGTCGAATTGGTTACCGTCGCGGTCCAACGCGGTGCCGAACGCGGCGAGCATGCGTGAGGTCGCAAACCACCCGCAGGTCGAGTAGGGCTGCGTGAGCCCGAAGCGTTTGTGCCGAAGCTCGCTCGCCGCGCGTGCCCCGGCTTCACCAAAGACCACCAGGGAGCAGGTGTAGTGGGCGGCGCCATCGGTGCCGCGAAAGCAGCCAAGCGGCCGTGCCGCCGGATCGGCTCGCATCAGCATCACCAACGGCAGCGGGCCGAGATAGGCAAGGTCGATCTCGTTGTCGCGGAAGCTCTGGAGGATATCCGCGTAGTCATCCTGCTGAATCCAGGCGATGGGCCGCCCCGTCACCTCCGACAGGTACTGCGCCAGACCGAAGAACTGTTCGCGTATGACTTGCCGGTCTTCCATCGGCAGTGGTGCGAAGCGCAAAGCGGGTTGCTCGGATCCGGCGGCGCACACGGCTCCGAGAAAAAGGATCGGCAGGAGCAGGTGCCAGAGGGGGGATTTTGATGTCATCTCGCAAGCAGCGCCTTGATCTCGCCTTTCTGATCTGGGGTTGCCCGCGCATCGTTGGTTGCCGGGACTCGCCTATGTTGCCAAATTTCCAGCGGCGCGTACGCTCCCCGATGGCGGTTTATCCGCGCAAAGTGCTGCCGCGATCCGTCAGCCACGGAAAGGGGCAAGAAAAAACCCCGCCACCAGAAGGTGAGCGGGGTTTCTTGACCGGCCTGCCGAAGCGAGACCGGAGGCCGTCATACGGCCGGGATCTCTAGAACGCCATGCGCGTCCGTGTCATGGTATCAATTGCTGGAGTGAGAGATCGGGGCAGCCGTCTCGACGGCCTGAACCTCAACCACCGGCGTGCGGGCCTGTTCGGCAGAGACGTCCTTTTCGGAGATGGCCAGCGTGGTTCCGACACTTCCAACGACCAGAGCGACGATAGCAAGAGCGGGCAACATAGAAGCCTCCTGAGGGCTGAAAGACTGTTGATTTGAGGATTATTATATAAGCATTTTCTAATGGTGCAAGCTTTTTTTCATTTGGGTGCACCGCCGTGGCCGTCGTGTTTTCTACCCCTCCCGCACGGCCAAGCGAGACCCTCGCCAGGTGCTGGCCGATCGATCGCGGCGCCCGCGACTCGATCAGACGGGTGGCTGTCGTTCGCGGCGGCGTGGGCGGTGCGCGTTCCACGCGTTCCACGCGTTCGAGGGCGCGGGTCGATCCGGTCCGAGGATGGAGACGATTGGCGTCTCCTCAGAGAAGGAAATCCCGAAGCGGAAGTCCGCGACCGGCATCGCGATGCGCGGCCTGCGCCAAGAACAACTCGGCGGCGGCCAGCGCGTCGCTGAGCGCGTTGTGGGCCCCGTGTCGCGGCAGATTGTATCGCTCACCGAGCGCGTGCAGGCGCAGGTCCGAGCCCTTGTAGGGGATATGCCGGTGTTCCATGGTGCGACGCGCGATGACCTGGGTGTCGATGGTGCGCACCAACAACCCGGTGCCGTAGAGTCGCCGACAAGCGGCGCTCAGAAAGCCCTGCTCGACGCGGGCATGGTGGGCGATCATGACTCGGCCGGCGAGGACTTCCAGCAATTCTGCCAGGGCCGCGGCCAGGTCGCCGCCGGCGGCTGCCTGGTCGTCGGTGATCTGGTGTATGACGGCGCTGTCGGCGGGGATCGCACCGGAGATCTGAACCAGCCGATGGGCCGCGCTGGAGAGCGCGATCCGGTTCCGATGCAGGCGAACCCAGCCCAGACTCAGGATCTGATCGCGCCTCGGGTCCAGTCCGGTCGTCTCCAGGTCGATGGCGATCAGTTCGACCGATCGGTAATCCTGGGATGGTTTCGGGAATGGCCGAGCGTAATAGTCGTGCAGCGGGCCGGGGGCGAGCCGGCGCAGGTGCCAGCGCCGGCGCCATTCCAGGGCCAATGCTGGCATGTCAGGTGAAACGCCCCGCCTGAAACCGCTGGCCGAGGGACTCCTGCATGGTATTGATCAGCAGGAACGCGTCCTTGAGATGCCCTCGCTCGAGCGAGGACAGCTGCTCGGGCTTGAGGAAGTTGTCGGCCTGCTCGCCGTGGCGCAGCTGGTTGGCCTGGTGGCGCATGCGCAGCGTGCCGACCAGCTCGAAGGCGTCGACGAGATTGGCACCGCCGTCGCGGCTCAACGCCGTGGTCCGCGCCGCGGCCTGCAAACGGTCGATGGTGTTGGTTTCTGTCAGCCCCGCGGACAGGGCGTAGACGCGCGCCAGGTCGACGATCGGCACGGTGCCGCGGTGCTTGATGTCGACGCTGCGATCGTGCTCGCCACCATGGATGAGCACGAAGTTACGAAAGAACCCGAGCGGCGGCCGGTGCTTGAGCGCATTGGCCGCCATATAGGCGATGAAGATACGGTTGGCCCTGGAGAGCTCCACCACGCGTTCGTGCAACTCCTCGAACAGGCCCGCCGGATCATGCAGCGCACGCAGGTCGAAGAACACGCTGGCCAGCATCAGGGCCATCGGCTCGGGACGCTTGATCCAGGTGTTGAAGTACTTGGTCCAGATCCGCAGCGGCTGCCGCCATTTTGGGTTCTTGGCCATGACATCGCCCGGGCAGTACACGTAACCACAGGCGTTGAGGCCGTCATTGACGCGCGTGGCTAACGCGGCAAAGTAGGCGTCGTCGTCATCCCTCGCGTGGTCGGCGATCAACAACGCGTTGTCCTGATCGGAGTGCGACGACTGCTCGCGGCGCGCCTGCGATCCGCCCACCAGCCAGGCGTATGGCACCGGCGGGGGCCCCAGCTCGGCCTCGGCCAGCTCGATCAGTCGGATGCTGATGGCGTCGGTCACGGCGCTGATGGCCTGACCGACATGGTTCGCGGTGGCACCGGCGCTGATCAGGTGCACCTGTAACTCCGGAACCTTGGCGCTGATGCTCACCAGTGTCTCCACCGAGTCGGCCTTGTGGATGTCTCCCACCAGGTAGACCGAGTTGGCGCTCTGGAACCGGGTCAGGTCCGTTGTTGACAGGACGCCGGCGACACGACCCTGCTCCAGCACCGGCAGGTGGTGGACGTTGAGCCGGGTCATGGTGATCAGTGCCTCGAAGGCGAGCGAATCCGCATCGATGGTATGCAGTTGCTCGGTCATGATCTCGCGCACCGGTCGATCGGTCGACAGACCGGCGGCGACGCAGCGGTTGCGCAGGTCGCGGTCGGTCATCATGCCGGCCAGCCGTTCGCCGTCCATGATCAGGAGCGAGGATGTGCGGCTGTTGGCCATGATCCGCGCGGCCTCGCGAATGCTGGTATCCGACGTCGCGCTGATGGGTGCGCGCTGCAGCAGGCTGCCGGTGGTGACGGTCATCATGCCGGAGCCCGACGCCGGGGCGTCGGTCATCACGTCCAGCGCCTTTCGCAGACGCCGCGAGACGGACTGGTCGAAGTGCTCGGCGAATGCGGTGTAATCGCGGCGCAGCTGGGCCAGGATCGTGCAGGGCAGCTCGTAGGCGAGCGTGTCCTCCGCCGTGCTTCCGGTGTAATCGGGTCCGTGCGTCTCGATGCGGCAGGCCAGGTGGCAGAGATCGCCCTCGGCCAGCTTGCCGAGGAGGTCTCCCTGTGTGTCCCGCAGCTCGACGGCACCGCGGCGCAGGACATACAGACAAGGCCGTTGGGTATCGATCGGAGGGAATGGCGTGCCGCGGCGAAAATAACGCACGGACAACTGCTTGGGCAGTCGGGCCAACACGGACTCCGGCAACTGGTCGAACGGCGGGTGGCTGCCCAGGAATTCCTGGATTTCGACGAGCTCGACGTCCACGCGTAGCGATCCCCTTGTTCGGCTGGGTTGATGCTTGACAATGCATTGAACCACGAAGTGCGGCGCCATGGTTACCGCCGTCGTCGCCGGCCGAGGGGCTGATCGCCGGGGCACCGTGGGTCGCCCCGTTGCGCTGTCGGCCCGTCGCGTCGTCGATGATGGCGCGCGCGCCGCGGCCTGGCCGTGGCCGTCGACTCGGTCTGACATGCCGGTGCAGTGGGCGTCGTCAATGGCGTATACTGTTTTTAAATACAGTATTCAGCCGAGGCGACCTTGGTTTGCACCTCACTTCCGAACTACGCTGAGCTGCATTGTCGGTCGAATTTCTCCTTTCTGAGCGCGGCCTCGCATCCCGAAGAGCTCGTCCGGAGCGCGAGACAGCAGGGCTATCGCGCCCTGGCAATCACCGACGAATGCTCGCTGGCCGGTATTGTCAGGGCCCACGGCGAGGCGCGGGCTTGCGATCTGCCGCTGATCGTCGGCAGCGAGCTCCCGCTCTGGGAAGGCCCGCGTCTGGTCGCCCTGGCGACGGACCGAGGCGGTTACGCGCACCTCTGCGAGCTGATTTCCGTCGCCAGAGGC
Organism: Chromatiaceae bacterium; assembly: GCA_040775095.1. Lineage (GTDB taxonomy): Bacteria > Pseudomonadota > Gammaproteobacteria > Chromatiales > Chromatiaceae > JAXGTD01. The sequence continues at coordinate 2,167 of JAXGTD010000107.1, read as the reverse complement.
CGCTGTGGCAAGGGCCGCTACCGCCTGGAGCGGCAGGACCTGACACAGCGGTTGCCGGGTTGTCTCCTGATCTGGTTGCCGGGCAGTCAGGAGGGGCCGGAGCAGGGGGAGTGGTTGAGCCAGTGTTTCCCTGGCCGGGTCTGGATCGGGGTGGGATTGCACCGCGATGGCGACGACCGGTCAAAGCTGGGACGGTTGCGGCGCCTTGCCAGGCTGAGCGGGTTGCCGCTGGTGGCCGTTGGCGCCGTGCTGATGCATGTCCCCGAGCGGCAGGCCTTGCTCGATACGCTGACCGCGATCCGGCTCGGTCGGGGCGTCGCGACAGCGGGTGAGGCGTGCCGCCAGAACCGTGAGCATCACCTGCGCTCGCGCGCGCAATTGTTGCGCTTCTATCCGCCCGATCTGCTGGCCGAAACCCTGCGCATCGCCGAGCGTTGCCACTTCTCCCTCGCCGAGCTTCGCTACGAGTATCCACGCGAGCTCGCCCCGGCAGGCGAGAGCGTCGACGGTTGGCTGCGCAGGTTGACCTTGGACGGTGCCGCCCGCCGCTGGCCCGACGGTGTGCCCGACAAGGTCATGCGGCAACTGCTCCACGAGCTGGAACTGATCGCGGAGCTCGGGTACGCGCCCTATTTCCTGACCGTCCACGACATCGTGCAGTTTGCCCGCGGGCGCGCCATCCTGTGCCAGGGCCGCGGCTCGGCGGCCAACTCGGCGGTCTGCTACTGTCTGGGCATCACCGAGGTGGACCCGGCGCGCTCGCAGATGCTGTTCGAGCGCTTCATCTCGCGTGAGCGCGGTGAGCCGCCGGACATCGATGTGGATTTCGAGCACCAACGCCGCGAAGAGGTCATCCAGTACATCTATCGCAAATACGGGCGCGAGCGCGCCGCGCTGGCGGCGACGGTCATCCGTTACCGACCGAAGAGCGCGGTGCGCGATGTCGGCAAGGCGCTGGGCATGTCCGCCGATCAGGTCGGCCGGCTGGCACGCGGCATCAACGGGTGGGACGGTCAGTCGGTATCACCGCAGCGGTTGCGCGAGGCCGGCCTCGACCCGTTCAACCCGCGTGTGCTGCGATGGATGCGCCTGGCGCACGAGCTGGTCGGTTTCCCGCGTCACCTGTCCCAGCACGTGGGCGGATTCGTGATCAGCCGCGATGCCTTGACCCGATTGGTCCCGATCGAGCACGCGGCCATGCCCGGGCGCACCGTCATTCAGTGGAACAAGGACGATCTCGATGCGCTGGGCCTGCTCAAGGTGGACTGCCTGGCGCTTGGCATGCTCAGTGCCATCCGCCGTGCCCTGGACCTGATCAACGGTTTCCGGGGCACGCGCCTGCGCGTCGCCGACATCCCCGCCGAAGACCCGGACGTCTATCGGATGATCCAGCGCGGAGAGACCACCGGGGTGTTTCAGATCGAGTCGCGTGCGCAGATGGCCATGCTGCCACGTCTGAAGCCCAACTGTTTCTACGACCTCGTCATCGAGGTCGCCATTGTGCGGCCGGGACCAATCCAGGGCGACATGGTGCATCCCTATCTGCGTCGCCGTCAGGGACTCGAGCCGGCAACCTATCCATCCCCCGAGGTGGAGGCGGTGCTGGCACGCACCCTGGGGGTGCCGATCTTCCAGGAGCAGGTGATCAAGCTGGCCACGGTGGCCGCCGGTTTCGATCCGGGTGAGGCAGATCGGCTGCGCCGCTCGATGGCCGCATGGCGCCGGCGTGGCGGTTTGGAGCCGATCCGTAATCGTCTGATCGATGGCATGACCAGCCGCGGCTACAGCCGCACCTTTGCCGAGCAGATCTACAAGCAGATCCTTGGATTCGGTGAATACGGCTTTCCAGAATCCCACGCCGCCAGTTTCGCCCTGCTGGTCTACCTGTCTGCCTGGCTGAAACACCACGAGCCGGCCGCCTTTTTCGGCGCTCTGCTCAACAGCCAGCCGATGGGTTTCTATGCCCCGGCGCAGTTGATTCGCGAGGCGCGCCGGCAGGGCGTGGAGGTGCGCCCCGTCGATGTTCGGCACAGTGTCTGGGACTGCACGCTGGAGCCGGCCCGTGGTGGTGAGCCGGCACTCAGACTAGGGTTGCGGATGGTCACGGGGCTGTCGGCCAAGGGTGCGGAACGGCTGGTGCAGGCGCGTGTACATGGCCCCTGGTGCT
>JAXGTD010000106.1:0-15296 GCA_040775095.1 Chromatiaceae bacterium | reverse complement strand
GTGGCGCGTCATGGAGGCGTTATTTGATTTGACCTGTTTGAGAGGCCCGCCGACGCCACGGCGCTGGCGTGGCACGGGGAGCCGGGTCCCACACTCGGCGCTTGAACCCACTGGAGAAACATCGTGGCGAAAAAGATATCCGCTTACATCAAGCTGCAGGTAAAGGCCGGCGAGGCCAACCCCAGCCCGCCCGTTGGTCCCGCGCTGGGCCAGCGCGGCGTCAACATCATGGAGTTCTGCAAGGCATTCAACGCCAAGACGCAGGACGTCGAGAAGGGTCTGCCGATCCCCGTCGTCATCACCGTCTATACCGACCGGAGCTTCACCTTTATCACCAAGACGCCGCCCGCGTCGATCCTGTTGAAGAAGGCGGCGGGCGTGGCCAAGGGCAGTAGCGTCCCGAACACGGTGAAGGTCGGCACGGTAACGCGCGCGCAGCTCGAGGAGATTGCGCAGACGAAAATGCCGGATCTCAATGCGGCCAGTCTCGATGCCGCCGTGCGTACCATCGCCGGGAGTGCGCGAGCGATGGGACTCGAGGTTGAGGGGGTGGAGCAATGAGCAAGCTTACCAAGCGCGCGAAGAATATCCGTGAGCGGGTGGAGAAAGGAAAGCTCTATCCGGCTGAAGAGGCCTTCGCGCTTCTGAAGGAGTTGTCGGCAGTCAAGTTCGTTGAGAGTGTCGACGTGGCCGTGCGCCTCGGCGTGGACCCGCGCAAGTCCGATCAGGTGGTGCGTGGATCGACTGTGCTGCCCCACGGGATCGGCAAGCAGGTGCGCGTCGCCGTTTTCACACAGGGTGCCAATGCCGAGGCCGCCACCGCGGCCGGGGCAGACCGGGTGGGTATGGAGGACCTTGCCGAGGAGATGAAGGCCGGCAACCTCAATTTCGATGTCGTCATCGCCTCACCGGATGCGATGCGCGTCGTTGGCCAACTTGGCAAGCTGCTTGGCCCGCGCGGACTCATGCCAAACCCGAAGGTCGGCACGGTCGCGGCGAACGTTGTCGAGGCAGTGGAAAACGCCAAGGCCGGGCAGGTGCGCTATCGGACCGACAAGGCCGGCATCATCCACTGCCCACTCGGCAAGGCCGACTTCGAATCCGCAAAGCTACGTGAGAACCTCGAGGCCCTGCTCGCCAATCTGGTCAAGGTCAAGCCGACCGCGGCCAAGGGCGTCTATATGCAGAAGGTCACGGTCTCCTCGACCATGGGTCCGGGTCTGACCGTGGATCACGGCTCCCTGGCGTTCTGACGTCGGCAATCGTTACCGCGGCCTTGTCGCCGCAACGCCGGGTGCGGGAACGCCCCGGCAACACGCCTTTGGGGCGTCGGCCAGTTTCGCTGGCCGGCTGCTGTCAAAGACCGCAGGTGCCCACGCGACCGGTCAGGACGAGCGGCGGGGCGGGCTTAATGGAAGGGCCTGCGCAGATGGTGCCCACGATTCAGGTGATCCTGATGACGGTGCACGGAGGAAGTGGCTTTCGGCAGGGGCGGGAGTGCGCCGGCCGAGGGTGTCATGGGGGCCGAGGCCCCCGCCGTAATCGGGAGGTGACGACAATGGCGCTTACATTTGCGCAGAAAGAGGTGATCGTCGCCGAAGTCGCGGAGATCGCGAAGAGTGCCTACTCGGCTATCGGGGCCGAGTACCGGGGCTTGACGGTCGCACAGATGACGGAGTTGCGCGTCGAGGCGCGTAAGGCCGGTGTCTATCTGCGGGTGGTCAAGAACACCCTGGCCAAGCGTGCGCTGGCCGGAACCGACTTTGCCTGCATGCAGGAGGGGCTCACGGGCCCGCTCGTGCTTGCGTTTGGGCAGAACGATCCGGGCTCGGCCGCACGCGTGGTAGAGGCCTTCGCGAAGGGGCACGACAAGTTCCAGGTCAAGCTCGTTGCCTTGTCAGGCCAGCTTCTGGATCCGTCGGAGCTCGGCAAGCTGGCGAAGATGCCGACCTACGAGGAGGCAATCAGCCTGCTGATGTCCGTGATGAAGGCGCCTGTCCAGAAATTGACGACGACCCTCAATGAGGTGCCGAGCAAGCTCGTTCGCACCATTGCAGCGGTCCGCGATGCGAAAGAGGCGGCCTAAGGGCTTGCCGCATCGTCCTCAACGAATCGAGAGTTAGGAGAAGCCAATGGCTGTTTCGAAAGACGAGATCCTGGAAGCCATCGCCAGCATGACCGTGATGGAGGTCGTCGACCTCATCAGTGCGATGGAAGAGAAGTTTGGCGTGACCGCGGCGGCCGCGGTTGCCGCTGCCCCCGCGGCCGCCGGCGCAGATGCCGCTCCCGCAGAGGAGCAGACCGAGTTTGACGTGATCCTGACGTCGTTTGGCGCCAACAAGGTCGCGGTCATCAAGGCCGTGCGCGCGATGACCGGGTTGGGTCTGAAAGAGGCGAAGGACGCCGTCGAAGGCGTTCCGACCACGCTGAAGGAAGGCGTGTCGAAGGACGATGCCGCGGCCGCGAAGAAGTCTTTGGAAGAGGCTGGGGCCGCTGTCGAGGTCAAATAAGGACGGCCTTGCTCCAGCGCGTTGTTGACGCGCTGTCCAGGCTGGCGGCCTCGAGCCGCCGGCCTTTTTCTGTTGCTTAGGCGATCTCTGTCCAATCTCATACCAGCCGCGTTGTCTTGACGTCCGCCTTCGTTGTCGCACGGCCACGCACATCGCCCGGCCGTGCTCGTGGCGATGCTCCGCGAAGGCGAGCCGCAATCCGGCGTCATCGGGTACGAGATCTTCCGGCAAACGCCTAACCGTTTTTTCGTACCCACCGCTTGGCGGGAACGAGCAGTAGCAGATCGGATCGAAACCGCCGTCAATGCCGTCGGCCCCACGCCCGGCAGGAACTCTCCGCCCGGCTGTTCATCGAGTCTCCAGAACAACACAGAGGGAAGCCAGAATGGCCTACTCGTTCACCGAAAAGAAGCGTATCCGCAAAGACTTCGGCAAGCGTCCGAGCATCCTGGACGTGCCCTTCCTGCTGGCGACTCAGATCGATTCCTACCGTGCATTCCTGCAGCTCGACAAGCGCCCCAAGGAGCGCGAGGACGTCGGGCTGCACGCCGCCTTCAAGACCGTGTTGCCGATCGAGAGCTACTCGGGCAATGCGGTACTCGAGTACGTGAGCTACCGGCTCGGTGAACCCCCCTTCGACGTGCGCGAGTGCCACCTGCGCGGCGCGACCTATGCGGCACCGCTGCGCGTGTTGTTGCGCCTGGTCATCTATGACAAGGAGGCCCCGGCCGGCTCCAAGGTGGTCAAGGACATCAAGGAGCAGGAGGTCTACATGGGCGACCTGCCGCTGATGACCGAGACCGGGACCTTCATCATCAACGGCACCGAGCGCGTCATCGTCTCGCAGCTGCACCGCTCGCCGGGCGTGTTCTTCGATCACGACAAGGGCAAGACCCACTCCTCGGGCAAGCTGCTGTTCTCCGCGCGGGTGATCCCGTACCGCGGTTCCTGGCTGGACTTCGAGTTTGACCCCAAGGACAATGTGTTCGTGCGCATCGACCGCCGCCGCAAGCTGCCGGCGACCATCCTCCTGCGTGCGCTCGGTTATGACGTCGACGAGATGCTGGCCCGCTTCTTCGAGACCGACACCTTCCATCTGGGCGAGCGTGTCGAGCTCGAGCTGGTCCCCGAACGACTGCGCGGGGAAACCGTCAATTTCGAGATCACGATCGACGACGAGGTCCTGGTCGAGGCGGGCCGGCGGGTGACCGCGAAGCACATTCGGGAGTTGCAGAAGGCGGGGGTCGAGCGTCTGGCCGTGCCCGATGAGTTTCTGATCGGAAGGACGCTCGCGCGCACCCAGATCGATACCGAGACCGGAGAGGTCATCGGGGAGGCGAACAGCGAGATCACCCCTGAGCTGCTCGTGGATCTGCGCGGGAAGGGCATCAGCGTGATTCACACGCTGTTCGTCAACGACCTCGACCACGGCCCCTATCTGTCGGAGACGCTGCGCATCGACCATACCAAGAGCGAGCTCGAGGCCCAGGTCGAGCTCTACCGGATGATGCGCCCCGGTGAGCCGCCGACCAAGGACGCCGCGCAGAACCTGTTCCACAATCTGTTCTTCGCGCCGGACCGGTATGACCTCTCCGCGGTCGGGCGTATGAAGTTCAACCGCCGCCTGCAGCGCGAGGCCACCGAGGGACCGGGGATCCTCTACGACGGACGCTATTTTTCGCAGCGCAACGACGAGTTTTCAAAGGGCCTTGTCGCGGAGCATGGCGATGGCTCCGATATCGTCGACGCGCTCAAGATCCTCGTCGAGCTGCGCAATGGCCGTGGCACCGTCGACGACATCGACCACCTCGGCAACCGGCGCATCCGCTGCGTCGGTGAGATGGCCGAGAACCAGTTTCGCGTCGGCCTGGTGCGCGTGGAGCGCGCCGTCAAGGAGCGTCTGTCGCTCGCCGAGTCCGAGGGACTCATGCCGCAGGAGCTGATCAATGCCAAACCCGTCTCGGCGGCGATCAAGGAGTTCTTTGGCTCCAGCCAGCTGTCGCAGTTCATGGACCAGAACAACCCGCTCTCGGAGGTGACCCATAAGCGCCGTGTCTCGGCGCTCGGGCCGGGTGGCCTGGCCCGCGAGCGGGCCGGCTTCGAGGTGCGCGACGTACACCCCACGCACTATGGCCGCGTCTGCCCGATCGAGACCCCGGAAGGCCCCAACATCGGCCTGATCAACTCGCTGGCGGTCTATGCCCGCACCAATCGCTATGGCTTCCTCGAGACGCCATACCGCAAGGTCGAGGGCAGCCGCGTGACCAATCAGATCGACCATCTGTCGGCCATTGACGAGGGCGGCTTCGTCATCGCCCAGGCGAACGCGACCCTCGACGACGAGGGCCGGCTGACGGATGCGCTGGTCTCGTGCCGTCACCTGAACGAGTTCACGATGAAGGCGCCCGAGGAGGTCCAGTACATGGACGTCTCGCCCCGCCAGATCGTCTCCGTGGCGGCCTCGTTGATCCCGTTCCTGGAGCACGACGACGCCAACCGCGCGTTGATGGGCTCGAACATGCAGCGCCAGGCGGTGCCGACGCTGCGCGCGGAGAAGCCGTTGGTTGGCACCGGCATGGAACGGGTCGTGGCCAAGGACTCCGGTGTCGTGGTCTGGGCGCGACGTGGTGGGGTCATCGACTCGATCGACGCCGCTCGTATCGTGGTTCGGGTGCACGATGACGAGACCGAGGCCGGTGAGCCCGGTGTGGACATCTACAACCTGACCAAATACACGCGTTCCAATCAGAACACCTGCATCAACCAGCGCCCGCTGGTCAGGCCGGGAGACGTTGTCGGCCGCGGCGATGTCCTCGCCGACGGGCCGTCCACCGATATGGGCGAGCTGGCGCTGGGACAAAATCTGCGCGTCGCGTTCATGCCGTGGAACGGGTACAACTTCGAGGACTCGATCCTGATCTCCGAGCGTGTGGTGGAGGAGGACCGCTTCACCAGCATCCACATCGAGGAGCTCACCTGCCTGGCGCGCGACACCAAGCTGGGCCCGGAGGAGATTACCGGCGACATCCCGAACGTCGGTGAGGCGGCGCTGTCCAAGCTCGACGAGTCCGGCATCGTCTACATCGGGGCCGAGGTGCGCGACGGCGATATCCTGGTCGGCAAGGTCACGCCCAAGGGGGAGACGCAGCTGACACCCGAAGAGAAGCTGTTGCGCGCGATCTTCGGGGAGAAGGCGTCCGACGTGAAAGACACCTCGTTGCGGCTGCCCTCGGGCATGTCCGGCACCGTGGTCGACGTGCAGGTCTTCACCCGCGACGGTGTCGACAAGGACAAGCGCGCGCTGCAGATCGAAGAGATGGAGCTGGAGCGGGTCCGCAAGGATCTCGACGATCAGCTGCGCATCATGGAGAAGGACACCTTCCAGCGAATCGAGCGCATGCTGATTGGTAAGACCGCAGACGGCGGCCCCAATGGGCTCAAGGCGGGCACGAAGATCACCAAGACCTATCTGAGCGACATCACCACCAAGGCCGGCAAGGACAAGTGGTTGGAGATCCGGCTGCGCAACGAGGAGGCCGCCAGCCAGCTCGAGGCGGTGGCCGCGCAGGTCAAGCAGCAGCGTGAGGACTTCCGCGAGCGCTTCGAGGTGAAGCGGCGCAAGATCACCCAAGGCGATGACCTCGCCCCCGGCGTGTTGAAGATGGTCAAGACCTATGTCGCCGTGAAGCGGCGCATTCAACCGGGCGACAAGATGGCGGGCCGCCACGGCAACAAGGGCGTGATCTCGCGTGTCGTGCCGGTCGAGGACATGCCCTTCAGCGCCGATGGCGAGCCGGTCGACATCGTGCTGAACCCGCTCGGCGTGCCCTCGCGCATGAACGTGGGACAGGTGCTGGAGACCCACCTCGGCTGGGCCGCGAACGGACTGGGTGTGAAGATCGACAACATGCTGCAAGCACAGGCCGCGGTGGCGGACCTGCGCGCATTCCTTGAGCAGGTCTACAACGCGAGTGGCAAGCGCGAGAATCTCGATAGCTTCTCGGACGAGGAGATCCTCGAGCTGGCCCGAAACCTGACCCGGGGCGTCCCGCTGGCGACCCCCGTGTTCGATGGCGCCACCGAGGAGGAGATCCGCGCCATGCTGCGGCTCGCCGATCGCGACAACTCCGACCAGGGTGTCCCCAGCGGCCAGACCATCCTGTACGACGGGCGCACCGGCGACCCCTTCGATCGACCGGTCACCGTGGGCTACATGTATATGCTCAAGCTCAATCACCTGGTCGACGACAAGATGCACGCCCGTTCGACCGGTCCTTACAGCCTGGTCACACAACAACCCCTGGGCGGTAAGGCGCAGTTCGGCGGGCAGCGCTTCGGCGAGATGGAGGTCTGGGCGCTGGAGGCCTACGGCGCGGCCTATACGCTGCAGGAGATGCTCACGGTGAAGTCCGATGATGTGAACGGCCGCACCAAGATGTACAAGAACATCGTTGACGGGGACCACCGCATGGAGGCGGGCATGCCCGAATCGTTCAACGTGCTGGTGAAGGAGATCCGCTCGCTGGGGATCAATATCGAGCTCGAGCAGGATTGAACCCGGTCCTGCCGGCGAGCCGGGGCCGCATCCCAGGGCCCTGGTCGCCGGCCGCACCAGCCCCCACGTATTCAGGCCCTCGGCCCTCGGCCCTCGGCCCTCTCTTTTTCAGGAGGCACGGTCTTGAAAGACTTACTGAGAATCATCAAGCAGCAGGGCCAGGCACTGGAGTTCGATGCGATCCGGATTGGGCTTGCCTCACCAGATATGATTCGTTCCTGGTCCTTCGGTGAGGTCAAGAAGCCGGAGACCATCAACTATCGGACCTTCAAGCCGGAGCGCGATGGCCTGTTCTGCGCCAAGATCTTCGGCCCGGTCAGCGACTACGAGTGCCTGTGCGGCAAGTACAAGCGCCTCAAGCACCGCGGCGTGGTGTGTGAGAAGTGTGGCGTCGAGGTGACGCTTGCGAAGGTGCGTCGCGAGCGCATGGGCCATATCGATCTGGCCAGTCCGGTTGCGCACATCTGGTTTCTCAAGTCGCTGCCGTCGCGTATCGGGCTGTTGCTCGACATGACCCTGCGCGACATCGAGCGGGTGCTCTATTTCGAGTCGTTCGTCGTCGTCGATCCGGGCATGACCGAGCTCGAGCGCGGGCAGCTGCTCACCGACGATCAGTACCTCGAGGCGCTGGAGGCCAATGGTGACGAGTTCGACGCCCGCATGGGCGCGGAGGCCGTCTACGAGCTGCTGCGCACGCTGGAGCTCGACGCCGAGGTCCGGCAGATGCGCGAGGACATCGAGGCCACCAACTCCGAGACCAAGATCAAGAAGCTGACCAAGCGGCTCAAGCTCGTCGAGTCGTTGCAGGCCTCCGGTAACCGCCCGGAGTGGATGATCCTCACCGTGCTACCGGTATTGCCGCCGGAGCTGCGTCCGCTGGTGCCGCTCGACGGCGGTCGCTTCGCGACCTCCGACCTGAACGATCTGTACCGTCGCGTGATCAACCGCAACAATCGCCTGAAGCGGCTGCTCGATCTGGTGGCGCCCGACATCATCGTGCGCAACGAGAAGCGCATGTTGCAGGAGTCCGTCGACGCGCTGCTCGACAACGGGCGCCGCGGCCGCGCGATCACGGGTACGAACAAGCGCCCGCTGAAGTCGCTGGCGGACCTGATCAAGGGCAAGCAGGGTCGCTTCCGCCAGAACCTGCTCGGCAAGCGCGTGGACTACTCGGGCCGCTCGGTCATCGTGGTCGGGCCGACGTTGAAGCTGCATCAGTGCGGCTTGCCCAAGCGGATGGCGCTGGAGCTGTTCAAGCCGTTCATCTTCAGCAAGCTGCAACTGCGCGGTCTCGCGGCCACCATCAAGGCGGCCAAGAAGATGGTCGAGCGCGGTACGCCGGAGGTCTGGGACATCCTCGAGGAGGTCATCCGCGAGCATCCGGTGATGTTGAACCGCGCCCCCACGCTGCATCGACTCGGGATCCAGGCCTTCGAGCCGGTCCTGATCGAGGGCAAGGCGATCCAGCTGCATCCGCTGGTCTGCACCGCGTTCAACGCGGACTTCGACGGCGATCAGATGGCCGTGCATGTGCCGCTGTCCCTGGAGGCGCAGCTCGAGGCCCGTGCCCTGATGATGGCCTCGAACAACATCCTGTCTCCGGCCAACGGTGAGCCGATCATCGTTCCCTCGCAGGACGTGGTCCTCGGCCTCTATTACATGACCCGCGTTCGGATCAACGCCAAGGGAGAGGGCCTGGCGTTTGCCGACCTCGACGAGGCGCGGCGGGCCTACGAGACCGGGCATGCCGACCTGCAGGCGCGCGTGAGGGTGCGCATCCGGGAGGTGGCGCGGGACGATCAGGGAGTCGCCCAGGCGAGCTGGAGCGTCAAGAACACCACCATCGGGCGCGCGCTGGTCTGGGAGATCGTGCCCGACGGGCTGCCGTTCGAGCTGGTCGATCAGGCCATGGGCAAGAAACAGATCTCGCGCCTGATCAATACCTGCTACCGCGTCCTCGGCCTCAAGGATACGGTCGTCTTTGCCGACCAGATCATGTACCTGGGTTTCCGCATGGCGACCCGCGCCGGTGTCTCCATCGGCCTGGAGGACATGGAGGTGCCAGACGAGAAGCCGGAGATCCTGGCCCGTGCCGAGGCGCAGGTGAAGGAGATCGAGCAGCAGTATACCCAGGGCCTGGTGACCAACGGGGAGCGCTACAACAAGGTCGTCGACATCTGGTCGCATACCAATGACCAGGTCGCCAAGTCCATGATGGCAAAGCTCGGAAGCGAGTTCGCCACCGCGAGGCCCGCGTTCGAGGCGATGAACCTGCTGGCCGAGTATCGCCAGGCAGTCATGAGCCGCACCGCCGAACCCGAGTACGCTCAAGTGCGCGCGCTGCTCAACGAGTTGCAGTCCAGCGCGATGGAGAGCGTCGCGCAATTCGACGAAGGGATCATCGACCGCGACGGCTTGCATGAGGCGCTCAAGTCGCTCTTGGCGGAATTCCGGCCCGGGATCGAGCAGCTCGTCGGTCAGGATCCTCTTGCGGCCCGGGGCCCGAAGAGCCAACTCAGGGAGCAACTGCAGGCGCCTGGTTCCTTACTCGATACCCAGCGCAAGCAGGACTCGTTCAACTCGATCTATATGATGGCCGACTCCGGTGCCCGCGGCTCGGCGGCCCAGATTCGCCAGCTCGCCGGGATGCGCGGCCTGATGGCCAAGCCGGATGGATCGATTATCGAGACGCCGATTGCGGCGAACTTCCGCGAGGGGCTGAACGTTATCCAATACTTCATCTCCACCCACGGTGCCCGCAAGGGCCTCGCCGATACGGCGCTGAAGACCGCCAACTCGGGTTACCTGACCCGCCGCCTGGTCGACGTCGCCCAGGACATGGTCGTTCTGGAGCCCGACTGCGGCACCGAGCAGGGCCTGCTGATGACCCCGATCATCGAAGGCGGTGACGTGGTCGAGCCGCTGCGTGAGCGTATCCTCGGCCGGGTTGCGGCCGTTGACATCAATCTGCCAGGCACCGACGAGGTGTTCTGCGCGGCCGGCACGCTGCTCGATGAGGAGTGGGTGCAGCAACTCGAGGGCGCTGGCATCGACCAGGTCTTGGTCCGGTCGCCGATCAATTGCGAGTCGCGCCTCGGGGTATGCGCCCAGTGTTACGGCCGCGATCTTGCCCGTGGCCACCGGGTCAATATGGGCGAGGCGGTTGGTGTCATCGCCGCGCAGTCCATCGGTGAGCCGGGCACCCAGCTGACGATGCGTACCTTCCACATCGGTGGAGCCGCGTCGCGGGCGGCCGCGGTCAACAGCGTGCAGGTCAAGGCGCCCGGGACGGCGCGACTGCACAACATCAAGACCGTGCGCCACCACAGCGGCAATCTGGTGGCCGTGTCGCGCTCCGGCGAGCTCACCGTGTCGGATGACAAGGGTCTGGAGAAGGAACGCTACAAGATCCCCTATGGCGCGACCCTCGAGGTCCACGACGGCGACCTGGTGTCCGGTGGTCAGATCGTCGCGACCTGGGACCCCCACACCCACCCGGTGGTCACCGAGGTGGCCGGTAAGCTGCGTTTCGAGGACTTCATCGACGGCGTGACCGTCCAGTCGCAGACCGATGACGTCACCGGCCTGACCTCGATGGTGGTCATCGACCCGAAACAGCGCCCGTCGGTTGGCAAGGACCTGCGGCCGATGGTCAAGCTGCTCGACGAGAACGGCGAGGAGCTCAACATCATCGGGACCGACCTGCCGGCGCGTTACTTCCTGCCCGCCGGTGCCATTGTCAGCGTCGAGGACAAGGCCGACGTGGGCGTCGGCGACATCCTGGCGCGAATTCCGCAGGAGTCGTCCAAGACCCGCGATATCACGGGTGGTCTGCCCCGGGTTGCCGACCTGTTCGAGGCGCGCAAGCCGAAGGATCAGGCCCTGCTCGCCGAGGCCACCGGCACCGTGAGCTTCGGCAAGGACACCAAGGGCAAGCAGCGGCTCATCATCACCAAGGACGACGGTGAGACGGTCGAGGAGCTGATCCCAAAGTGGCGCCACGTCAACGTCTTCGAGGGCGAGCGCGTGGAACGCGGCGAGATGATCTCCGAGGGTGAGCTCAACTCCCACGACATCCTTCGACTCAAGGGCGTGACCCCGCTGGCGGAGTATCTGGTCAAAGAGATCCAGGACGTGTACCGACTTCAGGGCGTGAAGATCAACGACAAGCACATCGAGGTCATCGTCCGACAGATGCTGCGCAAGGTGGAGATCACCAACGCGGGTGACACGCGGCTGCTTCGGGGCGAGCAGGCGGACTACTCGGCGGTTCTCGCGGAGAACGAGCGTGTCAAGGCGGAAAACAAGCACCCGGCCCTTTGGGAGCCGCTCCTGCTCGGAATCACAAAGGCCTCTCTGGCAACCGAATCGTTCATCTCGGCCGCTTCCTTCCAGGAGACCACCCGCGTGCTCACCGAGGCGGCCGTGCGCGGGTCCACCGATGGTCTCAACGGGCTCAAGGAAAACGTGATCGTCGGGCGTTTGATTCCCGCTGGCACTGGCCTGTCGTATCACAATGAGCGTCGACGCAAACGCCAGGCAGAGGCATCAGGCGACACCGATGAGCGCATGGAAATCGCCACCGAAGAGCTCGAGCAGGCGCTCAAACAGGCCCTGAACACGTCCGAGTCCGAGGCGGAATAACCTCCCCGGGGGGCGTGCTTTGGGCGACGCCAAGGATGGCGATGCCTGCCAGTCTGCCTCTATTGACAGGGTCCTGGTTGGGTCATATACTTCCCGTCTTAGCTCGGCCGGCTTCTCTGCTGGCCCACTTGTTTCCCGGTCCGGCGGCCTGCTGGCTCGCCCGGCTGCAGCAGTCGCTAAAGCAGTATCAAGCCTACTCCGTCGCCGTCAAACCGCGGCTCGATGGGAGGGGGCGTTTTTGTCCCGTGCGGGACAGGTATCAGGCGCGTGGACGCCGTTGGAGAACCTTTGCATGGCCACAGTGAACCAGCTGGTGCGCAACCCAAGGAAGCGCAAAGTCGCGAAAAGTAACGTGCCCGCATTGGAGGCGTGTCCGCAAAAGCGCGGTGTCTGTACGCGTGTCTATACGACGACCCCGAAGAAGCCGAACTCCGCACTGCGAAAGGTGGCTCGTGTTCGTCTGACCAATGGCTTTGAAGTGGCCTCGTACATCGGCGGTGAGGGGCACAACCTCCAGGAGCACTCGGTGATCCTGATCCGCGGCGGGCGCGTCAAGGACCTCCCCGGCGTCCGTTACCACACGGTGCGTGGGACCCTGGACACGTCGGGCGTCGACAAGCGTCGCCAGGGCCGGTCCAAATACGGCGCCAAGCGGCCCAAGAGCTGATTGCAGGGCTCGCCCGAAGGTTTTGGGCGAGATCGCGTTCAAACATAGACGTCCAGGAATCCGGAGCTACTACCAATGCCGAGAAGACGCGTTGTCGCCCGTCGCCAAATCCTGCCGGACCCGAAGCACGGCAGCGACCTGCTCGCGAAGTTCATCAACATGCTCATGGAAGATGGCAAGAAGTCGGTCGCCGAGCGGATCATCTACGGGGCGCTCGACCAGGTCGCGGAGCGCAAGGGCGCCGAGCCCCTCGAGTTGCTGAACCAGGCGATGGAAAACGTCAGGCCGCTGGTCGAGGTGAAGTCTCGGCGTGTCGGTGGTGCCACCTATCAGGTGCCGATCGAGGTGCGGGCGTCGCGGCGCAACACCCTGGCGATGCGCTGGCTGATCGACGCCTCGCGCAAGCGCTCGGAGAAGTCCATGGCCCTGCGCCTCGCCGGCGAGCTGATGGACGCATCCGAGGCCCGTGGCTCGGCAGTGAAGAAAAAGGAAGACACCCATCGGATGGCCGAGGCCAACAAGGCATTTTCGCATTATCGCTGGTAATCGGGCGCTGGCCTGAGGCCGTTTGCCGATCATCGCCTGCGCACCCTCGCATGCATTTGGGCGCATTCGCTTCACACCAACACTAAACAGGCAGACACAGTCGTGGCACGCAGTACACCCATCGATCGGTATCGAAATCTTGGCATCATGGCGCACATCGATGCTGGGAAGACCACTACCACCGAGCGCATCCTTTTCTATACCGGGCTGTCGCACAAGATCGGCGAAGTGCACGATGGCGCCGCGACGATGGACTGGATGGAGCAGGAGCAGGAACGCGGTATCACCATTACCTCGGCGGCGACCACCTGTTTCTGGAAGGGCATGGACCAGCAGTTCCCGGAGCATCGCATCAATATCATCGATACCCCGGGACACGTCGACTTCACCATCGAGGTGGAGCGCTCGCTGCGCGTGCTCGATGGTGCCTGCACCGTGTTTTGCGCGGTCGGTGGCGTGGAGCCTCAGTCGGAGACCGTTTGGCGCCAGGCAGACAAGTACGGGGTGCCGCGCATCGCGTTCGTCAACAAGATGGATCGCATGGGTGCGAATTTCCTGCGTGTGGTCGAGCAGGTCAGAGAGCGTCTGCGGGCGAACGCCGTGCCGATCCAGCTGCCGATCGGAGCCGAGGAGTCATTCGCCGGCGTCGTCGACCTGATCCGGATGAAGGCCATCTACTGGGACGAGACCAACAAGGGCATGACCTACGAGGCGCGGGAGATCCCCGCCGACATGTTGGATGCCTGCGCTGAATGGCGCGAGGGGCTGGTCGAGGCGGCCGCGGAAGCGACCGACGAGATGATGGAGAAGTATCTCGAGGGCGGCGAGCTCAGCGAGGCAGAGATCAAGCAGGGCCTGCGCCTTCGGACGATCAAAAGTGAGATCGTGCCGATGCTGTGCGGGTCGGCCTTCAAGAATAAGGGCGTCCAGGCGATGCTCGACGCGGTGGTCGACTACATGCCGGCCCCGGTCGACGTCCCCGCCATCAAGGGCGTCCTCGACGACGAGGCGGAGACGACGGCCGAGCGGCCGCCGTCCGACGAGGCCCCGTTCGCATCGCTGGCGTTCAAGATCGCGACCGACCCCTATGTCGGCACGCTGACATTCTTCCGGGTCTATTCCGGGGTGCTGAGCTCTGGCGATACGGTGTTCAATCCGGTCAAGCGCAAGAAAGAGCGTGTCGGGCGCATCCTTCAGATGCACTCGAACGACCGCAAGGAGATCAAGGAGGTCCGCGCGGGCGACATCGCCGCGGCGGTCGGTCTGAAGGATGTGACGACGGGTGACACGCTGTGCGCGCTCGACAAGCCGATCACACTCGAGCGGATGGAGTTCCCCGAGCCGGTCATCTCGGTGGCGGTCGAGCCGAAGACCAAGACCGACCAGGAGAAGATGGGTGTTGCCCTCTCCAAGCTGGCGCAGGAGGATCCTTCATTTCGCGTGCGTTCCGATGAGGAGTCGGGGCAGACCATCATCTCGGGCATGGGCGAGCTGCATCTGGAGATCATCGTCGACCGGATGAAGCGCGAGTTCGGCGTCGAGGCCAATGTCGGCGCCCCGCAGGTCAGTTACCGGGAGACCATTCGCAAGAGCGTCGAGCAAGAGACGAAGTTCGCGCGCCAGTCAGGTGGTCGCGGGCAGTTCGGGCACGTGTATCTGCGCATCGAGCCCCAGGAGGCAGGGGTCGGCTATGAGTTCGTCAACGAGGTCGTTGGCGGCGCCGTCCCGAAGGAGTACATCCCGGCGGTCGACAAGGGCGTTCAGGAGGCGATGGGCAACGGCATCCTGGCCGGATTCCCCATGGTCGACATCAAGGTCACGCTCTACGACGGTTCCTACCACGAGGTCGACTCCAGCGAGATGGCGTTCAAGATCGCGGGCTCGATGGGGCTGAAAGAGGGATGCGCCAAGGCCAAGCCGGTCCTGCTCGAGCCGATCATGAAGGTCGAGGTCGTTACGCCGGAAGAAAACATGGGTGATGTCATGGGCGACCTGAACAGTCGTCGCGGCATGATCCAGGGTATGGAAGATGCGCCATCGGGCAAGATCATTCGAGCCGAGGTGCCGTTGGCCGCGATGTTCGGGTACGCGACGGATCTGCGCTCTGCCACGCAGGGTCGTGCGACTTACAGTATGGAATTCTCCAAGTACAGCGAAGTCCCCTCGAGTATTGCCGAGGCGGTCGCGAAGAAACAGTAACGCCAACGTTTAAAGCTATTTTAGGGGTTCATCGCGATGTCCAAAGAAAAATTCCAACGTAAGAAGCCGCACGTCAACGTCGGGACGATTGGCCATGTTGACCACGGCAAGACGACGCTGACGGCGGCGATCACGGTCACGCAGGCGAAGAAGTTTGGTGGTGAGGCGCGTGCGT
>JAXGTD010000105.1:0-15456 GCA_040775095.1 Chromatiaceae bacterium | reverse complement strand
GATCGCGTTCGCCGAGGTCGACGCGGCCCGCTCCCCGGGGCTGGCCGCCGCCCACGGCGTGTTCACGGTGCCGACGCTGATCGTCTTCGCACTCGGCAAGGAGCAGCTGCGTCACTCGCACTCCTTCGGCATCGCCGCGCTGGCCGACGAGCTCGAGCGGCCTTATGCCCTGCTGTACAGCGATCGGCCGGGGGCGAGCTGAACCCACCCCTTGCCGTCGGGGCCCGGTGGCCGGCGAGCAATCGGCCCAAGCACGCGGATGCGACCGGGGCGGCTTGGGCGGGCACGGCCCGGCGCGGGGCGCTCCTTCGCTCAGCCCGCCCGCGACATTCGCTCGGCCCCGACCAACGCCCCTTGCGCCGAGCGACGATCCCACAGGGCACGCTCGATGCCGTTGATCACAATCCATTTCTTCGCGCACCAGTCGGGTGCCAGCAGGATGTCACGCGAGGCCGTCCCCGTGACACGGTGATAAACGATCTGGGCAGGGGTACGCTCGATCAGGTCGGCGGCGATGGCGATGTACTCGTCCAACGTCATGGGCCGATAGCCACCGTCGCGCCACTGGTTGGCCAGCAGGGTGTGCCGGACCACGTGCAGGGGATGCAGCTTGAGGCCATCGGTGCCCAGGTCGAGAACCCGCTCCAGGCTCCCCAATGCCGCGTCCCTGCCCTCCCCGGGCAGACCCACGATCAGGTGCGTGCACACCGGCAAGGCGCGCAAACGCGCCGCGCGCACCGCGCGGCGATACTCGGCGAAACCGTGACCCCGGTTCACGCGATCGAGGGTCGCATCGAAGGCGGACTGCAGACCCAGCTCCAGCCAGACCTCGTAGCCCTCGGCACGGTAACCGGCGAGCAGGTCCAGGACCCGATCGGGCACGCAGTCTGGGCGGGTGCCGATCGAGAGCCCAATGACATCGGGTTCGTCAAGGGCCTGTCGATACAAGGCCCCGAGCCGATCCACATCCGCGTAGGTGTTGGTGTAGGCCTGGAAGTAGGCGAGAAAGCGGACCGCCCCGGTGCGCTTGCGAATCACGCGTCGGCCCGCGGCGATCTACTCGGCGACCGAGGGTGCCTGGCGCGCGTTGGGGCTGAACGAGGCGTTGTTACAGAAGCTGCAACCACCGCGGCCCTTGCTGCCGTCGCGGTTCGGACAGGTGAACCCGGCGTGGATCGCCAGCTTGTGCACGCGCTCGCCGTGACGTCGCATCAGATCGACGCCGAAGGTATTGACCAGATCGGATAGCGCCATGGCGGGGTCGTTCAGCCTCGGGTCTGGATCGCGGAAAAGGCGCGAACCTCGCACGCCCGGCATCCGTTGGCAATGATGGCCGTCAAATGCACCGCTGCTGCCCCCGCCATCGCGCCACGGGGCCCCGGCATCAGAGTCGATCCGCCGGACGGCAGATACCGGTGCGTCTGGCCGGGTGGCGGCTGTCGCAGCGGGCGAGCAACCGGCCAGCAGGGTCCACCAGGCGACCGCTCCAGGCTCCGTCGGGGCCGGGTCGCAGGACCATATAGCCGAACGCGCTGAGCCCGAAGCCCGTCCCCGTGGCCCCATCGACCGGCAGCGAGAAGGCATGCTCGGGGACATTTCTCGCCAAGTCGACACCGCTGTTGCCAACCACGAGCTGGGTCGGCCGGGCCGCGCGATCACCCTTGTCGGTGGCGCCCGCAAACGAGATGACCTGGAACCGATGCATATGACCGGACAGGACAAGGTCCAGGGGCCGCGACGGCGGATGCCGGCGCCACGCCGTCTGCAGGGTCTGATCGATGCTGGCGTAACGATCGGACGCCTCGCGCCCCGTCGGCGTACCACCGCCGTCGCGCGCCCGCACCGCCCACAGCGGACGATGCGACTGAAGCCAGAGCGCTTGGCCCGACGGCGCGGCGTTCGCCAGCGACTGCATTGTGGCGAATTGCCGGTCAAAGTGGGCCTGGTGCAGATCGCCCTGGTCGCACGCGTTCGCGGAGTCGAGCACGACCAGCGATAATCGCGGGATGTCGATCCGGTAGGGCTCGTCGAACAGCAGCGGCTCGGCCGCCGTTGCCGGGGGGCAATGCCGCTCGCCGGTGCCGACGCCGGGCAGGGCCGAGCCCGGATCCAACAGATAGAACCAACCCGGACCGGCGCGGCTGCACAGCTCGTGGTTGCCGCGCGCGACCACCCAGGGCGCCGCGCCGAGCAGATCTGCCGCGGGCTCGAACAGGTCCGCGCGCCAGTTTTCCCAACGGTCCGGCGCGTCGCTGCCGGGGCTGTTCTGTCCAACGTATGGCCCGGCGAGCTGGCAGTCCGTGGAGTCCACGTTGTCACCGGCGTCGTACACCCGGACCGGGCGGCCATCGATGCGGATCTTTCCCGGTGTCCCACGATAGTTGTAGTCGCCCATGTGCAGGACCAGATCCGGTGCGCTCATGGCCGCGCGGCGCGCAATCGCATGCAGCGGCCAGGCTCGCGCATCGGGCGAGCGCTGGCAGCCGTGCTGAGCCGTCGGCTCGCAGCCGCTGTCGCCGATGACCACGACCCGCTCGGCCTTGGCCGGTACGCCGTGAATCCGCAACGCGCTGCCGCGGACGACGGCCGGGCCCCGCCCGGCGATCACGGCCTCGCAGACGGTCACCGGAAAGTGTCTCGGGTCCGGATTGTCGCGGGCGTGCATCGGGATGTCCGCCGCACCCGGCCCGGCGCCCAACCGGGGACAGCCACTGTCCGCCCCGTCCACGACGACCCGGCCGATGGCGACGGTCTGTCCGGTGCTCGTCGGTGCCAGGATGCTGAACGCGGCGAGGATCTTGGCATCGTCGCGGGGCGCCATGTCCTTCGCATCCAGCAACGACGGCATCGCCAGGGCAAGCAGCAGCGCCAGGAGGGGGAACGGGTGCATCACAACGTGACCTCTCGAGAGCGGGATCGGCAGACAAGCATGACGCAAGCGCCCGCGCTTTTCAGCCCCGCGGCGCAACGGTGCCGGGCGGGGGCCGGTTGGAGCGCAGACGCTGGACTGCGATCATGCCCCGGTTTTGCGTATCCTTGGCCCTTTCCCCGAACCTCGGACCTTCCCCGCTCCCAGCCATGCACCTGCAAGTCGAAACGCTCTTTGTCACGACCACCGAGGCGATCCAGGTGATCGATATCACCGACCAGGTCCGCGCGCGCTGCATCGCCAGCGGAGTCCGCAACGGACTGGTGACGCTGATCTCTCCGCACACCACCGCCTACGTCAATCTCAACGAGTGCGAGGCACAACTGCAGCGCGACATGGTCACCTTCCTGAAGCGACTGGTCCCGCGCGACGGTGACTATCTGCACAACCTCGCCCCCGTCGACGACCGCGACAACGCGCACTCGCATCTGATGGGACTGTTCATGAATGCATCCGAGAGCATTCCCATCGCCAATGGTGAGCTCTTGCTCGGCGCATGGCAGTCGATCTTTCTCGTCGAGCTCGACGGCCCCCGGGCGACACGCAGCCTGACGCTGCAATTCATCGGCGAGGTCTAGGCCATGCACGAGCGCGACATCCGTGGATTCTTCGCCGATCCGTCGACCCTGGATATGGAAGACTACCTGCTGCTCGACTACGCGTTCGAGTGCACCGGCGACCCCGAGGGCGCCGCCTCGCGGCTGTGCTGCGAGCAGTCCACCGCGCAGTGGTCGCGGGTTGGTGTCGACGAGGACTATCGGCCGCGCTTCGCCGCCAGGGTAGTCGATCTTCAGGTGGACAGGGTGCTCCCGGCCGCCAGCTATGTACTGGACCCACCCGTGGCCGGCCCGGTCAGTGCCTGCCGGGTGCGGGTCGCTCATCCTCACCGCAACTTCGGACCGCGACTGGCGAACCTGATCAGCGCCGTGCTCGGCGAGGGGGTGTACTTTGTGCCTGGGATTCCAATCATCAAGCTGTTGGATATCCACTTCCCCGACAGCTTGCTCGCCGGATTCGACGGCCCGCGCTTTGGCATCGACGGACTGCGGGCACTGTGGGACATCCATGACCGGCCGTTCTTCTTCGGCGTGATCAAACCCAACATCGGCCTGGCGCCCGCACCCTTCGCCGAGCTCGCGTACCAGGCATGGATCGGAGGCCTGGATATTGCCAAGGACGACGAGTTGCTGGCCGACACACACTGCTCCCCGCTGGCGCGGCGCTCGGCATTGCTGGGGGACGCGCGGCAGCGCTGCGAGCAGGCGAGCGGCGAGACCAAGGTGTACCTCGCCAACATCACCGACGATGCCGACCGCCTGCTCGAGCTGCACGACATCAGCGTCGCCAATGGGGCCAACGCGGTGCTGCTCAACGCGCTGCCGGTCGGCCTGGGCGCGGCGCGGATGCTACGCCGGCACGCGCGGGTGCCGATGATCGCGCACTTCGCGTTCATCGCCGCGCTCAGCCGACTCCCCGGCTACGGCGTGCACACCCGGGTGCTGACCCGCCTGCAGCGCCTTGCCGGCTTCGATGCCATCATCATGCCCGGCTTCGGCAATCGGATGATGACATCAGCACAGGAGGTGCTGGCGAACATCAGCGCCTGCACCGAGCCGATGGGCGCGATCAAGCCGAGTCTGCCGGTGCCCGGCGGCAGCGAGTCGGCGGCCACCCTGGAGGGCGTCTACCGGCACATCGGCAATGCCGACTTCGGCTTCATCCCCGGACGCGGCGTTTTCAGCCATCCGATGGGACCGCGCGGTGGGGCCACGAGCGTCCGCCAGGCCTGGGAGGCGATCGCCACGGGCATCCCGGTCGCGCAGGCCGCCCGCACCCATCCGGAGCTGCAGGCGGCGCTTTCTCACTTCGGCTGATTGCCCCTCCAGGCCGCCGCAAGGTAACGCCGGTCCCGGGCCATGGAAGGCCCCGCCCGTTCCGTCATCCGCGCGGCTGAACATGGACCAACCCGCGGAGCGCATCCACGGCTTGATCCGGCGGCCCCGCAAATCACGAGCGCTCGTTGAGCCAGTTGCCGATCGCCGGCGTCACCTCCTTTTGCGCCTTGCCGCTGACGTAGATCCCGATATGGCCGCCGGGGAACGCCAGCTCGGTATAGTCGCGACTCGCCGTCAGGCCCTTGAGGGCCTTGGAGGAGTCTGGCGGCACCAGGTGATCCTGCATCGCGTAGATATTGAGCACCGGGCAGGTGATCTGCTTGAGATCCACGCGGCGCTCACCCACCCTGGCGGTGCCGTTCATGAAGGCGTTCTGCTGGTAGAAGTCCTTGATGAACTGGCGGAACGTCTCCCCGGCCTGATCCGGGCTGTCGAAGATCCATTTTTCCATGCGCAGGAAGTTCTTGACCTTGTCCGGGTCGTCGAGCAGGTCGACCATGTTGACGTATTTCTGGCCGGTCAGGCTGAACGGCTTCAGCGACAGGAAGGTCCAGTTCAGCAGCTCGCCGGGGACGTTGCCCATGGTGTCGACGGCCAGGTCGATGTCGATATGCTGCACCCAGCTGGAGAGCAGGTTGTCGGGTGTCTTGAAGTCCACCGGCGTGACCATGGTCACCAGGTTGCGCACCTTCTGCGGGTGCAGCGCCGCGTACATCAGACTGAAGGCACCGCCTTGGCAGATTCCGAGGATGTTGATGCCGTCCGTGTCGTGCGTGTCGCGGATGTGATCGACACAGCGATCGATGTATCCGTTGATGTAGTCATCGAGGGTCAGCGAACGGTCGGCCTGGTCGGGGTAGCCCCAGTCGATCAGATAGACGTCCTGACCGGTGGCGAGCAGGCCCTTGATGGTCGAGCGGTTTTCCTGGATGTCGGTCATGTAGGGCCGGTTCACCAACGCGTAGACGATCAGCAGCGGGACCGGCCGCGGCGCCACAGCCGACGGGCGATGGTAGCGGTACATGACGAGCTTGTCCTCGGTGTAGACGGCATCCTTCGGGCTGACACCGGTGTCGATGCGATCGGCATTGAGCAGATTCTCCATGCCGTGACCGAGCTTGCGGCCGTAGTCGAGCATCTCCTCGCTGAGCTTGTCCGGGCGAATATCGATGGGGAACACGTGGATTTTCCTCTTTGGTGAAATCGGTCTGCCGCGGCATGCGCGGCAGGGCCGGCGGCGTTCTGCCGCACGGGCGCTCTGTCAGGGGTAAGCCCGAGAGCCGCCTGATCCAGTGACGGGGCTCCCGCGTAGGGGCAAAGGTGTCAGTCGTCGGCGGTCTTGGTGGTCGGGCGCCTGCGCGCGGCGGTCTTCTTCGCCGTGCCTGCGCGTGGCCGCGCCGGCGGCGCCTCCGGCGCCGATGCGGTGTTTCCGACCAGGCCCGCGAGCGCTCGCTTGACCCCCTCGAGGTCGCGCTGCAGCCGCTTGTTCTCACGACGCGTCTCCTGCAACCGGTCCTGCAGGGTCCGCAGCTCGCTGCGCGTGGGCATATTCATCGCGCCAAGCTGCTCGTCCACCATCAGCGACATCCGCTTCTTCAGCGCCATCTGGGCATTGACGAGTTGGCCATGGATGCGCGCGTACTCCGGCGTGCCGACCTCCTCGGCGTAGGTATCCTCGCAGCAACGGATCCACGCGTCATACAGGGCCCGACCCGAGTTGATCGTCTCGCCCTGATGGGAATGCGCCTGGAGGAAGTCGCGCATGCGCTGCAGCGACTTCAGCCCGATCTGATTGAAGAAGCCGGCGTAATCCTGCATGGCCTTCTGGTAGTCCATGCCGCGCCGGACCAGGTCCTGGTATTGGCCCTGCTCCTCGCGGGTGTAACCCAGTCCTGGGGCAGAGAGCATGCGATCGAACCCACCCTGGACCGAGTCGTGCGGCATGTTGCGCAGAAAATCGCCCGGGAGCGGTGACAGCGACGATATCATTCGCTGCCAGTTGTCCAGTGGCATTTCCCAGAAACCCATCATCTGGCGCAGCGCATCGTCGCCTTCTGGCATGCCGCCGGTGAAGGCCTTCTGCATCGCCTGAAGGGTCTTGTCCATGGCCTCCCAGCCGGTTTTTGGGGCATCGTCGCCGCCGAGCCCGCCGATCCCCTTGGTTAGCTCACCGAGGACACCAAAGTAGGCCTTGCCCTGTTCCAGCAGCCGCTCCATGAAGTGTCGGGCGGGGTCCGATGCAGCCGGGGAGAGCGCCTTCCACCAGTGGTCCATGGCGGCCTCCCAGGGGTTTGTCCTGGGCTGCTCGACGCCCATGGCCTTGCGGCCCATCTCGGTCCAGCCTTCCCAGTACTTTTGCTGCAACTGGAGCCAGTCGTCGCCAAACAACCCACTGTTAGACATAATGCTTTTCTCCTCCGCCAGCCATTGATCTTGTCCGGCAAAAAGCTAGCACGGAAATTTGTGCACTGCAACAAAGCGACTTAGAATCGGATCACCGACGCGGTGAACCGTCCGAGTAATAGACGAACGGCCGCTGTATACCGAGTGATCGCAACCGTCCCGCTACCACCACGACCATTGGAGAAGAACCCATGAGTGAGAACGCTGTAATCGTCGCCGCCCTGCGCACCCCGGTCGGCAGCTTCGGCGGCAGCCTGTCGTCGCTGCCCGCCACCGCGCTCGGCGCGGTCGTCGTGAAGGGCTTGCTGGATCGTACGGGCATCGCGCCCGAGCAGGTCGACGAGGTGATCCTCGGCCAGGTTCTGGCCGCCGGTGTTGGACAGAACCCGGCTCGCCAGACCGCGTTGGGCGCGGGGCTCCCGCATCAGGTGCCGGCGATGACGATCAACAAGGTCTGCGGCAGCGGCCTGAAGGCCATCCATCTGGCGATGCAGGCGATCGCCTGTGGCGAGGCCGAGATCGTGATCGCGGGCGGCCAGGAAAGCATGAGCCAGTCGGCGCACGTCTTACCGGGTTCGCGCGAGGGCAAGCGCATGGGCGACTGGAAGCTGGTCGACACCATGATCGTCGATGGCCTGTGGGACGTCTTCAACCAGTGCCACATGGGCGTCACCGCCGAGAACATCGCCAGGAAGTACGAGCTGGCGCGCGAGCTGCAGGATGCCTTCGCAGCCGATTCGCAGCAGAAGACCGAGGCGGCACAGGCGGCCGGGCGTTTCGACGCCGAGATCCTGCCGGTCTCGGTCCCGCAGCGAAAGGGGGACCCGCTGAGCGTCGAGCGCGACGAGTTCCCACGCGCCGGCACCACGGCCGAAGGGCTCGCCAAGCTGCGCCCGGCCTTCGATAAGGAAGGAACGGTCACCGCCGGCAACGCCTCGGGTATCAACGATGGCGCGGCCGCGGTGGTGGTGATGAGCGAGTCCCGGGCCAAGGCGCTTGGCCTGAAACCGCTCGCGCGCATCGTCGCCTTCGCCAGCGCGGGTGTCGATCCTGCGATCATGGGCACCGGCCCGATCCCGGCCTCGACCAAATGTCTGGAAAAGGCGGGCTGGAGCGTCGCCGATCTCGACCTCATCGAGGCCAACGAGGCCTTCGCCGCCCAGGCCTTGTCGGTGAATCAGGAGATGGGTTGGGATCCGGGGAAGGTGAACGTCAACGGCGGCGCGATCGCCATCGGCCATCCGATTGGCGCCTCCGGTGCCCGCGTGCTGGTGACCCTGCTGCACGAGATGCAGCGGCGCGATGCAAAGAAGGGGATCGCGACCCTGTGCATCGGCGGTGGGCAGGGCGTGGCAATGGCAGTCGCGCGCGACTGATCTCCGGCCCGGCGGCGTGGGGCCGACGGCCTCACTCCGGCCCCCGGGCCGCCACGCGGAGGGACCAACCCGTTGATCGGGGCCAGGGCTGGCCCGGGGTCAGTGGGTTACACTCGGACTATCAGCCAGCGTGGATGCCCCAAGCATGCCCAGCGACCGCATCATCAAGAAGTACCCGAACCGTCGGCTCTACGACACCGAGCTCAGCCGCTATATCACGTTGGCCGACGTGCGCACATTGGTCATGAAGGGCACGGCGTTTCGCGTACTCGACACGGCCAACGACGGCGACATCACCCGGGCCATCCTGCTGCAGATCATGCTGGAGGAAGAGACCGGCGGCGAGCCTCTGTTCTCGGCCAATATGCTGGCCCAGATCATCCGCTTCTATGGCGGCACGCTGCAGGGCGTCTTCGCGCGCTATCTCGAGCAGTCGCTCGATACATTCGCCGACCAGCAGCAACAGCTCGCCGAGACCTGGGGCGAGAACCCCTTCGAGGCCCTCGGCCGCCTGACGCGGCGCAATATCGCCCTCTGGGCGGACGCGCAGCAGGAGCTGCTGCGCGCGGTCGGCTTCGGCGTGGCCAACGGGGGGGGCAGCGAGCGACCCGGCGACAAGGAAAAGGGGCCGGGAAAGGACCAGGACGCCTGAACGAGGCCGGCGCCGGCCGCCGCGTCAGTTCGCCGGCGCCTGCTCCAGGCGCAGCGTGGTATCGACCGTCGCGGGCGTGAGTCGCTGCTCGGTGCCATCGGGCCAGAACACCCGCAGCGCGTCCACCCGTGCGACCGGCCCCAGGCCGAAGGTCACCGCACGCTCGACCTGCGACAGATACCCGCGCGTGGGCCGGACCTCGCGGAAGCGGGTCACCCCGTCTGCAGTAAGCTCCAGGCGCGCGCCGATCGCATCGGTATTGGGCGCGCGGCCGGTGAGCTCCACGCGCAACCAGTGGTGGCCGGTATGCTGGTCATTGCGCAGCAGGGCCGGGCGGCGACCGTTTTGCGTGATCAGCAGGTCCAGGTCACCGTCGCCGTCGATGTCGGCATAGCTCACCGCGCGCCCGACCAGGTCCTGGGCCAGGTCGCCCACGGCGGCCGGCGTCGACGCTACCGGAACGAAACGGCCACGGCAGTCCTCCCCGCAGTTCCAGAACAGCGACGGCGGCTGGGCATAGTGCTGGCTCTGCTGCACCTTGTGGATCTCGTGCTCCAAGTGGCCATTGGCCAGCA
Organism: Chromatiaceae bacterium; assembly: GCA_040775095.1. GTDB lineage: Bacteria > Pseudomonadota > Gammaproteobacteria > Chromatiales > Chromatiaceae > JAXGTD01. Next base: position 5,626 of record JAXGTD010000105.1, on the reverse strand, counting down.
GCAGGTCTTCCCGACCGTCGAGATCGTAGTCGAAGAACAGCAGGCCGAAGGTCAGCGGGATGCGCGAGGCGGGACCGATGCCCTCGAGCACGGCCTCGTCGACGAACGGCGCGCGGCCATCGGTGGTCACGAACAGCGAGGCCATCTCGTTGGCGAAGTTTCCCACCGCGATACCCAGCTCCTCGTCATCGCGAAAACGGGCGGCGTCGACCCCCATCGCCGAGGTGGCCTTGCCGTTGCGATCGTAGGCGATGCCGTCGAAGATCGCGGTCTCCTCGAAGCGTCCCGGCGCGCCATCGCCGGCGAGGTTGCGAAACAGGAAGTTGCGTACCGTGTCGTTGACGACGATCAGGTCCATCCAGCCGTCCTGATCGACGTCCAGCGGGATCACGCCCAGTCCCTTACCGACCGGAAGCCCACTGACCGGATCGACGACATCGATGCCGGCCAGCGCCGAGACATCGGTGAAATGACCATCCCCGTCGTTGCGATAGAGCTGGTTCTGGGTGCCGACGAAGTTCAGCGGCGCCCCATAGGCGCGACCCAGCCCCGTGAGTCGGAAGTCGATCTCCAGGTCGATCTCCCGCGACCATTGCACGTAATTGACGACGAACAGGTCCAGGTCGTCGTCGCCATCGAAGTCGAAGAAGGCCGCGCTCGAGGACCAGGTATCGCCGCCGGCCACGCCGGCCTGATCGGTGGCGTCGACGAAGCGGCCTTCGACGTTCCGGAACAATTGGTTGCGGTTCAGAGAGGTCAGAAACAGATCATCCCAGCCGTCGCCGTCGTAGTCGCCGATGGCGACACCCATGCCATAGGTCGTTACCGCCAGTCCGGCCTGTTGCGTCACGTCCTCGAACCGGCCATGGCCGTCGTTTCGGTACAGGGCCTGGCGGGGCGGGCTTGCGCCGTGCCCGGCGCCGTCGTCCCAGTAGCGGGAGTTGACCAGGAACAGGTCCTGGTCACCGTCGCGGTCGTAGTCGAAGAAGGCCGCGCCGCTGCCGATCGTCTCGGGCATCAGGCGCTCGCCCTCGGCGCCGCTCACGTGGATGAAATCGATGCCGGCGGCCTCGGTGATATCGGTGAAGTGCACGGGGGGTGGCGTCCCGGCACCGCCCGAGGGGGGTTGCGCGGCGCGCGGTGCCGCGATGCGCGCCTCCTCGATCACCGGCGCGGGGGCGCCGGCCCGGGTCACCCACCACAGGGCGGCGCCCGCGGCCGCGAGCAGGACGATCAGCATGGCCGAGGCGATAAAGGCCCGGCGGATCCGCTCCTCCCCGCGGCTGAGCCTGGGTCTGGGTCCGATTCGCGTGCTCATGCGGCGGCACTCCTACAGCATTGCTCCAGATTCAAACGCCTCGCCTAAGGCCGGCTGGCAGCATCGAGCGCGGCGGTCCATGCCGCGGCGCCCGCTGCCGCCCCGTCGAAGCCCGCGCGCTGGAGGTCATAGATGGCCACCGCCTCGGCCGCGTGGTCGGCCGCCGGGTTGCGACGGCGGTGCAGGCTGACCGCGCGCTCGATGGCGTTGTCGTCGGTTCGGTAGTATTCGTGCAGTGCCCGATGACGCCGCGCCGCGGCGGTATCGCCCAGCTCCCCGACCACCAGGCTCAGATTGTGATGGGCGGCGGCGTTCTCGGGATCGATCTCGAGCGCCTGTTCGAGTCGCGCGCGCGCGCGCCTGAGCAGCGCGGTGCGCGCCTCCTGACGTGATGCGCCGCGTTCCTCGCGGGCCCGTTCGTAGAGGGTTCGACCCAGCTCGGTGAGCATCCGATAGTCCTTGCCGAAGTCGAACCCCCTTGAGCGGGCCGCACGGAAACGGGTCTGCGCGAGTGCCTCCAGTGCCTCGATGGCGGCATCGAGGTCGCCGAGCTCGCGGGCGATCAGGCCGCTGTACCAGGCCAGGGTCCAGGGATTTGCCGGCGGTGACATGCGCGCCGCCCGCCGCAGGGCCTCGGCCGCCTCGTCGAGGCGACCTTCCTGATACAACACCCGGGCGAGGTTCAGCGGGCCGTCCGCGCGCCCCAGCTCCTCGACGCGGGTAAAGGCCTCCGCCGCCTGGCGTGATTCGCCACGCTTGCCTTCGCGCAGCAGACCGATACCGTAGTCGTTCCAGCGTTCCCACGACGGGATCCCGCGCCCCGCCCCGGCGTCCGCGGTGCGCTGCCCCGCCCCCCCGGGGCCTACCGGCAGCTCAACCCGGTCATCGGCCAGCGTCGTGATGGGCAGATCGTTGCGGCGGAACGCGTCACCGAGCACATGGCGATAGAAGCGGGTGTCGAACTTGCGATAACGCAGCGCCGCGCTGATCTCAACCGGGCCGGTGACATCGTCCGGCAGCGTCAGCGCGTAATGGACGACGGCGGCGGCGCCGGGCGGGATCTGGTGGTCATACAGGGCGACGAAGATGTCCTGGGCGTTGCGCCGCTCGATGCGGTTGCCTTCACGATCGAGCAGATAGGCGTTGCCGAACCAGGACCAGGCATCAACCGCGCCCTCGGCACCCAAGGCGCCGGAACGGCCGATGATCCGGTTTCCCGCGCGAACCGTCAGGTCCAGCCACAGCTCGTTGGAGTCGGCGGTACCCTGGGTCAGCGCATGGCCGACACCGGTGGTGCGCACAATCAGTTCCAGCAGGTAGCGCCCACCGGGCTCGAGCACGGGCAGTTGCGGTCGCAGCGGCCCCAGCAGACGGCCATCGACGCGCCCACCCGTCTTCAGGCCGAAGATGTCGACCCGCGCCGCTCGGCGTAACATCTCGGTTCGGGCAGCGTTCTCCGCGTCGGGTCGACCCACCATGCGCGCCACCGCGGTGTTTGCCGCGGCAAACAGGTGATTGTGGATCGACGCCGCCCCCCCCTCGCTGAGCACCCGCGCGGCCGGGTCGTGGGCGGGCGTGGGCGGCATATGGCAATCGGCGCACCCCGTCTTCGCCCGCGGCGGGTAGTAGAAGCTGTCGACCCGATGGCCTGACACGCCGCTCATCAGGAAGCTGTCGTAGTGGTTTTGCCCACGCAGCCAGCGATACCGGTTCAGGACCTCGGGCAGGTGCACCTTGTGGCAGGTGGAGCAGAATTCCGCGCTGCGATGCGCGGGGGTGAGCAGGCTGTGCTTATGGAATGCTGGCTTGGCCTTGATCAACTGACGGTTAACCGCCCGTAAAAAGGCGTTTTCGCTGGACGCAAACGGATAGTGGGGGGGATCCACCAGGCGGTAGTCGCCATTGCCACGAGGGCTGTTGACGGCGGTGATGGCATGGCAGCCCAGACAGGTGATTCCGGCTTGGGCACCCGGGTCACCGTCTGGCTCATAGGCGAGGTCGTCGAAGCGACCGGAGAACAGCGGCACCTGGTCATGGCAGGCGGCACACAGCCGGGTCGCCGCAACGTCCCCGTCCCGGGCCGCGATGAGGGCACGCGTCTCATCGATGCTGAAGCGGTAGGCCGGATTGTTGAACGAGCTGAACCGATGCATGCTGCCGGCGTGCTGCCTGGCAATCTCGACATGGCATTCGGCACACACCGCGTCGGCCATCAGATCCCCCGCCGCGATGGGTGCATCGGCCGGCCCCTCGGCCAAGGCCGGCGCGAAGGCCCGTGCCGTGGGCTCGGTCGGGGCATCCCCGGCCAGGTGCGCGCCGAGCGCGAGCGCGCTGAAGATGCCACCCACGGCGGCCCAAGCGGCGCCGGCGCGCCAGCTCAGACGCGGGCCGGCCAGACGGTGGAGCACGAACAGCCAGATCACGGCCAGCGGCGCGATCACGTGCACCCAGTAGGCGACGGCGCGCGTGCCCGGGTCGTTGACCTCGAAGAACCCGAAGCGGGTCAGCACGATGCCCGAGCCAAACAGCAATACCAGGCTCAGATAGAGCCCGATACCGGCGCGCACCGCATAACGGTTGGGCCGTCGCCTGGCGCGCAGAAAATGCAGTGCCCCGAAGATCAGCGCGGGCAACACCAGGGCAAGCCCCAGCACGAGATGGGCCAGAAACAGGTACAGATAGAACGCGTTCTGCAGCGTTTCGCCACTGACCTCCTCGACGGCGGTGACGCTCACCAGATACAGCGAGTCGATCAGCAGGACCCCGAATAGCACCAACAGGGCGGCCAACAGGCGGCGCAGACCCGGGCTCAAGACCGCGGGTAAAGGGCCGCGATCGGAAGACTGTTGAAGGAACGACATGGCCTTCGCGAATCTCTGGCGGTGGATGGTGGACGGCAAGCCAAATTCTAGCCTGTCTGCGCGAGGATAGGCGGACCTCGGCAATCAAGCGGCGGCGCTCCGCGGGGGAAAAGAAAGGGCCGCCGACGCCCGGGGCAGGTGTCGGCGGCCAGAGGATCGGCTCGACATCACTCCGGGAGCGCGGGGGACGCGGACCGGAGACGGGACGATGGGGGAACGCCCGGTCGGAACCTGGGGACAGTGTGCACCCCGGCGGGCTCAAACCATGAGTCCGCGACGAAATCCACGCATCCACCCCCGGCCCGGCGATCAGCCGGCGCCGGCGCGCCTTGCCCGCCGTTGCAGCCAGATCTCGAGCCCCTGGGCATTGAGCGCGATATCGACCGCGAGCAGGTCTCGGATGCGCGGCTCCGCAAGCGTCACGCCATGCGCGCGGGCACGCGCGATCAGGTGTCGGCCGACGGCGTCCTGAATTCGCGCGAGGCGATCGCCGTCCGTCGCACCCTCCTCGGCCAGCGCGATCCCGGCCAGATCGCGGAGGCTCTGGCGCAGGGGCTCGACGAGCCGCCGTGGCTGGTCGAGCCGGCCGTAGTGGGTCAGATACACCGCCCGCGGCGCAAAGCCCATCAGCCGGTCGAGGCTGCGTTGCCAGGCATCGGGATCGAAGGCGACCGGCGTGGTCGTCGCGAAGAGCCAGGGGCCCGCCGACGGGGTGTCGAATTCTCGATAAGAGATGCCAAAGGTATCGCCGGTGAAGAGACCCCGCCCGCGCTCGTCGAACAGACAGCCGTGGTGATTGGCGTGGCCGGGCGTGTCGATGAAGCACAGCCGCCGTCCGGCCAGATCGAGCACCCGCGCGTCTTGCGCGACGATCACGCGGGCCTCCGGAACGGGCGTCAGGGTCCCGAACGCGCGGGAGAAGGCCGCCTCGCCATAGACCTCCGTGGCCCCGGCAATCAGTCTTGCGGGATCGATCATGTGCGCCGCGCCCTTGGGATGGACCACCAACCGGGCATTCGGGCAGGCCGCGATCAGGGCCCCGGCACCTCCCGCATGGTCGAGATGCACGTGGGTGGGAATCACATAGTCGACGTGCGCCGGCGTCAGGCCGAGGGCCTGGATCACGCCGAGCAGGCCGGGGACACTGTTGGCGGTACCGGTGTCGACAAAGGCGAGCCGGTCACCGGAACGGACCAGATAACAGGCGGCCAGGCCCGGACGGTAGAGGCCGGTGTCGATGCAGAAGATCTCCTCACCAACGGACTCGAAGGGGGCGTGGGGCATACTGGGTGGGATCGCAGGTTGCTGGGATGGCGTTCGTCTGAGAAAACGCTGCCGCCAGGGCCTTCTCGCCCGGGCCATCGATGGCCCGGCATCTTCCGTCACCCGGGTGACCGAACATGGGGCGAACCGGGAATCGCGTCTTCGGCTCGCGAGCCGATCCAAT
>JAXGTD010000104.1:0-15648 GCA_040775095.1 Chromatiaceae bacterium | reverse complement strand
GCCGCGCTCGCCGCCGGCCTCAACCTGAACGGAGCGATCGGATGAACGCGCAGCACGCTCTCGTCCTGAACCTGCATCAACCCCCCGGCAATCTCGAGTATCTGCTCGAACACCAGACCTGGGAGGCGAAGGAGATCCTGTTCGCCCTCGATCGCATGCCGCGCAGTCTCTGGGGGCAGGAAGACCTGGCCCGGGTGCACCTGTCCCTGTCCGGCACCCTGTTGGAGACGCTCTCGGATCCAGCGTTCCAGGAACGCGTCTACGGTATCGTCGACAGCGGTGCGCTGCTGTGGCACCTGCAGAACCAGGACCTCTTCGAGATCCTCGGCACGGGTTACTACCACCCGGTGCTCCCGCTGATCCCGGAGGCGGACCGGGGGGAGCACCTGCAGCGCTGGCACGGCATCGCCAATCACCTGTTCTGGCGCACGCGCTTCGACGGCTTCTGGCCACCGGAGATGGGCTTCTCGATGGAGTTGATCCCGCTGTTGTGCGCGTCGGGCTACCGCTACGTGTTGGTCGACAGCGAGCATGTCGAACCGGTTGGCAACATGAGCTGGCAGGAGCTGCGCTACCGGCCCCACGTGGCGCGCTACGGCGACGACCAGATCATCGTCATCGTGCGCGATCGCGAGCTCTCCGACGCCCAGGAGTCCGGGATGGACGTGGACTGGTTCCTCAACGAGGTCGCCGAGCGCACCCGGTGGTGCGACTTCACCCCGCTGATCACGACCTGCACCGACGGGGAGAACGGCGGCTGGTTCCGCAATGTCACCGAGGGATCGAACTTCTGGAGTGCGTTTTATCTGCCGTTGCTCGAGCGGGTACGGGCTGGCACGGCGGGCGTGGCGCCGACCTTTATCAGCGACTATCTCAACGTGCATGGGGCCAGCGGCGAGGTACATGTCAAGACCGGGGCCTGGAACACCGGCTGGCATCACGGCAAGGGCTTTACCCAATGGACCGGCTCCGAGGCGCAGCGCGCGACCATCGAGCGCTATGCCGGGTTGAGCGCCGCGTTGCACGGGGTGCGCGAGCGCATCGCCCGGCAGGGCGTCGACGATGCCGAGCTCGCCGCGCGGATGGAGGAGGCCACCTGGCATCTGCTGCGCGCCGAGACCAGTTGCAACATCTACTGGGGTGAGGCCTGGGTGGATCGCGCCGAGGCCGATCTGGCGGCCGGGGCGGCGGCACTGGCGCGGGCCGAGGAGCAACTGTCCGCTGCCACCGTCGAGCCCGACCCCATGCCAGGGGAAGGGGATCCGCCGAGCTGATCGGGTTGCGCGGGGACGCCCGGCCCGGGCGGCTGGCGGTCGATGCCCGACCCGGGTTTTCGTTGTGATCCCATCGCCCCAAATTGTCTCGTAGCGGCGGGGTCCGCTGACCCCGTCGCTCTCTGCCAACCATTACCCAAACGGGAGTCGCCGTTGTGACCGCTTTGCCTGAATACGTTGAAGGATTGCCCAATGTCTGCGGATCCGAGCCCGCCGTGGCCAAGGCGATGGCCGCCGGCAAACGCCGTCGGCTATCGCAGTCCGCGGGCCAAGTCGACTTCGGCGCCATCCGCGCCGGCTGTGCCGTCGCGCTGCATCAGCATCAGCCACTGATCCCCGCCGGCGGTGGCGATCTGCACACCGCGGCCGTGATCAGCAACCTCAAGTACATGATGGACCACCAGGACATCGGCGATAACCACAACGCGCCGGTGTTCGTCTGGTGCTACAAGCGCATGGGCGAGTTCATCCCGCAGCTGATCCACGAGGGCAAGTCGCCCCGTGTCATGCTCGAATACTCCGGCACCCTGTTACACGGCCTGCGGGCCATGGGCGAGGATCACGTCATCGATGCATTGAAGAGCATCACCGTGAACCCGGAATACAATTGGGCCGTGGAATGGCTCGGAATGCCCTGGGGTCATGCCGTGGCGCCGTCAACCCCGGTGCAGGACTACCGGCTCCATGTGCAGGCGTTCCAGCATCACTTCGCGGCCATGTTCGGACTCGACGCGCTGGAGCGCTTGCGCGGCTTCTCGCCATCGGAGATGGCCCTGCCGAATCATCCCGATGTCGCCTACGAATTCGTCAAGACGCTGGTGGATTGCGGATATCAATGGGTCCTGCTTCAGGAACACAGCGTCGAACAGGTCGAGAACGGTTGGCACCCGCAGCGCCCGCACCTGCCCCATCGCCTCGTCTGTACCAATTCCAAGGGTGAGACCGCCAGCATCATCGCGCTGATCAAGACCCAGGGCTCCGACACCAAGCTGGTCGCGCAGATGCAGCCCTGGTACGAGGCCGCCGGCCTGGAGCGCTGGGAGCTCGCCGGGCGGTCCGTCCCCCCGTTGGTCACCCAGATTGCCGACGGTGAGAACGGGGGCGTGATGATGAACGAGTTCCCCGACAAGTTCTTCGAAGTGGTGCGCAACGCCTCGGGCAGTGATGTGCCGATGATGAACGGCAGCGAGTACCTCGAGCACCTGTTCGCCCTCGGGATCAAGGAGAGCGACTTCACCGAGATCCGACCGATTCAGCAGGGCAAGATCTGGGCGCAAATGAAGCCCGGCGATGGCCCGGAAAGACTGGCCAAGGTGATCGAGGAGCTCAAGAAGGCCGACCACCAGTTCCATATGGACGGCGGAAGCTGGACCAACGACCTGTCCTGGGTCAAGGGATACGACAACGTCCTTGGGCCAATGGAGGAGGCCAGCTCCCTGTTCAACGAGAAGGTGCTCAAGCCGGGCACGCCCACCGACGACCCGCATTATCGCAACGCGCTCTTTTATCTGATGACCTCACAGACGAGCTGCTACCGCTACTGGGGCCAGGGCCTGTGGACGGACTACGGGCGCGAGCTGTGCCGCCGCGTCGTCGAGATCGTCACGCACGACTTCGCCTGACGGGACCGGACCGGGCCGGGGCATGGGCCGATGGGCCAGCGCCGCACCCCAGAATCCGGCTACGCGACGCGCGATTCCGTAATACACTTGAAGCGGGAGTCGGCCGGACAGTCGCTCCCCGGCATTCGCCGGGGGGAGGAAAGTCCGGGCTCCGCAGGGCAGGGTGCCAGGTAACGCCTGGGGGGCGCGAGCCCACGGAAAGTGCCACAGAAAAGAAACCGCCAACCCCGCCTCGGCGGGCGGTAAGGGTGAAATGGTGCGGTAAGAGCGCACCGCGCCGGTGGCAACATCGGTGGCAGGGCAAACCCCACCCGGAGCAAGACCAAATAGGGGAGCGAGCGGCCTCGTCCGCAGCATGCGGCCCGCATGTGCTCCCGGGTAGGTCGCTCGAGGCGTGCGGTGACGCACGTCCCAGATGAATGACTGTCCCCGACAGAACCCGGCTTACAGGCCGGCTCCCACCCCATTGCCTGCAGTCTCCATGGGGTGTTCCCGCGGGATCGATCTGTTGATCCCGGCGTGCTCGAACCGAGAACCGGCCGTTGACCACGATGTGCGCGACGCAAGCTACTGTTTTTCAGGCGCTGGGATGGCTTACACCGGCCGGCTCATGGTGGCAGGGGCGCGACGGCCCCCGGGTATGCACCGCACCGCGCCGGGCCGCGTGACCACGCGTTGCAGCGGGATGACGATTCGCTCTCGTCGTGCCTTGCCAGACACCCCCGCCGCACGCACACCGTGGGCCGCCCAACCGCCGTTTCCAGGTTGAATTTGCCTCGCGGCCGCCACAGATGGCGAATAACCCTAAAAACTCTCGGAGATAACACCCATGCGAATGGACAAGCTGACGAGCAAGTTCCAGATGGCCCTGGCCGACGCCCAGAGTCTGGCCGTGGGACGCGACAACCAGTTCATCGAGCCCCTGCACCTGATGACCGCGCTGCTGGACCAGGATGGCGGCAGCGTACGCCACCTGCTGGCCCAGGCGGATGTCAACGTCAATCGCTTGCGATCCGGGCTGGGCGAGGCGCTCGATCGCCTGCCCCAGGTCTCCGGCACGGGCGGCGATGTGTCCGTCTCCAATGCGCTGGGCAAGCTGCTGAACCTGACCGACAAGCTGGCCCAGGCCCGCAACGACCAGTACATCAGCTCCGAGTTGTTCGTGCTTGCCGCGTTGGAGGACAAGGGCGAGCTGGGCAATCTGCTGCGCGAGGTCGGGGCCAGCAAGGGGGCCCTGGAGAAGGCCATCGAGCAGATGCGCGGTGGCGAGTCGGTGAAAGACCCCAATGCCGAGGAACAGCGTCAGGCGCTGGAGAAGTACAGCATCGATCTGACCGAACGCGCGGAGCAGGGCAAGCTCGACCCCGTCATCGGACGCGACGACGAGATCCGCCGCACGATTCAGGTGCTCGCCCGGCGCACTAAGAACAACCCGGTGCTGATCGGCGAGCCGGGCGTTGGCAAGACCGCCATCGTCGAGGGCCTGGCCCAGCGCATCGTCAATGGCGAGGTGCCGGAGGGACTCAAGACCAAGCGTCTGCTCTCGCTGGACATGGCCGCGTTGATCGCCGGCGCGAAGTTCCGCGGCGAGTTCGAGGAACGGCTCAAGGCGGTGCTCAACGACGTGGCCAAGCAGGAGGGCAACATCATCCTGTTCATCGACGAGCTGCACACCATGGTGGGCGCCGGCAAGGCCGAGGGCGCGATGGATGCCGGCAATATGCTCAAGCCGGCGCTGGCCCGCGGCGAGCTGCACTGCATCGGCGCCACCACGCTCGACGAGTATCGAAAGTATGTCGAGAAGGACGCCGCGCTGGAGCGGCGCTTCCAGAAGGTGCTGGTCGACGAGCCGAACGTCGAGGACACCATCGCCATCCTGCGCGGCCTGAAGGAGCGCTACGAGGTGCACCACGGGGTGGAGATCACCGATCCGGCCATCGTCGCCGCGGCGACGCTCTCGCATCGCTACATCACCGACCGGCAACTGCCAGACAAGGCGATCGACCTCATCGACGAGGCCGCCTCGCAGATCCGTATGGAGATCGACTCGATGCCCGAGGAGATGGACCGGTTGGACCGCCGACTGATCCAGCTCAAGATCGAGCGCGAGGCGCTCAAGAAGGAGACCGACGAGGCATCGAAGCGGCGGCTCGCCGACCTCGAGGGCCAGATCGAGCGCCTGGAGCGGGAGTTCTCGGATCTGGACGAGGTCTGGAAGGCGGAGAAGGCCGCCGTGCAGGGCACCGCCCATATCAAGGAAGAGCTCGACCGCGCCCGCCTGGAGCTGGAGACTGCGCGCCGTGCCGGCGATCTGGCCCGCATGTCGGAGATCCAGTACGGGCGCATCCCCGAGCTGACCAAGCAGCTCGAGGCCGCATCGGTGGCCGAGCAGGCCGAGATGAAGCTGCTGCGCACCACGGTCACCGGCGAGGAGATCGCGGAGATCGTGTCCAAGTGGACCGGCATCCCTGTCTCCAAGATGCTGGAGGGCGAGCGCGACAAGCTCCTGCGCATGGAGGAGGAGATCGGGCGGCGGGTGGTTGGTCAGGACGAGGCCGTGCGAGCCGTCAGCGACGCCATCCGGCGCTCGCGCGCGGGACTCTCCGACCCGATGCGCCCGACCGGATCCTTCCTCTTTCTCGGTCCGACCGGTGTTGGCAAGACGGAGCTCTGCAAGGCCTTGGCCGAGTTCATGTTCGACACCGAGGAGGCCATGGTGCGGGTGGACATGTCGGAGTTCATGGAGAAGCACTCGGTGGCGCGGCTCATCGGAGCACCGCCGGGCTATGTCGGCTACGAGGAAGGCGGCTATCTGACCGAGGCCGTGCGCCGTCGGCCCTACGCCGTGATCCTGATGGACGAGATCGAGAAGGCCCACCCCGATGTGTTCAACATTCTGCTGCAGGTGCTCGATGACGGCCGGCTCACCGACGGCCAGGGGCGCACCGTGGACTTTCGCAATACGGTCATCGTGCTAACCAGCAACCTCGGCTCGGATATCATCCAGCAGAAGGCCGGCGAGGCCAACTACGCGGATATGAAGGACGCCGTGATGGAGATCGTGCGCCAGGCGTTCCGACCGGAGTTCATCAACCGGCTCGACGAGATCGTCGTCTTCCATCCGCTCGACGAGGGCCAGATCCGCGCCATCGCGCGCATCCAGATCCGTTATCTGCAGCAGCGGCTGGCCGACCGGGAGATCCGGCTCGAGCTCGACGACGCGGCGCTCGATCACCTCGGGGAGGCGGGCTTCGACCCGGTCTACGGCGCGCGACCGCTCAAGCGCGCGATCCGGGCGCAACTCGAAAACCCGCTGGCCCAGGAGATCCTCGCCGGTCACTTCGCCCCGGGCGACACCATCGAGGTGGGGATGCACGATGGTGCGCTGCGGTTCGAGAGCGTCGTCGAGGGCGAGCTGGTCGACTGACGACGGCCAGAGCACAACGGGAGCGGGCGTGCGCGCCGCATTCGCCATGAAGCCGAATCCTCACACCGCGATGCGTATACTCATTGGTCAGGTGCGTGACGCCATCCCGTTCGACATGCCGCAGGCACAGATCTGCACCGGCACCTGCGAGGGCTGCGCGCTGAAGCTGCTGACCTATCTCGACACCGAGCTGGCCGATTGGGAACGCCGTCTGGATGATGGCGAGCAACCGAGGCTGGGCGACGTCTCGGCCCTGGCCAAGACCAGTCGCAAGATCTACGCGGTGCTCGAGCGCAATGGACTGCTCGGGCAGCAGGCGCGCGATGCCTGAGCCAGGCGGCCGGGTCACGAGCGCGCTCCGGCGGGGAGCGCCGATTCGAGGTGGTCCCCGCGCGGGCCACGGATTGGGCAATCCGCGCATTGGACGCCCGGGGTTGCGCGCCGAGCGCTCCCGTCGATGTCCGAGCGCGTCTTGTCCCCGGGCCACGCCACGTCGGCGGGTCCCTATCTTGGAGCTGTTCCATGAGTCAAACCCTGAAGGACGCGGTTTCCAGACAGCGCCTGTGGTTGCGCGAGCGGCTCGATGAACCGATGGCCACGCTCGCGGCGGCCTGCGCGGGTTGCTGGGGTGACCGCGCGGCGCTGGAGCGGCGGCTCCAGGCCGGGCTCGCGGCGCTGCAGTCCTGCAAGTATCTCTACCTGCTCGACAGCGACGGCCGGCAGCTGACCGCCAACGTTGCGCGCTCCGGATCCGTACCCGAGCAATACGGCCGCAATCGTCGCGATCGGCCCTATCTGCGCGCCGCGTTTGCCGGCGAGCGTTTCTCCTTGTCCGATGCCTACATCAGTCGGAATGCGCGCCGTCCGTCGCTCACCGCGGTGCGGCGTGTCGAAGGTCAGGACGGGGTCACGCTCGGTTACGTCGGCGCGGACTTCGACCTGCGCGAGCTACCGCTGACCCGTGCGCTCTGCGGCCAGCCCGAGCAATGGGTCCAGCTCAGGGGCGATCCGTCCATCCGCGGCGGGCTGTTCGCGCAGCAGCGTGTCGAGAGCCTGATGGACGGGCACATCGATGAGGTCCTGGACCTGATGACAGAACTGGTCGTCGTCCACGGCGTCTTTCACGGCAAGCTGCACTTCTCCAGCTCGCGCGCGACCATCTGGGTGCTGGACGACCCCTACCGTTATCGCCTGCTGGACTTCGAGGACCTGTCCGATCCGGGCATCTGCCTTGCCTATACCAACCGCGCCTATCCAGACGATGCCGCGGTGCCCATGGAACAGGTCGGCGAGGTCTTTCGCAACTTCCGGGCCCTGCGGTTCATGGATGAGCACATCTACCTGCGCTCCGGGTCGCTGAACATCTTCAACGGCATGGTCGGACTCAACTTCTCGTGCGATGGCTCGCATTACATGCCCTGGTCGGAGTTCCTGGACAAGAGCCTGGCCTTCTGGGTCGGTGCCGGGGAGACCTGCGCGGTGCCCGATCTGGCCTCCCCCGGCGATACGGCGTAGCCAGGCGAGCACGCCTGCCGAGGCAACCGCGCGCGCGGCCCGCGGGGCCGGTTGGGAATTGTCGCTTTCCCGCGGCGCGACCCGCGGTTAAATTAGCCGCCTTCGCCGCCACGCGCGGTTTCCCCGACGACGTTCACGCCCCATGCTCATCGATGCACTGACCCTGCCGGATGATGCCGAATTCGATGCCGATCTTGCGATCATCGGCAGCGGCCCCGCCGGCATGTCCATCGCGCTCGCGTTCGCCAATACCCCGCGACAAGTCTGCCTGCTCGAGGCCGGCGGCCTGGCGCCCGATGGCCCGACCCAGGCGCTCTACGACGGCGAGAACGTCGGCATCGAGTACTCGCTGGTGGGCAGCCGGCTTCGCTATTTCGGCGGCTCCTCCGGGCATTGGGGCGGCTTCTGCCGACCGTTGGATGCGATTGACTTCGAGCAACGCGATTGGGTCCCGCACAGTGGCTGGCCGTTTGCCCGTACCGAGCTCGAGCCCTATTTCCCGGCCGCGAGCGAGATCCTGGAGATCGCGCCGGCGCGTTTTGAAGACGGCGAGTACTGGCGGGAGATGACCGGGGAGGACCTGCTCGACTGGCGCGCCGGGCTGCTGCACGAGCGATTCTTCCAGTACAGCCCCCCGACGCGCTTCGGGGCCCGCTATCGTGGTGATCTGGAGGCGGCCGCCAATGTGCGCGTGCTGCTCAATGCCAACGTCACGAACATCGCCGCGGCCGAGGACGGGCAGGCGGTGAAGCATCTGCTGGCGCGCACCCTGAGTGGAAAGACGCTGCAGGTGCGGGCGCGCCAATATGTGCTGGCCGCTGGCGGGCTCGAAAATCCGCGCATCCTGCTCTTCTCCAACGATGTAGTCAGCCCCGGACTGGGCAATCAAAACGACCTCGTCGGCCGCTTCTTCATGGAGCATCCGCACCAGGGTGGGTTCGCCGAGATCGTCATCGGCGACCTGCGTCGATTTCCGCAGATTTACTACGACCGGTTACGCATCGATGGTCGCGACGGCAAGGCGGCGTTGGTCCCCACCCCCGACTACCTGCGCCGGGGCCGGCTGCTCAACGCCTCGTTCACCGTCGGTGTCGCGGGCAGGTATGCGGCCGGGGTGGCGAGCGGGGCCGCCTCCGACAAGGCGGACTCCCACGTGCGCATGCTCGGCGCCGCGGGTCGTTTCCTCGGCGCCGACGGCTCGCCCATGTCCGGAGACGATGAACGCCCGCCAGGGGCATGGCTGGGCGTCGGCTGCGCCAGCGAGCAGGCACCGAACCCGGACAGCCGCGTCACCCTGACCTCCGACAAGGATGTCCTCGGGTTGCCCAAGCTGCGGCTGGACTGGCGCCTGAGTGAGCAGGACCGACGCAGCTTCGTTACCCACGTGCACTCCCTTGGCCGCGAGCTCGGGGCAATGGGGCTTGGACGGGCGCTGATGAATATCGCTGACGATGGCCGCTGGCCGGAGCGGGTCGACGGCGGCAACCACCACATGGGGACGACGCGCATGCACGATGACCCCAAGCGCGGCGTGGTCGACGGCAATTGCCGCGTGCATGGGATCGACAACCTGTACGTGGCCGGCAGCTCCGTCTTCCCCACCTGCGGATCGTCGAACCCCACCATCAACATCGTTGCGCTGGCCCTTCGGCTGGCGGACCACCTGCAAGGGCGTCTGGCATGAAGCAGAACCCAGACAATTCCAACCGCCCGCGGCCGGCTCCGGGCCCACCCCTGACGCGCCGGCAATTCCTGGTGCTCGCCACCGCGCTCGCGGCGACGGGTGCCGGTCTGGCCAGTGCCCAAGCCAGTGCCCAAGCCAGTGCCCAAGCCAGTGCCCAAGCCAGTGCCCAAGCCAGTGCCCAAGCCAGTGCCCAGGCCACCGCGGCGCTCGAGTCTGGCGTCCCGGTCTGGCTGCTGGATGCCGTCGCGGACCCCGGGGCGGGTGCGAGTCTGGGCGATGCCTATCTGAGAGACCACCCCGGCGAGCGCGATCCAGGCCGGCTTCTGACCCTGATCATTGCCGCATTGGGTCCTGTTGGAGCAGCAGGCGGCTCCGGGTTGGATTTCCTCGCGCTGGATTGGGCCGTGCGCGGCGAGTACGTCTCCGGCGACACGGTCCTGGTCGATGCGTGGATCCTGAGCCGCACCGAGGCGCGTCTTTACGGCCTGATCAGCCTGGTCCAGGCCAGGGAGGGCCCAGAATTTGCGGGCGCCGCAAGCGCTTGAAAATGGGACATTGGCCGGACGCTCCGGCCCGATGCAAGAGATCGTGGTCCGGGAATTGCACTTCCCGGACCGGTGAGCGTCAGTAGCTCAGTACCGTGGTCCCTGGCGCAAACAACGCCGGCCAGGTGACATCCGGCCCACCGACCTGGACGCCGTCGAGCAGCTCGTCGCCCTTCAGACCGCCGACATGTTCCATGCACATCGGGCAGATAATGACCTGGCCGCCTGCTTGCAGGAAGCCGGTGAGCATCTCTTTCAGGGATTTTCCGTTGGCGTGCTTATGTTCGGGGATGTCCTTGTCGGCAATCCGAACGGCGTCGACGTTCAGAAAGATCGTCACCGGTATCTCTTTCTTTTTCAGTACCATGGTGCCAAAGCCGATCGCCATCGCAGCCCGATTGATCTCATCGCTCGTGAGGTTGATGAAGAGCTTCTCGCCGCTGCCCGAGGCGAATACGGCCTGCGAAATGAGGATGCCAACCAATGCGAATACCACGCCCAGTTTCCGAACTGCAATCATGAATCACTCCTGGTTCTCAGAGGTTAAGGGGAAACGCGGATTCCGGCGTTTCCCGTGAGGGCCATGCACGGCCCGCCACTTACAATGCGCGTAAGCGGATGAAGATTCGCTCATCCGCGAATCGCGCTTCTCGAATCGCAAGCGGATTCTATCCTCGGGTGGATCAGATCCGTGTCTCCGTAGCGGGTTGCGCAAGGTGGGGACGGATCGACGGCCAGATAAGGGTCAGAACGACCGTGCCTTGTCTCGACCCGGGCGAATAGTACGTCGCCGCCACCGGAATTGCGATAGCCGAAACGCTTGCCACGAGGCGAGTCGAGATGGCCGGCAGCACTCCGCCCTGCAAGCCGCGGCGAGCACCGGCGCGCCCTGCATGGGAGCCTGGCACAGCATTGGCCGACGCCGGGCGCAGGGCGCGAACAACCCTCTCGGCGCTCGCCGGGAGATCCAGCGGGGGGATCGACGAGCCCGCGGCGCGGCGTAGAATCGCGGGCGAGGGCTGTCGGTGGAAGAACAGGCCCAACCGTCCCTGCCCCATTGACCGGGAGCGATCCAAGTTGGCCAGGACCATCGACCGCATCATCTCGCTGTTCCCGCTGTGGGCGCTCGTGTTTGCCCTGCTCGCGTTCTGGCAGCCCGCCCTGTTCAGCCAGGCCAAGCCCATGGTCATGCCGCTGCTTGGCGCCGTCATGTTCGGCATGGGCATGACCCTCACCTGGACGAGCTTTGTCGCGGTCTGGCGGCGGCCCGGCGCGGTCGGTCTCGGGCTCGTGCTGCAGTACAGCGTCATGCCGCTGGCCGCCTGGGCGATCGGCCACGCGCTCGGGTTGCCGAGCGCGCTGGTGGTGGGGCTGATGCTGGTCGGCGCCAGCCCGGGCGGCACGGCGTCCAACGTGGTCTGCTATCTGGCCCGCGGCGACGTGGCGCTCTCCATCACGCTGACCACCGTTTCCACCCTGCTCGCCGTGGTCGCGACGCCGCTGCTCACGCTCTGGTATGTCGGCCGCCAAGTGCCGGTGCCGGCGCTCGACATGCTCATCTCGATCGTGAAGATCGTGTTGCTGCCGGTCGGCCTCGGCGTCCTGCTCAACTCGCTGTTCGGTCGCTGGCTCGCGCCGATCAAGCATCTGTTTCCGCTGCTGTCGGTGGCATCCATCGTGTTCATCATCGCCATCGTTGTCGCGCTGAACCATGCCAACCTTGCCACCGCCGGCGCGAGCGCCGCACTGGCCGTCATCCTGCACAACAGCACCGGACTGGCCGTGGGCTATGGGGTCGGCCGACTGATGACCCACGACGAGCGCACCGCGCGCACGCTCGCCATCGAGGTCGGCATGCAGAACTCCGGACTCGCCGTCGCACTGGCGGTCAAATACTTCTCCGCCGCCGCGGCCCTGCCCGGCGCCCTGTTCTCCGTCTGGCACAACCTCTCGGGCTCCATGCTCGCGGCCCTGTGGTCGCGTCGATTGCCCAAACAGCACTGATCCGGCCGAAGAGCCCAGGCCGTTCCTCGAGTCAACGGCCCGGGCGTAAGCGCGCCAGGTGGTGCCTTCTCGTTCCCACGCTCGCGCGCGAGAACGCCGGGTGGACGCTCCGGCGCCGCGAGAGCCTGACGTGAACCCGGAGCGCCCGCGCTGGAGTGTCGTGGCCCGATGAATGAGGCCCCGGCACACAGTTCTTGAGCGCGCCCCTCTGCGCCAATGTAGGTGAGACATCTTGCCCAGGGTAAATTACTGTAGGCGCGGTTGGAGATCAGCAAGGCAACGTCGTCGATCACGTGACCAGGGAGACCGAGAGGAATAGCTGGTCGGTCACAGTGCTGTCGCGGTCTGACAGATCGGACGGTGCTCAACCATGACAGCTTCCCGAAGCTGGTGCTGACCCGATCGCGGTGAATGTCGTTGAGTTGTTCACCGCGGAGCGCCTCGGGAGATTACCCCCGGAGGATCAAGCCCGCTTCCGGGAGCTCTATGATCAGGCGCGGTCGCGCCTCGACTACCGTGAGAACGGAGAAAAAGATGGGGAGCTCATGGCCATGTGCGAAGCAATCGCCGAGGAGCGATCAGAGCGGACCGCGGTTGACGCGCGGGACGACGAGAGTGGGAACGACATGGCCGGCTCTTGATCGAAGCGCCCTACTCCGGGATCGAAAATCCGCTGGCGATCCATTGCGGTCCGAAGCCTCGCGATTTTTTCGCATGCGAAAAAATTGTCGCTGCTCCCATCCTGGTGTCGTTGGCGGTTCCACACTGCTTTTGTGGTCCCGTTGGAGGGTCCTTAAACAGGTGCTATTCTCTGGTCCATAGAATTCTGGAGATCAGAATCCATGAGCGTGAAGTTTTCAGAGGACGTGGTGCCCTTGACCGACCTCAAGGTCAATCCAGGGCGTGTCGTGCGGCAGGCAACCGAGGCCCATCGCCCGGTGCTGCTGACGAGCCGGGGTCGCGGCGTGGCGGTCGTTCAGTCGGTGGCCGATTTCGAGCGAGACGCGGACGAGCGGGACTTCATGCGGGCGGTCGTCGCCGGTCTCGCCGACCTGGAGGTCGGTCGGGAAGTATCGCTTGCCGAGGCCAAGTCCCGGCTCGGCTTGTCCCAAACGGATGGCTGAGATTCGGGTCACGCTTTCCGAATCAGCTCTTGGTGACTTGGAGGGCATTCGGGAATGGGACCCTGTGGCAAGAGGGTCGCAAGGGGTTCCAGAGGTCGGCAAGCGACTCCTCTTGGAGATCCTCGAACACATCGAGCCCCTCTCCGAGCATCCCGAGATTGGGCGCATCGTTCCTGAGTTCGGCCAGACCTTCCTGCGTGAACTGATCCATCCGCCATTTCGGATCGTCTACCGTCTTGAGCCGGGGCGCATCCGCATCGTGCGTGTCTGGCGCGGCGAGCGCTTGCTCCGGCTACCGCCGTCGGAATGATCTCCGTCATCGGAGGACAGGGTGTCAGCGAGAACTTTTTTTCGCATGCGGAATTCTCGCCGGGCAAGTGTCCAGAACAGTGACGTCCAGGTTGCTAGTGCTTGCTCGACCTTGGTTTACGATCGGCTCTCACGCCTCGCTATTTGTAAAGGCCAGCGGCCCGCAAACAATATCTGGGGCTTCCGGCGACTTGATGCCGGTGCGGGATCGCACCGGCTTGACTTCGATGACCCTGCATATCACACTTGGTGTGATATAAAATTGGAGCGCGAGAGCATGTGAGGGTCTTCAAGAACGCTTGGTTCGAGCGCTTCGCGCGCAAGCAGAAGATCCAGGATGGGAGGTTACGCG
The DNA here is from genome assembly GCA_040775095.1 of Chromatiaceae bacterium. Taxonomy (GTDB): domain Bacteria; phylum Pseudomonadota; class Gammaproteobacteria; order Chromatiales; family Chromatiaceae; genus JAXGTD01. The sequence goes on along the minus strand of JAXGTD010000104.1, from coordinate 1,792 downwards.
AAGCGATCCGTCGCGCAGAGCAGGGTCTGATCGACGCCGATCTCGGAGGCGGTGTCATCAAACAGCGTGTTGCTCGTCCCGGGCAAGGTCGTTCGGGAGGCTACCGAACCTTGATCTTGTATCGCCAGAGTCAACGAGCCTTTTTCGTCTACGGGTTTGCCAAGAACCAGCAGACCAACGTCAGCGACGAGGAAGTCGGAGCATTCAAGAAGGCGGCGCAGCACGTCCTTGAGATGACGGACGAGCAACTCTCCGCGCTAATCCAGAACGGGAAATTTTCGGAGGTTGAACACGATGGCTAAACAGTATCGTAGCGATGCGATGGCCTCGATCCACGAAACCATGGAGGCCCTCCATGAGGTGGGTGCCATCGACAAGCAGACCATGCGCGAGTTCGACGACGCCTGCCTGACGCCGGTCGAATCCCTTTCTCCCGAAGCCATCCGCGCTCTGCGCGAGCGCGAGCATCTTTCTCAGCCGGTCTTCGCCCGTTACCTCAACGTGAGCAAGAATCTGGTCTCGGACTGGGAGCGAGGCGTGAAGCGCCCCGGTGGGCCGGCACTTCGGCTTCTGACCGTCATCGAGAAGAAGGGGATTCAAGCGATCGCCTGAGCGCTCAAAGACCAGTCGAGAAGCATCGACTTCTACGCTGGTCATCCTTGCAAATCAAAAGCACTGTTTTAGAGATGCAAGGGCATTCCCTGCTATCGATTTTTTCACATGCGAAATTTTCCGGAGTTTCGCGTCTCCCAAGGGCCTGGCTCTAGGCGTGCCGGTCTCCTGACCGGAACGCCAGGAGCCGCGCCGCCCGTTCCGGACGGGCAACGCGTCTTAAGCCCATGCGGGTAACGATCCTTGACGCCTGCGCGCTTCGCTTGCCAAGAGGTGCGTACGCCCCGAGCACCATCCCGTCAAAGCCGCGTCTATCGGCCATCATCCAGCGGGCACGGAGCGGTTCAAGGACTACTCGTTCCTGCGTTCCTCCTTGATCCGCTCCTGGATGCGCCCGCTGGTGATGGCGGCGCGTGAGCCGAAGGTCCCGTATTACGAGCAGGTCGCCAACACGCTCATCGAGCAGCTCGAGGCCGGCACGGCACCGTGGCAGAAGCCCTGGGAGCCCGGGACCATCAACCTGCCGCACAACCCCGTCTCCGGAACTCGCTACAAGGGCTCCAACGCCATGTGGCTGGAGATGCAGGGCAGGGGAGATCCGCGCTGGATGACCTACAAGCAGGCCCAGGGGGTCGGCGCTCAGGTCCGCCGCGGCGAGAAGGGCAGCCCCTTTTCTGATCAGGGGGTGCAGTACTGGAAGCTCTACGACCAGATCCCGGTCAAGGACGAGCGCGGCAAGCCGCTCACGGACGCCGAGGGCAACAAGGTCTACCGCAGCGTCCAGCTCGACAAGCCCAAGGTCTTCTCCGCCGTGGTCTTCAACGCCGAACAGATCGATGGCTTGCCCCCGCTGGAGGTGAAGGCCCCGGATTGGGATCGCCCCGAACGCGCCGAGTCCGTGTTGCAGGCGTCCGGCGTGGAGATCCGCCACGACCAGGCGGACCGCGCCTTCTACCGGCCGGCGACCGATCGCATCCATCTGCCACCCAAGGGACAGTTCGACAGCGCCGAGATCGCCTCCCTGATGATCGGCGACCAGCTCGGCATCGGCCACGATCCCGGCCAGCACGCCGCCTGCGTCAGGAGCTGGGTCGAGGTCCTCAAAGAATACCCACGGGAGATCCTCCGCGCCTCCAGGGACGCCGACAAGATCACCGCCTACGTGATGGACCTGGAGAAG
>JAXGTD010000103.1:0-15776 GCA_040775095.1 Chromatiaceae bacterium | reverse complement strand
CAGTTGCGCGACCTGGACTTCACCGGCGTGCGTCTGCGCTTCGCCGGCATCAGCCGCGGACAATTGAAATCGGCGTGCTTCCGCGCTGCCCAGGTCGAACAGTTGGTGCTGGCCAATGTCGAGACCGGGCGGCTGGATTTTGCCGACGCGCGACTCGAGCGCAGCGTGCTGCTCGAATGCGACCTGCGCCAGACCAACTTCCGTGGGGCACAATGCACCCATCTCGTCCTGACCAAGGCCAACCTGGCCGGCCAGTCGTTCCAGGGGCAGGCGTTCGCCTACACCCAGTTCACGGAATGCGATCTCACCGACAGCGACTTCAGCCAAGCGCGCCTGATCCAGGGCAACTTCACGTCGGCGCGCCTGCAGGGTGCGGTCTTGCGCGCCGCGGATGCGCCGCAGGCCATCTTTTTAACGGCGCAACTGGAAGGCGCGGACTTTACCGACGCCAACCTGACCAGCTCGATCTGGCAGGACGCGCTGGCGCCCCGCGCCAAGCTCCAGCGGGCCAACCTCTACCAGGCGAACCTCCAGGCCGCGGACCTGCGCGGGGCCGATCTGCGCGGCGCCGACCTGACCTATGCGGATCTGTCCCACGCCAATCTCGAGGCGGCGGATCTGCGCGGCGCGATGCTGGTTCGCGCCCGCCTGCACCAGATCCGAGACCAAGCGGCCCAGTTCACCGATCGTGGGAGGGCGTTGGGCGACGATCCGGAGCGACTGGCCTCGGAGCAGTGGCGCCCCGCACCGCGCCCGTGAATCAACACAACAGGAGGATGGGATGGAGGCACTGAACGAGGCAATGGCCGCCCGGCTGAAACGACAACCGATGCAGGCCGACGGCGAGGTGCTCGCCTGTTCAGAACCGGACCTGTTCCAGGTCCGCACCGCGCTCGGCGAGGTCTGCGCCCGCCGCGCCCTGAGCTGCCTCGTCCAGCCGGAGATCGGCGATCGCGTGCTGGTCGCGGAGGCCGCCCCCGACGAGCCCTTCCTGATCGCGGTGCTCGAACGCCGGGGCGCTGCCCCATTGCATCTGGCGCTGCCGGGCGAGACACGGATCAGCGTCGGGCAGGGTGCCGGCCTGAGCCTGGAAATCGACGGCCGCCTCGGCCTGGGATCCAGCACCCGCATCGAGACCGACGCGCCGGAATTGGTCCTGCGTGCCGACGCGGTGACGCTGGTCTGCCGCCGGCTGCAGGCGGTGGCCCGGGAGGCGCTCGCGTCACTGCGCCACACCCGCCTGATCGCCAACCTGGTCGAGGCCACCACCGAGCGCCTTCACCTCTGTGCCGAACGCAGCCAGCGCACGGTGAAGGGACTGGATCAGGTGCGCGCCGGGAATCTGGATGTCCGTGCCGAGCAGGTGCTGAATCTGCAGGGCGAGAACATCCTTGCCGGGGCGAAGAAGCTGGTGAAGCTCGACGGCGAGCAGATCCACGTCGGCTAGGGAGACACTGATCAAATGCCTTCCTGGCATCCAATCGGCTCGCAGTTAGCGGGGCGCGAAGTGCTCCATTTTCAATCGCTTGCGGCGCTCGAGAAAGCGGGCCTTCCATGGCCCGGCCGGGCGATGCCGCTGTAACCCAGTCCGCGTCATCACGCGAGGAAGCCAGACCATGTTCGCGAACGCACAGATGATGGGCACCGACACCGGCTTTCCGGACGTCTGTCTGACGCCCTCGCCGGCCGGACCCGTACCCATCCCCTACCCCAACATCGCGATGGGCCCAACGGCGGTGCCCAACGTTCCGAATATCCTGTTCATGGGCACCCCCGCGCACAACCTGGGCACCACCATCCCCCTGACCAATGGGGACAATGCCGGCCTGGCAACCGGGGTCGCATCGGGCACGGTCATGGGCCCGTCGCGGCATCTCACCGGTGCCTTCTCGGTGCTGATCAAGGGCATGCCGGCGACGCGCCTGACCAGCGTGTCACTGCAGAACAACACCAACGCCCCGGGCTGTCGTGTCGTCCCCAGCCAGACCAAGGTGCTCTTGCTCGCGCCCTGACCTGTCGAGGATCCGAGCAGCGCTCGCCAGCCCGAGAGGGCCCGGCTGATGAGGGCCCACAAGGGGCTGTCCGCCGGTGAAAGGGCCAAGAGGTCCCGCCGATGTGCCCGCTCTCCGCGCCTTTACCTGGTGTCCAGATCGCCGATGCCTTTGCAAATCCTCGTCTGATCCAAACCAATGCCGCTCCGGCGCGTCTCCGCATCCAGGAGAGCGGCGTCGGTGAGAGAGGCGCAAGGGCGCTTGGGGAGATCACGACCGCGCCAAGGAAGCGCCGATCGATCGTGTTTCCCGTGCGGACCATGGATGGCGCACCCCGGGAATCGCGTTTCTCGGATTGTGAGCTGATTCGCCGATGAATGGCCGGAATCAGTGTCTACCTGGAGTCATGCCCGGCCAACGACGCATACGCGCCCGCCCCGTGAGGATTGCTCCGTCAAGTCCTACAGGCTGGAGGATGGGGCTATACTGCGCGGCCCAGGCCCGCGCATCCTATGCCCACTTTGCCCATGCCGAAGAAACGCAAGCGAACCTCGACAAACAACTCGACCCGGCCCCCGGTCAACCCCGACGGTGCGCGGGAACACCTGTCCGCGGGCCGACTCCGCGAGGCCGTCGCCGCCTTCAAGGCGTTGCTCAAGGACAACCCGGCCGATCCGTCGCTCGCCGCCGGTCTTGCGACCGCCTACGCGGCCCGCGCCGATCAGCTTGCGGCCAAGGGCATGGCGAAAGAGGCCCTGGTGATGTGGGAGAACCGCGCAACCCTGCACGGGGTCGCCGCCTCACCCGAGCACGCCGTCCTGCTTCTGAATTTGGGCCAGCTCGACAGGCTGGCGGGGCTACTACGGGGTAGCCCGGAACTGCGTGCACAACCGGTGCTGCACCGTCATCTGGCGGCCCATTATCTGGCCGGCAATGACGCGATCGCGGAGCTGCTGCCCGACGATGACAGCGTACGCGTGCACGGACCGGCCGCGCGGGCGATCCTCGCGAACTTCTGCGCCGGACAGGATGACACGGCGTTGGCGGCATCCCTGGCCGCGATCCCATTTCGCTCGCCGTACCGCGATCTGGTCCAGATCATTCGGGCCATGCTCAAGCTACCCGATGCGCCAGGCGAGGCCGAAGGGCTGCTCGCGCGCGTGGGCGACGGGTCCGCGTTCGTGCGCCTGCGCGACGCGGCAAGGCTTGCCCTTGCCCCAGAGTCGCGCATCGATGAGGCGCTGCGCGGCGCCGGCCGCGCGACATGGCAGGTGGTCGGCGCACTGCGTGGCTGGTCGACGCAGCGGCAGCGGCTCTGGCAGGAGATCCAGCGCCTGGGCCATCCGGTGTCACACAAAGAGCTGCTCAGGCTCATGCACCGCCAGCGCGAGCCGCTTGGCGAAGAGTGGGTCCACTCGCGCGGGCTGCGGTTGCTGCTGCCGGGCTTTCCGGACAATCAGGGATGGCTCAACGAGATCCGCCGCATCACCATCAACCCTGATGATTTCAGGCTGCTGGCCGCCTGGAGTGCGGAACGAGACCACGACCCCTGGGACATGCTGGAGGACTGGACGGACTGCGCGGACGCGCTGATACCCCAGACCAAGGCCCAGTCAAATGGCGACGCGGCCCTGCGCATCGCCCTGATGCTTCGACGCCCCGACCGCGTGCTCGACCTCCTCCGGCACGGCGACGGGAATACCGAGTCCCGCGACCTTGCGGAAGAGGCCGCCGAGAAGTTGGAACGGAGCCTCAGCTTCGACCCGGACGACCGGGAGAGCTACCTGCGCCTGATCCGCTACCGGATCAAGACCAAGACGCTCAAGGAGGCCCGCGCGCTGCTCAAGGACGCGCAGACACGCTGGCCCGAGGACAAGCAGGTCCTCACCGTCGCCATCGAGACCGCGCTCGCCGGCGGGGCCTTCAAAAAGGCCGCGGGGATTGCCCGGACCATGCTCGCGATCGATCCGATCAACAGCGGGGTCCGGCTGCGCCTGGTGTCGGCGCATCTCGCCCATGCGCGCAAAAGCCTCGTGAACCGGCGCCCCGATCTCGCGCATAAGGCCCTACAGGAGGCCCGCGAATGGGTCCGGGGTGAAGCGCAGACCGAGCAGATCGAGCTGGTCACGGCCTTTGCAACCCGGCAACAAGACCTCAAGGCCGGCAACGAGGCGCTGCGCAGGATCGCCGAACGGCTGGGCAATGGGCTGACCGCCCGGCTGGTCATCGGGCTGGAATCACACCATCAGCGGCGCCCCATGCGCGACCTGCTCAGACAGCTCGGGCTTGCTAGGTTCCCGAGTCCGGACCTGGCCGACTTGCGCGGCTTCCTGGAACGACTGCGCCTGTACCTCGACGGCGGCGGCATGCTACCGCTGGAGATCGGCGAGCTCTTTGCCAAGCCCCTGCGGGCGTCGGCGATCCTTCCTCTGGACAAGGCGCAGTGTGAATCGGCCTGCGAGACCCTGCTGCGCGCCAGGCTCGAGAGCGTCCGCCGCGCATTCGCCGAGGCCGCACTGAAGCGATGGAAAGGCGAGCCCGTGTTTGAGCTCCATGCCGTCGAGGCCGCCCACGCGGATCATCCGTTCCAGCGCCCGAGCCGCACGGAGCTGCGACGTCTCGAGGATGCCATCGATCGGGCACGCGATCTGGGCGACACACGTGTGCTGCACCGGTTGACCGAGCTGCGGGAGAGCTTCAGCTCTCCATTCGAACGGCGCGGGGGATTCATTAATCCCTTTGGCATGGACGAGGACGAGGTGCTAGACCTCGGCCCCATCGCCATGTTCGAGCAGCTCATCGGCTCACTCGGGGTGCCCGGCATCGAGGCGCTGCTGGAGACGAATCATCCCATGGGATTGGCGCTAAGGCAGCTGCGAGACTCCCTCGGCGCGGCCCGGTTCCGTGAGCTGATCGAGTCGATCACGACCGATCCCAGCGGTGATTTCGATCCGTCCGGCGACGCGCCTGGCCCAAGGCGAGGCGGCCCCCGATCGAAGCCACGCCCCGGTCCAAACAATCCGCGGATGCGAAACCGCAATGACCAGCCCGAACTGTTCGATCTCTTCGATCCGGACAAAGACACATGAACCGAAATGCCCAGATGACTGACCCATATCTCATCCTCGGGGTCTCCGACGATGCCGACGACCGAGCCATCGAGGCCGCCTATCTGGCCGGCATCCGCCGCTCGCCACCCGATCAAGACCCGATGCAATTCCAGACCCTGCGCGGCGCCTATGAGAAGATCCGCACCCATCGCGACCGAGTCGCTTTCGCCCTGTTCGATACCACACCTCCGACCCCAGAGGACATACTCCAACGGGCTGCACCGGCGGGCCCACCCCGGCGCCCGAGCCTCGAGAGCCTGAAATCCCTACTGCGGGGCGAATCGTGAGCCTGGATCTCGACAGGAATCGGCTGCTCGACGATCTGCGCGCCTGGCTGAATGGGCTCGACGACGCCGACCTGGACGCCGTCGCGGCGACCGATGACGCACCCGACATCCCGGACCTGTTCACATTGTTCTCGGAGTTGGCCGCTCTGAAGAACGAGGTCAAGCTGGAGTCGCGCCAGATCAAGGGCGCGCTGGAGCAGTTCCGCGAGTTGTTCGACGCGTTACAGCAGGCCAATGCCCAACTGCGCGCAGAGTTGGCCGAGCAGCGTCGCCGCGAGCAGACCGGCATCGCCGAGGCAGAGCGCGCGCTGCTGCTCGAGCTCATCGATCTGCGCGACCGCCTGCTCCCGGGGCAGGCGCATGCCGCGGGCTATCGCCCCGGTTGGCTGGCGCGACGCGGCGGTGCGAAGGCGTTCGTCGAGCATATGGCGGACGGCATGGCGATGAACCTGCGCCGTCTCGACGAAAGCCTCGCCCGGCGCAATGTCCATCCCATCACGAGCATTGGCCAGCCCTTCGATCCTCTCGTCATGCGCGCCGTGGACACCGTCGAGGATCCAGCTCAGCCTGCCAATCGCGTCGTCGACGAGACCCGTACCGGCTATCTACGCGGTGACCGGTTGTTGCGGCTCGCCGAGGTGATCGTCAACAAGCACGCCATGGACTGACGCGGCACCCCGGTGCGGCAACGCGTTCTTTCTCAAACAGCGTTCTTCCTGCATTCCAACATCTTGCAACCACAAACCATGAACGAAACCATCATCGGCATCGACCTCGGCACCACCAACTCCGAGGTTGCAGTCGTCAAGGACGGGCGCGCGCGCATCCTACCCGTCGACGGCGGTGAGATCATGCCGTCCGTCGTCGGACTGGCCGACGACGGCGCGCTCCTAGTGGGTCACTCCGCCCGCAATCAATATGCCCTGCACCCGGAGCGGACCATCCGCTCCGTCAAACGGCACATGGGCGAGGACACCATGCTCTCCATCGGCGCCACGGCCTACAGCCCCCAGGAGATCTCAGCGCTGATCCTGCGGCGGCTCAAGCATGCGGCCGAGGAGCAACTCGGCGAGACCATCACGAAGGCCGTCATCACGGTCCCAGCCTACTTCTCCGACGCCCAGCGCCAGGCGACGCGCGATGCCGGCGCATTGGCAGGATTGGAGGTCGCACGGATCATCAACGAGCCCACCGCCGCCGCGTTGGCCTACGAGGTCGAGCACGGTGAGGCGAAAAACATCCTGGTGTACGACCTCGGCGGCGGCACCTTCGATGTCTCCGTGGTACGACTGGCCAAGGACGTCACGGAGGTGCTCGCCAGCCACGGTAACAACCACCTGGGCGGAGACGACTTCGACGCCAGGATCGTCGAGCATCTCGTCGCCCGCCTGCGCGACCAGGGCGCCGACCCCACCGAGAATGCCGTGGCGATGGCCCGCATCGGCCGCGTGGCGGAGGCCGCCAAGATCGCGCTCAGCGATGCACCCTTCGCCAACGTCGAGGAGGAGTATCTGCTCGAGCAAGACGGCAAGCCGGTGCATCTGTCCCTCGAGCTGGACCGCGGCGACTACGAGGAAATGATTGGCCCATTCATCGAAGAGACCCTGGATGCGGTGCATACCGCGCTGGAAGGCGCCGGACTCGCCATCGCGGATCTCAGCGAGGTGCTGTTGGTGGGCGGTGCAACGCGTACCCCAATGATCCAGCAACGACTCGAGGAACTGCTCGGCATGCAACCCCGCAATGAGCTCAATCCAGACCTCTGTGTCGCCGCCGGGGCCGCCATCCAGGCCGCCGTGATCGCTGGCGAGAAGGTCTCCAAGGTTCTGGTCGACATCACGCCCTACACCTTTGGCACCAGCGCGCTGAGCCTCCTCAACGGCCAGCCGTATCCCTACTGCTTCATCCCGCTGATCCGCAAGAACACCCCGATCCCGGTGACCAAGAGCGAGGCATTCCAGACCATCGACGACGGCCAGCCCGCCATCGATGTCCGGGTCTACCAGGGCGAGGATCCGGACGCGCTCAACAACTCCGAGATCGGGTCGTTCCGCATCGAAGGGCTGAGCGATGTTCCAGCGGGCAACACCATCGTCACCACGTTCTCGCTCGACGTCAACGGCATCCTCAAGGTGACGTCGCGCGAAAAGCGCACCGGGCTCGAAAAGCACATCACCATCGACAACGCCACCGCTCGTTTCGAGCAAGAACAGATGTCCGCGGCACGCGAGCGTCTCGGCGCTCTGATTGAGGGCGAAGCGGAAGCAATCGGCAACGAACAGCGCGAGGCCGTTCAGGCCAAGGCGCTGATCGAAAAGGCCGAGCGTCTCATGGACCAGGCTGGCAGCGAGGACAAGGAAGACCTCGTGGACCACATCGAGGCCGTGCGTGATGCGGTCGACAGCGGTGATGAGTCGGCCTTGCGGCAAGCGGTAGAACAGCTCACCGATCTGATCTTCTATCTGGAGTCCTGATGGACCGCTGCCCCAACTGCCGCGCCCGCCTCGACGACGCTCCCACCTGTCGTCGCTGCGGCATCGATCTCGCCCGGCTGCGGCAAATCGAGCACGCGGCCGACGCGGTCCTCGTCCGCGGCCTCTCACGCCTGGCTGACGGCGACGCCGACGCGGCGGCCCATCATCTGCGCCACGCGCTCTCGCTGCGTCGCAGCCCGCTCGCCACAAGCCTGCTCGCGCTAAGCAAGGCTTGCAGATAGCCGCTCTGGCGCGCGGCCGTCGAGCCGCACGCAACCGCTGGACGCTGCCGAGGGCATGGTCCGAGGCAGCGCCGCATGAGCGACCGACAAACGCAAGGTCGTCATCGGCATCAGGTCCCCGGATGGCGTCAGGTCACACCCTCCAGCGATCCCCATTCGTCCAGGGTATAGGGAATACATCGACCGCGAACGGAACGGCAACCTGCTCGTTCGCTTCGACGCCGGCCGGGCACGGGGCGAGCAGTACCAACTCGACGACGGCCTAACGCGCAGGGTCTGCAGCGGCATTGCCAAGTTGCGACTGCTGCCTCCGGGCCGGGGCACGGGTCTCGAACAGCGGCTCGCGCGGGTGCATCAGCGCCAGTTCCAACGCCGCGCCGATGCGCTGCCGCTGCAGGCCGTGACGGAGGACATCGCGGCAATGGCCTTCGCTGACGGGTTTGCCGGCGAGGTGGCGCGAGCCCGGATCGAATCGCGCGGCGTTTTCGCCCCACCATGCCTGGAGTCGCTTGGGGTCTGGCCAGGGTAGGTCGTCATCCGGATCCATTGCGACATCCTGATCCTCTGGACGCTCGCTTGGCCCCGACTCAAAATCGGCTGGCCGCTCGCCATCCAGATCCGCGGCGGCCAGATCGACGCCGGTGATCAGACTGAAGGATTCACCGGCGACCCGGGCCCAGACGGGCGCCGCGAACATCTGCTTGATCAGCCATGGAACATAGACCGGGTCTCCCGCAATCCCGCACGCCCTGATCAGGTCGCGCAGGCGCGTCGAGTCATGGGCCAGCCCCTTGAGCCATCCCTGAGCCTCCCGCGGCGGCAGCGCGCGCAACAGCGTTTGCAGTGCCCGTTCCGAACAGGCCGGCTCGGAGACGGCAAGGCGCTTCAAGGCGGCCAGGGCGTCGCCGCGGTCTCCGAGCAGCAACGCGGACCACGCCGCCCAAAAGGCGCATTGCGGGTGCGCGGATGCGATCTGGCGTCGAATCCGTGGCAGCAGATCCAGCCTGGCAATCTCGCCGGCGGCCCGCAACGCCCGGGCCCGCAGTGCCGGGTCAACGTCCTCGATCGCCTCGGCGAGATGATCCCCGCAATCGACCCGATGGGCCGCGCAGGCTCCGATACCGATGCGCCGCCACAACGGCGACTCCGACGACAACAGCCCGGCAACCTTGCCATGGAGTCGCTCGGGGGTGATCCAGCCCAAGGCCGCGACCAGTCCGCGCGCGCTCTCCGGTGCCGCCAATACCGCCCGATAGACCTCCTGGATGCGACCGAAGTGCTCTCCTTCCAACGCAATCACGGCTGCGGCAAAGACCTCGCCCGACTCCTCCGACGCCAGTCCCTCGACGCAGAAGGCCCAGCCGGCACTTCCGGCAACGCGCAGCCCGTCGATGTGCGCCTCCACGCGCTCGTCAAGCTCCGCCAGGTCCTGCAGCGAATAGTGCGGCGCGGCCACAGCGGCATCGCGAAGCAGCCAGAGAAAGGCGGCCTCTTCCGCATGTTGAGAGACGATCGACTCGATGATAGGCAACTTCGGCAACCCTCCGGCAATCCCGCTGTTCGAGCCGGCCGACAACGCCGACGGCCCCTCGACCTCTCTGCTGAAGGATAACGTCGATTCCGGGGAGTTTCCCGCCAGAGGATGGTTGGCCCCGTGATTTCCGATGATCCGGGCTCGCCGAGGTTGGCCGGCTGCCAGCCGCCCTGCGATCGGGAATAGGCCATCAAGCCCACGGCGTCCGGGAGGCGAATCCCGGGTCAGGCTACGGTTCGGGAAAGACCGCGCCTCCAAGTGACCCACAACGCGGAGGCGCAACCCCCTGTCTGGGGACCTGCCGCGCCGGTCACCACGGATGCCCGAGCCGATCAACGCCCCGACCCTCCTGCTGGCCGAGGTCCGGTCAGCTCACCGCACACCCCGAAGCAACAGACCCTGCCTCCTCAGAGCGCCCCAAGGCGCCAGGCCGGGGAACGGCCCGCGGGGGGAATCGTCACCGCCTTTTCGCTTGGTTCCAGCGCCACGTCGGCGTATTTGGCGCAGGCCCTTCGCGCGAGGCGGGGAGCACTCGCGCCGGTTGTGGCAGCGGGCCTGAAGTCGGCCCGCGGTTCCGGCGCTCGCCCACCGATGCACCGCGAGCGCCGCGTCAAACACGGTGGCGTCGAAAGCGATCTGACAATTCTCTTGTACACCAGCGGCCACTGGTGCCTTTCGACAACGATCACGAGGTTGCAGAGCGCCATCACGATGCCCGCCGGGCTGCTTTTCCCAACAGGTCAAATCGGCTAAAGCGGCGCCGTCAGTCGCCGATGAGCTTACCCACCACCTCGTAGATCAGCTCGTGCATGAATGAATTCTCGCCACAGTGGACGAGCTCGTCATCGATCTGGAAGGTGAGATAGGGTTGGACCTCGATTCCGTCCGACTCGATCCCGGAGATGCCATCAATCATGCAGGTGACGCTGAATGCCAACGCGGTGGTGAGCTCATTGACTTGCTCTCTCTCCAGACCCGCTTCGGCCAACTTGACCTGAATGGTCTTGGCGAGCTCATAGACGAGAATGGCTTGACGTTCTTCGAATTTCGCTGGATTCAGTTGCAGGTCCATCGTCAGTCCTATTCGGAAAATTGTGATACCGGCAAGACCCCACCGGACCGCCAGGGGGGCCGCGAGAGAGCGCGGCCTGACTCATCCTGCCAGAGTCAGCACGCGGTCCTCTACTTGCCAGCCGTGCACGCCTCCTGGGGACCTTGTACGATCCCGGATCCATTCGGCTGACGGCGCTGGGATCGCGCGGTATCCGGGCGCCTGCATCTTCACGCGCCCACGCGCGCAAAAAGACGCGGTCGGTCCGCACACCGCCCGGGCGTCTTGAGCCTTCAATGTCCCCTTCCGAGGACACCCAACAGTCCTTTCCGGGGCCGAACGGAGAGCTACAAGCTCCCGCGCTCCGCGCGGGTTTGCGTTGCCGGACACTCTGTGCGGACGCGGGGTGATCGCGTCTCCTATCCGGCCCCCCGGGAGTGCCCGACATGCTCAGTCACCGGAGCAACCGAACATCGAGCGAACCGGAAGCCGCCTTTTATCGGCTGGCGAGCCGATCCAATACCACGAGGGCATTGGATCGGCGTCTCCTTAGGGCTTCTTTGGGGTGGCGTACGGGGCTTCCTTCTGCCACGGCTCCCAAATGGTGTCGTACCCAACGAAGCCCTGCTCGTTGGGTGCTTTCTGACGGGTCGTCACATAGCGGGTATGGCCGTCTGGGATCTTCGGCTTGCTTTGCTTCTGCTCGCTCATCGTTCACCTCTCGCTGAAATCGCGGGATCGCCGCTGCAGGACACTGCAGTTGCTCACTATCCCGACACCGTTGCCTTGCCATTCTCCAAGACGAAAAAATGGCGCCATATTGGTGAAGTCTAGATCGGCACCGTCTTGCCGCCGACCTCGGGCCCTGGATCGATCTTCCCTCCCGCCTCGATCTCTTCGCCGGTGGCATCGCGGACAGTCAGGATCTCGAGCTTGAAGATCACCTGCCTGCCGCAGAGGGGATTGTTGCCGTCGATCGTCAGGGTGTTTTCGTCTACGCGGGTGACCAGGAAGCTCTTGGTCTTGCCTTGGTCGTTCTCCATCAGGATGGCCGTTCCGACCTGACGATATTCCTCTGGAACATTTTCGATGTAATCGGTGATCACCAGGGATTCGTCACGAGGGCCATAGATCTTGCTGCAGTCGATGGGTACTTCGATGATATCACCGACGGATTTGCCTTCCAGCTCGGCCATGACCTGCGGAGCCAGGACTTCATTGGCGCCGTGGACATAACCCAGCGGAAACTCTACCGCGGTCAGGACGCTCCCGGTATTCTCATCGATCACCTTGTAAGTGAGCTCGACGAACTTGTTGACTTGGACAGTCTCTTTCATGGTCACTTAGAAAACCGATGCGCCAAAGATCTTGATCTGGCCCTTCTCGTAGCCAAGCACGAGCCTCCCCAGCCATTCACCCGGCTTCTGGGTGTTGCGCACCCGATACAGGACCGTGACGTGCTCACCCCGCCGGATGATGCCGAGGAAGTCCCGATCCTTCGACAGATTCCGCGCCAAATCGCTATGGGAGAACTGCCTTCCCACCTCGACTTCATTGAGACCTTGCATCAGGGAGTAAGCAAAATTCCTGATGAATTTTCCGTACTGGCCCTTATTGGAATATTCGACCAGCTCATCCCACCAGGGATCGGCGACCGCCAGGATCTCTTGGTCGGTGTTGTCGATGATGTTCATCTGAAATTCTCTACGCTGCGGCCAGTCCCGTTTGGCTCGGGCCATAAAAAAAGATCAACACAAGCACATGTTGACCTTTTCGTGGGTGCCTCAAGTCGCTTGAGGCACCCTTGTCTCCTTACTACTGCGCCTTCTCATCCACCAGATGGTAGCACGGCGCCTTTTCCATCGTGTACTCACCGGTCTTCGGGTCACGACGCGAAACGGTCAGCACGTGCCAATTCTCGTCGTCCACCAGCATGTGGTCACCGCGATAGTAGTAGCCCGGCCAGCGGGTTTCCTTGCGGAACAACGTGTGGTGGAAGACCGCCTCGGAGGTCAGGTGACGGTGCTTCAGCTCCCAGGCGCGCAGCAGCTCGTGGATATTCTCCGCGGCGACCTTCTCCAGATCCTCTTCCAGGATCTTCATCTTCTTCAGACCGATGTGCAGCAACTTCTCGTTGGTCATGTAGCTGACGGTCACGCCACCGGCGTACTCGTCCATCAGCTTCTGCAGCCGATCCAGACCCTGGCGCGGGTTGATGTAGTTGGGGTTGACGCTGCCCGCGGTGATCTCGTTCCGATAGATCTTGTAATGCTCCATCGGCTTGTAGACCTCTTCCTTGCGGCGATTGATCTGCTCGTCGGAGACGCGAATGCCCTCGGCCTTTCCGTCATCGATGTACTTGCAGGCCGCCTTGGCCGCGAGTCGCCCTTCGGTGAAGGAGCCGGAAGAGAACGCGTGCGGCGTGCCGCCGACCGCGTCACCGGCGCCGAAAAGGCCCTCGACGGTGGTCATGCGGTTGTAGCCCCAGAAATACTCCGGCGGGGAGAGATCCTCCGGCCCGGAGCACCATGCGCCGCAGCCGGTGGCATGCGAGCCCATGACGTACGGCTCGGACGTGGTCAGCTCCGGATTCTCCTCCTTCGGGTTGACGTCGGTCGCCGCCCACAGAACGGCCTGGCCAACGGTCATACCCAGGAAGTTGTGCCAGCCGATCTCTTCCAGATGCGGGTCCTGGAAGGAGTGCATCGTCACCATGTGGATCGGACCACGGCCGGCGTTTACCTCGGAGATGAAGGCGTGGTTACGCAGACAGGTCGGGATGGGACGATGGGTGCGGTGAGAGGCTTCCACATCCAGGTAGCGCTTACCGACCATTTCCTCCAGCGCCGGGAACCACTTCGACTCGTACTCTTCGCCCAGACCATTCTGCGTGTAGGTCTTGAGGTGCAGGAAGTAGGCGCCCACCGGACCGTAGCCGTCCTTGAAGCGGGCCAGCACGATGCGGTTTTCCATCTGGGTCATCTTGGCACCGGCGTCGATCAGCAGACCGTAGGCGGAACCGGAGGACCAGGGTGCGTACCAGACGCGGCCGGCACCCTCACCGACAGAGCGCGGCTTGTAGATGTTGGAGGCGCCGCCGGCACCCACGATCACGGTCTTGGACTTGAAGACGTGGTAGTTGCCGGTGCGCACGTTGAAGCCCACGGCGCCAGCGACGCGGTTGGGCTTGCTCTCGTCCATCAGCAGGTGGGTAACGCAGACGCGGTTGAAGACCTTGTCTGCCGACTTCTTCGCGGCTTCCGCGACGATCGGCTTGTAGGACTCACCGTGAATCATGATCTGCCAGCGACCTTCACGCTGGTAGGCGCCGGTCTTGGGGTTACGCATCAGCGGCAGACCCCACTCCTCGAACTGGTGCACCGCGGAGTCGACGTGACGCGCCATGTCGAACAGCAGGTCTTCGCGCACCATGCCCATCAGGTCGATACGCGCGTAGCGGACGTGGTCTTCGGGATTGTTCTCACCGAAGCGGGTACCCATGTAACAGTTGATCGCGTACAGGCCCTGCGCCACGGCGCCCGAGCGGTCGATGTTCGCCTTTTCGGCGATGACGATCTTCTTGTCCTGTCCCCAGTATCTGGCCTCGAAGGCCGCACCGGTACCACCGAGACCAGCACCTGCAACCAGGACGTCGATGTTGTCTTCTACGATTGTCTTGTAAGCCATTTTTAGTAGCCCTCCACCCCAACTACCATCTTGAGACCATTCGACTCGAGAGTGTGGAGACCACCCTCATCGAAACGAATGTATTTGGGCTCGTTGTACAGCAATTGGCTGTCACGCTGCTCTTTGGTCGGCGCGGGCACGTCGCGAAGCTGCGGGATATGCTTCCCCCAGGGCTTGGTCGTGATCGGCGCGAGCAGATCCATGTCCTTCTGGCCGTTGCGGAACTTGATTCTCCAGGCGATGACACCCTTCTCCTCGTCGCGCTTCACGCGCACGGAGTGGCCCAGCGGGGCGAAGTCGGCGTAGCCGCGAACGTCGATCGCCTGATGCGGGCAGGCCTTGACGCAGGAGTAGCACTCCCAGCACATGTTCGGCTCGATGTTGTAGGCGCGCCGCACCGTGGTGTCGATGTGCATGATGTCCGACGGGCAGATATCAACGCATTGCCCACAGCCATCGCAGCGGGTCATATAGACGAAAGTTGGCATTTTCTGTTCCTCTCTTCGTGATTCGACTCAATGCATCGACATCAGTAGTGATTCGGAGCTTCACGCTTGATGCCAAGCCCCATGTTGGGTGGATTCTTGCCCATGTACTCGGGGATATCCGGATACTTAGCCTGGACCTGGGGATCGGTCAGGTCGTACTCGGCGGGCAGGTTCTCGCGCGACTCGTCGGCCTTGATCACACGCTTCTGGAAGGCCGCGGCCGGCTTGAAGAACATGTGCGCAAACTTGGACCACAGTACGGTGCTGAACAGGAAGGTCGCGGAAGCGGCGAAGAGCACGAAGAAGAACGTGCTCAGGCCACTCGCGCCACCGGACTGCACGAACGACCAGATCAACCCGAAGGTGGCCGTGGCCAGCAGCGACACGATGAACATGTCGGCGCGCACCAGGTGGTACCAGGGCTTGCCCTCGGCAAAGACATCGGCGCGGATAAAGAACCAGAACCAGTAGCCACCGATGCAGACCATCAGGGCACCGATGTGCCACAGCATCGGCACCAGCGTCTCGGTCGGCTCGGCCGAGGCCGGCAGGGAATAGATCAGGACGACGCTCGTGACAAGAAAAATGATGAACCCGTACATCGTGAACAGGTGGGATACCCGACGACGGGGATTGGCGAACTCCGACGATGTCAACACCTCGCTGGCCACTGTCTGCACGGCCATCGACACCTTCTCGCCGCCGCTCACCGTGCGCTTGGCACTCTTCTGCGCCCTCTTGGCGTTCTCGAAGAAATACTTGGCGCTGCCTTTGTGGATCATGTCGAGTACGGTGCCGCCGATGACGAAGATGACCATCAGGATCACCCACCCCTGCATGACGGCGACCGGAATATACGACGAGAGTTCGGCGAAAGGATTACTCGTAACCATCTCTGCTGGCTTCCTCTGT